>CAMUHN010000007.1 GCA_947088675.1 uncultured Roseburia sp.
AAAAGCGGAGCCGCGGGATTGCAGATTTTAAAAAATTTTGCGGATTAACGGAGGAACGCTATGTTTACAAAGAGGATCATACCCTGTCTGGATGTAAAGAACGGCCGTGTAGTAAAAGGCGTTAATTTTGTGGATCTGCGTGATGCGGGAGACCCGGTGGAGATCGCGGCGGCCTATGACAGGGCGGGTGCGGACGAATTGGTCTTTCTCGACATTACAGCGACTTCGGATGCCAGAAAAACTGTCGTGGATATGGTACGGCGGGTAGCAGAAAAAGTATTTATTCCGTTTACAGTCGGAGGCGGGATACGCACGGTCGACGACTTTAAGGAATTGCTGCGCGAAGGAGCGGACAAAGTTGCAGTCAATTCCTCTGCGATTAACCGTCCGGAACTGATTTCGGAGGCGGCCGACAAATTTGGAAGTCAGTGTGTCGTTGTTGCGATTGACGCGAAGCGCCGTTCGGACGGTTCGGGTTGGAATATATACAGGAATGGAGGCCGCATTGATGTCGGGATGGATGCGGTGGAATGGGCGGTGAAGGTTGATCAGCTGGGCGCCGGTGAGATTTTGCTGACAAGCATGGACTGTGATGGCACAAAAGCGGGATACGACCTTGCGCTGACAAGTCAGATCGCAGGAAGTGTGTCCATTCCGGTTATCGCATCGGGAGGAGCCGGAACGAAAGAACATTTTTATGAAGCGCTGACAAAAGGAGATGCGGATGCAGCGCTTGCCGCTTCTCTGTTTCATTACAGGGAACTGGAAATTATGGAGTTAAAGAACTATCTGGCTGACCGTGGGATATCGGTTCGCCGGTAAAACGACAAAGAGGGTGAAAGACAAATGGCAATGCTGTCAAACGACTGGGCCAAAGCGGTAGCAGAGGAGTTTAAAAAACCTTATTACAAAGAACTGTACCAGTTTGTCAGAGACGAATACGCCAGGACGGTTATCTATCCGCCGGCGGATGATATATTTAATGCGATGCATTTTACGCCGCTGAAAAACGTAAAGGCATTGATACTGGGTCAGGATCCGTATCACAATGTTAATCAGGCGCATGGGCTTTCCTTTTCCGTACCCCTTTCACAAAAAGAAATACCGCCGTCGCTTGTTAATATCTATAAGGAACTGCATGACAACCTTGGATGTTACATACCAAATCACGGATATCTTAAGAAATGGGCGGATCAGGGCGTGTTGTTGCTGAATACAGTACTCACGGTGCGTGCGCATCAGGCGAATTCACATCAGGGAAAAGGCTGGGAGAAGTTTACGGATGCGATTATACAGGCAGTAAATGCCCAGGATCGGCCGATTGTCTATCTCCTGTGGGGCAAACCGGCGCAGAGCAAGGCCTCGATGCTGACAAATCCAAAACATCTTGTGCTGAAAGCGCCGCATCCAAGTCCGCTTTCTGCATTCCGCGGTTTTTTTGGATGCCGTCATTTCAGTCAGACAAATGAGTTTCTTGTGGCAAACGGTGTGGAGCCGATTGACTGGCAGATTGAAAACAGCGAATCAAATACGTAGATTTACGCATAAAAAGCCCGACAGAAAAGAGGCGCCTCGATAAGGCGGTCAGATCTGTCGGGCTTTTTGACGGACGCGCCGTCAGTCAGAAACCTTAAGCTTTCGAATCAAATCCGTTTGATTCCGTGTCTTTGGTTTTCATCGTCATAGCCAGAAGTTGTGCAAATGCGTTTTTCTGCTGATCGGACTGATGCGAATCGCGTCTTACAGGAGTGATCCGTTCAATGCGGACCACCGGGTTAACAGGCGCCCATAAAATGTTGTTTACGTATGCTGCGACAATCATCCTCCTTGACAAATGTGCGAACAGTAACTATTGTTACATAAATTATATCGGACAATTCAGAAAATTTGTTTACAGAAAAAAACCTCTGTGTTAAACTGGTAGTAGTGTGAGAAAGCATGGAGGCGGGACAAATGAAAGCAATGAGTAAATGTGCACCAATGGGTTGGAATAGTTACGACTATTATGATACGTCAGTTACAGAAGCTGATGTAAGAGCAAATGCCGATTATATGGCAAATCATTTAAAAGAATACGGCTGGGAATATATTGTAGTGGACATCCAGTGGTATGCCAAAAAGACAGGATCCATGCGGGAAAAATATCAGTATATTCCGTTCGGTGGGATTGAGATGGACGAGTTCGGCAGATTGTGGCCGGATCCGGAGAAATTTCCGTCTGCAGTGCGAAAAGACGGAGCAGCAGGTGGATTTGGGCCTCTTGCAGAATATGTGCACAGCCTGGGACTGAAATTTGGAATACATATGATGCGCGGTATCCCAAGAGAAGCGGCGCACCGTCATCTGAAGATCAGAGGGTCCGGCGCGCTTGCCAGCGAGATTGCCGATCCGCATTCCATCTGTGCATGGAATCCTGATATGTACGGAATACGAAAAGATACGGATGGGGCGCAGGAATACTATGATTCCGTGATACAGCTCTATGCGGATTGGGGTGTCGACTATATCAAGTGCGACGATATCTGCACGACAAATATGAATCTGCTTAACCCGTATTCCGCAGCGCATGAAGTAGAGATGATTGCAAAGGCGATCGAAAAATGCGGTCGTCCTGTTCTGTTTTCGCTCTCGCCGGGTCCGGCTGTTGTAAGCCGTGCTTCTCATTATGGCAGATATGCGAATATGTGGCGTATTACCGACGATTTCTGGGACAGATGGGATCATCTTTACCAGATGTTTTATCAATGTGAGAAATGGCAGAATTATGTAGAGGAAGGGTCTTATCCTGACTGCGATATGCTTCCGGTTGGAACGATTGGAAAAGGCTTCGGGCAGGAACGCACAACAGGCTTTACCTGGGAAGAACAGAAAACCATGATGACGCTGTGGTGTATGTTCGGTTCCCCGCTGATGATCGGAGCTGAGCTTACAAAGCTGGATTCCCGGACGACTGCGCTTTTGACAAACAGAGAAGTCTTAAAACTGGTTTCCAATGATTATGTGGGCAGGCAGGCCGAACTGGAGCAGGATTATGCAGTATGGAGCTGCCTGAATAAAAAGACAGGAGAGAAATATATCGCACTTTTTAATCTTGCGGAAGAGGAACGGCAGATTGGTATATCGTCCGGACAGATTCGGCAGTTTGACGGGCAAATCGCAACAGAGACAGGAACGGCGTATGAACTCTGGTCCGGTGAGTCCTTTCCGATTGAAAACGGGTATGTCGGCGCAAAAATTCCGGAGCATGGGGTGAAAATCTTTCAAATAAAATAAAAAAGGAGAAAGGATTATGGAGCAGGCAAAACAATTGATTGAAAACGGCGGCGCTGTACTTGGTCTGGAGTTTGGCTCTACACGGATCAAGGCGGTTTTGGTCGGAGAAAAGGGAGAACCGCTTGCCGCAGGCGCGCATGACTGGGAAAACCGACTGGAGGACGGTATCTGGACTTACCGGATGGAAGATATCCGGACAGGGCTGCAGAACTGTTATGCCGACCTTTTATCGGATGTGGAAAGAAAATACGGCATTGTGATCAGAAAACTTGCGGCTATCGGATTTTCAGGAATGATGCATGGTTATATGCCGTTTGACGGGAATGGGGAACTGCTGGTTCCGTTCCGCACATGGAGAAACACAATAACCGGGGAAGCAGCCGGTATCCTGACAAAAGAATTTCAGTTTAATATTCCGCAGCGCTGGAGCATAGCGCATCTGTATCAGGCGATTTTAAACAAAGAAGAGCATGTGCGCGATATCCGTTATATGACAACGCTGGCAGGTTATATTCACTGGAAGCTGACCGGAGAAAAAGTGACTGGCGTCGGCGAGGCTTCCGGGATGTTTCCGATCGATGCAAAGACACACGACTATAACGGAAGCATGATCGAAACATTTGACAGGATTACGGCTGCGGAAAAGTTCCCATGGAAATTAAAGGAAATTTTGCCGCGTGTACTTACCGCAGGGGAAGAGGCAGGTACGCTTACAGAGGAAGGCGCCAGATTTCTTGATGTAAGCGGGAATCTGGCGGCGGGTATTCCGCTGTGTCCGCCGGAGGGGGACGCCGGAACCGGAATGGCGGCGACCAATTCGGTTGCTGTGAGGACAGGAAATGTATCTGCAGGCACTTCGGTGTTTGCAATGGTTGTATTGGAAGAGGAGCTAAAGGCGCTGCACGAGGAGCTTGATATGGTGACAACGCCGTCCGGGGATACGGTTGCCATGGTACACTGCAATAACTGTACCTCAGACCTGAACGCCTGGGTCGGCCTGTTTTCCGAGTTTGCGGAAGCGTTTGGATTAAAGTTGGACAAAGACCAGCTGTTTGGCACGCTTTACGGCAAAGCGACCGAGGGGGAGAAAGACTGCGGCGGCATGGTTGCGTTCAATTATTTTTCCGGGGAGCCGATCACAGGATTAAATGAGGGGCGTCCGCTGTTTGTGCGCAAACCCGATGCGAAACTTGGGCTTGCCAATTTTATGCGCGCGCATTTGTATGCATCGCTTGCGACATTAAAAATCGGACTTGATATCCTTATGAAAGAGGAAAAAGTTAAAGTGGACCGCATTTACGGTCACGGCGGATTGTTCAAGACGGAAGGCGTCGGGCAGAGTATTCTTGCGGCTGCAATGGATGCGCCTGTTGCCGTAATGAAAACAGCCGGCGAGGGCGGTCCGTGGGGGATGGCGCTTCTCGCGTCCTATATGGTTCAAAAAGAAGAGAAAGAGACGCTGGAACATTATCTGAATAAAAAAATATTTGCGTCGCAGGACGGGACAGACGCCGGCGTTGTCTTAGAACCGGATCAGGACGATGTGGCAGGGTTTGATGCCTATATTGAAAATTATCGAAAAGTGCTTGCTGCGGAGACTGCGGCAGTGGAATCTTTTTAGTGCGTAATAAAAATAAATATAGATGCAGGAGGATAACGATGTTAGCACCAAAAAATTATAAGTTCTGGTTTTGCACCGGGTCACAGGATCTGTACGGGGAGGAATGTCTGAATCATGTAGCAGAACATTCCAGGATCATTGTGGCAAAATTAAACGAGTCGGGAATGCTTCCCTATGAAGTGGTATGGAAACCGACGCTGATTACAAATGAACTGATCCGTCAGACATTTAACGAGGCAAATGTGGATGAAGAATGCGCAGGCGTCATTACATGGATGCACACATTCTCCCCTGCAAAATCCTGGATATTGGGATTGCAGGAGTACAGGAAGCCGCTGCTTCATTTACATACACAGTTTAATGAAGAGATTCCGTATGATTCGATCGACATGGATTTTATGAATGAAAACCAGTCTGCGCACGGCGACAGAGAGTATGGCCATATTGTGACGCGCATGGGCATTGAACGCAAGGTTGTTGTCGGCCACTGGTCGGATGAGGTTGTGCAGGGGCGGATTGCTTCCTGGATGCGCACCGCAGTCGGGGTCATTGAGAGCAGTCATATTCGTGTGATGCGTGTGGCCGACAACATGCGCAATGTTGCAGTGACAGAAGGCGATAAAGTCGAAGCGCAGCTGAAATTTGGATGGGAAGTCGACACCTATCCGGTCAATGAGATCGCGGAGGCGGTAGCAGCCGTATCCGATGCCGATACGAACGCGCTTGTCGAGGAGTATTACAGCAAATATGAGATACTTTTGGAGGGCAGGGATCCGGAAGAATTTAAACGCCATGTCGCAGTGCAGGCACAGATTGAAATCGGGTTCGAGCGCTTTCTGGAGGAAAAAGACTATCAGGCCATTGTCACGCATTTCGGAGATCTTGGCGCCTTAAAACAGCTTCCGGGGCTTGCGATCCAGCGTCTGATGCAAAAAGGCTATGGCTTTGGCGCAGAAGGCGACTGGAAAGTGGCCGCGATGGTGCGTCTGATGAAGATTATGACGGCAGGCGTGAAAGATGCAAAGGGAACTTCAATGCTCGAAGATTACACCTACAATTTTGTAAAAGGAAAAGAGGGCATTTTGGAAGCGCATATGCTTGAGATCTGTCCGTCGATTGCAGAAGGGCCGATCAGCATTAAGTGTCAGCCGCTTACGATGGGTGACAGAGAAGATCCGGCAAGGCTGGTCTTTACCTCAAAGGAGGGAAAAGGAATTGCGGTTTCGTTAATTGACCTTGGCACGCGGTTCCGCCTGATTATCAATGATGTTGACTGCAAAAAGAATGAAAAACCGATGCCGAAACTCCCGACCGCGACGAATTTCTGGACGCCGCAGCCGGATCTTTACACAGGGGCCGAAGCGTGGATTCTTGCGGGCGGCGCACATCATACGGCGTTTACCTATGACCTCGATGCAGAACAGATGGGCGACTGGGCAGCGGCGATGGGAATAGAAGCTGTCTTTATCGACAAAGACACAACCATTCGCAGTTTTAAGAGAGACCTGATGCTGGGAAGCGTGGTATACCGTTAATCTGAGAAAGAAAGGAAGGAACAGAAAAATGAAATTATTTATCGACACAGCGAATGTGGAGGATATAAAAAAAGCAAACGATATGGGCGTGATCTGCGGCGTTACAACAAACCCGTCGCTGATTGCAAAAGAGGGCAGAGATTTTGCCGAGGTGATCAGAGAAATTACAACGATTGTCGACGGGCCGATCAGCGGGGAAGTGAAAGCGACAACGGTTGACGCGGAGACTATGATAAAAGAGGGGCGTGAAATTGCCGCGATTCATCCGAACATGGTAGTAAAAATTCCGATGACGGTAGAGGGATTAAAAGCGGTTAAGGTACTGGCAAAAGAGGGGATAAAGACCAATGTAACGCTTGTCTTTACCGCAAACCAGGCGCTTCTTGCGGCAAGGGCCGGCGCATCCTATGTCTCTCCGTTTCTCGGCAGACTGGATGATATCAGCGTGACAGGCGTGCAGCTGATCGAGGATATCGTACAGATATTTGATAATTACGGATTTGAGACAGAGATTATAGCGGCTTCAATCCGCAATCCGATCCATGTGACGGACTGCGCGCTTGCCGGCGCGCATATTGCGACAATTCCGTATGGCGTAATTGAGCAGATGACGAAACATCCGCTGACAGATGCAGGAATTGCAAAATTCCAGGCAGATTATAAAGCGGTATTTGGAGAATAAAAAAACAGACTGCGCCGGAAAGCGGATGAAACATCCGTTTCCGGCGCAGGGATGAGGAGAACTATGACAGATTTAGAATTGAAGCAGGCGGCGCTTTCGGTCCGGAAAGGAATTATTGACGGCGTACACAGCGCGAAAGCCGGACATCCGGGCGGATCTCTTTCCGCAGCGGAACTCTTTACATACCTTTATTTCGAGGAAATGAATATTGATCCCAAAAATCCGAAAGATCCGGACCGGGATCGTTTTGTGCTTTCGAAAGGCCATACGGCGCCGGGACTTTATTCGACGCTTGCGAACCGGGGATATTTTCCGGTGGAGGATCTTCTGACACTGCGCCATACGGGATCGTACTTACAGGGGCATCCCGATATGAAGCATATTCCGGGAGTCGATATGTCCTCCGGTTCCCTTGGACAGGGACTGTCCGCTGCTGCGGGCATGGCGCTTGCCGGAAAATTAAAGAAAAAAGATTACCGCGTGTACGTACTCTGCGGCGACGGTGAGATCGAGGAAGGGCAGATCTGGGAGGCGGCAATGTTTTCCGGCTTCCGTAAACTTGATAATCTCTGCGTGATTGTAGATAATAACAATCTTCAGATTGACGGGCCGATTGATCAGGTATGCTCTCCGTATCCGATTGACAAAAAGTTTGAAAGTTTCAATTTTCATGTAATCAATATAGACGGAAATGATTTTGGCGAGATAAGGCGTGCGTTTGAGGAGGCAAGGCAGACAAAGGATAAGCCGACTGCAATTATTGCGCATACGCTGAAAGGAAAGGATGTTTCCTTTATGGAGAACAGCGTAGACTGGCACGGAAAAGCTCCCAACGACGAAGAGTATAAGATTGCCATGGAGGACTTGAGAAAGGTAGGTGAAGCGTTATGTCAGAAGTAAAAAAGGCGGCTACCAGGGAGAGCTACGGCAATGCATTGGTCGAGCTTGGCGAAGAACATGAGGATCTGATCGTTCTGGACGCGGATTTGGCGGCGGCCACAAAGACAGGCGTTTTCCGCAGGGCCTTTCCGGATCGTCATATAGACTGCGGTATTGCGGAGGCAAACATGACGGGCGTAGCAGCCGGTTTGTCTACCTGTGGTTTCGTACCGTTTATCAGTACATTTGCAATGTTTGCGGCAGGCCGCTCCTATGAGCAGGTGAGAAATTCCATCGGCTATCCTCATCTGAATGTAAAGATCGGTGCGACGCATGCGGGCATTTCTGTCGGCGAGGACGGCGCATCGCATCAGTGCCTTGAGGATATTGCGCTGATGCGGGCGATTCCGGGCATGGTCGTGATCAATCCGAGCGACGATGTTGAGGCGAGAGCGGCGGTGCGCGCAGCTTACGAATATGAAGGGCCTGTCTACCTGCGCTTTGGCCGTCTGGCCATTCCGGTGATGAACGACGGGCCGGATTATCGGTTTGAGATCGGAAAAGGCGTAGTTTTGCGCGAAGGAAAAGATCTGACGATTCTTGCAACCGGGCTCTGTGTCCATGAATCTGTGCTTGCGGCAGAACAGCTGGCGGAGAACGGGATTGACGCGCAGGTGATCAATATCCATACAATTAAACCTCTGGACGAGGAGCTTGTAATCAAAGCGGCAAAACAGACGGGGCGTATTTTTACGGTGGAGGAGCATTCCATTATCGGCGGACTTGGCGGCGCCGTTGCCGAAGCGCTGAGCGAAAAATGTCCGACAAAACTGACGCGCATCGGCGTAAACGACGTGTTTGGAGAATCGGGCCCCGCAAAGGAGCTGCTGCACAAATATAAACTGGATGCAGACGGAATTGCAGAGCGCATACGGGAGGAAATGAGCTGATGTTAGAGGAATTAAAACAGCAGGTATATGAGGCGAATATGGAGCTGCCAAGGCGCGGTCTGATTACCTATACATGGGGCAATGTCAGCGGGATTGACAGAGAAAGCGGTTATTTTGTGATCAAACCCAGCGGTGTTTCCTATGATGCATTAAAGCCGGAGGATATGGTTGTGATGGATCTTAAGGGAAATAAGATCGAAGGAGATTATAAACCGTCCTCAGACACGCCGACGCATCTGGAACTGTACAAAAAATATAAAGAGATCGGCGGCATTGTGCATACGCACTCGCCGGAAGCGGTTGCGTGGGCGCAGGCGGGCAGGGACATCCCGCTCTACGGTACGACGCATGCAGACTATTTTTTCGGGCCGATCCCCTGTGCAAGAAACCTGACGCCGGAGGAAATTGACGCGGCATACGAGAAAAATACAGGCCTTGTCATTATTGAGACATTTGAACAGAGGCAGATCAACCCGGCCTATACGCCGGCTGTTCTCTGTGCGAATCATGGGCCGTTTACCTGGGGATGCAATGCAGCGGAGGCAGTCCACAATGCCGTTGTGCTGGAAGAAGTTGCCAAAATGGCCAGAAATACCGAAGCGATCCGTCCGGATGTAAAACCGGCGCCGGATTGTATCAAAGAAAAGCATTTTTACCGGAAACACGGAGCGAATGCTTATTATGGGCAGAATTAAATAAAGTTCATCAAAAAACAGGCGGGGCGTTGCTCCTGCCTGTTTTTGTGTAATAAGGATTATCAGATACATTTTATTTTGACAGATACGCCGTATATGATCTACAGATCCGCTTTCATCGAAGCAAACTCTGTTATTTTTCTTATTTTGTCTTCAAACAATTCGGATGGGACAAGTGCAATTCCCTCTTTGTCATCCGTAAAAACGATGAACCGCTGACCTCCGGTAAGTCCAAACTTATCACGAACCGCTTTGGGAATCACTATCTGACCCCTTTCATTCATTGTAACGGACCCCCATATATTTTTGCCAGCCGGAGCAGGGGGAATAGAACCAATGCCTTCTACGGATTCCGTTTTTACAAGACTGTCGAGACTCACCCCGTAAATCTCCGCTATCCGCTTACATTTTTCAATATCCGGAATAGTTGCGCCACTTTCCCATTTTGCATATGCCTGGCGGGAGATATGAATCTTTTCCGCGAGTTCCTCCTGGGAATAACCGTTTATATTGCGAAGCATAGTAAGATTATCCTTTAACATAAGTAATCCTCATTTCAGAAATGAATTTACAGTTTCGATATACAGATCTCTGTGAACCGTATGTATCACATGGTCACTCGTATCTGTCTCTATCAGACGACAGTTTTCCCCGATATAGGATACGGCGCGTTCGGCCTGCTCGCGGGATGCGGCACATAGAAGGGTTCCGTTTTCGTGTACCGTTTCTTTTGCATGGATATACACGCAGGGTGCGCTGATCTTTGACAGAATTTCTTCATGTGTGATTCCATGATTCCAGCTCAGGTCATAGAAATGCTCCCCATAAGCGAAATCGTATTTCTTTGCATACTCAAATACCGACCAGATGGATGATGGAAGAAATCCGATTTTTACGGATTCTCCGGGATGAGTTTTGTGATAATGCTCTGCATAGTCTGCAATTCCGTTCATGGCGTCTTTCATAAACAGCTGTCCCCAATAGCAGTGACGCAGATACCAGGCCTCCCAGCATTCCGATCTGTCCGATCTGTTATAATCATGAAGCGGCTTATAGGTGTCCAGCCAGGCAAAACTATCCTCCCATCCTTCTCCCTGTGTCGAGAATACAGGCGGATCTTCCAGTATAACTCCGGATATATGATTCCCTCCATATGCAGCGATATACGCGGCTGTCAGAGCGCCATTTGAATGACCGGACAGAACGGTTGGCTCTCCAATTACGTTTTGAATAAACCAGATAAGGTCGTTGCCGTTTGAATCGATATAATAAAGACTCTCATCATGAGCAGATTCCCCGTGACCATATACGTCAATTGCGTAAATATGCCAGTTTTTGCTTAAGTCTGGCATCACAAGCGCGTAGTCCTCCCACATTCCCATCTGACCGTGGATTAGAAGAAGCGCCGGCTTATCGTTGGCTACCTCGCCATAATTTATAACATTTCCGGAAGGAAGTTTGATTTGCTTTTCTTCTGCGCCTGCTTTTTTTAATGCCTTTTCATACCTGTCATACCAGTGAATGTTTCTGTACCAGAAAATACTGATGGCAATCGCAGCCAAAACAACGACGGCCAGGAGGATTATTCCGGTTATTTTCATAATTTTAATCATAGAAAATTTCCTTTCCATTTATTTTTATAAATATTGTAATAAATGACTGTAAAATGCGCAACCAATCAAAAATGTCAAAAAAATCGCAGATTTGTTATGTATGGTTGCATTTTGAATTTTCCGGCCAATCTTTCCATGAAAAATTTCAATTTTCTTTTTTTTCTGTTGACGCTGCGGTGATTTTGATTATAATAAAACATATGATGTAAAACAAATGATTTAGAAAAGGAGGAGACAGGAATTGCCGCCAAAAGCAAAATTCTCGAAAACAGAGATCATTGAAGCTGCGACAGAGATTGTAAGAAAAGATGGGATGGAAGCACTGACTTCCCGGGCATTGGGGATGCAGCTTGGCAGTTCTGCAAGGCCGATTTTCACCGTGTTCCAGAATATGGACGAGGTTTCGCAGGCTGTAGTTGATTTTGCCAGAAAGCTGTATAAAGAATATGTTGAGAAAGGATTAACACAGGAACATCCTTTTAAGGGGGTGGGAATGCAGTACATTCTTTTTTCTGTCAATGAGCCAAAGCTTTTTCAGCTTCTATTTATGACAGAGCAGAGGCAGGTTCCAAAATTATCGGGGATACTGCCATTGATAGAGGAAAGTTATGAGGAAATCCTGCTGTCAATTCAGGGTGAGTATGGGATCGACAGGTTATTGGCTGAAAAGCTGTATTATCACCTCTGGATTTATACGCACGGAATTGCAACGCTTTGCGCTACCAAAATGTGCTGCTTTACAGGCCCTGAAATCGGCTCGATGGTGACAGAGGTATTTACAGGTATATTAAAAAAATTAAAGGAGTGAAAAATCATGATTGAGGTGAAAAACATTATAAAATCATATGGAGACGGAGAGAGCCGTTTTCAGGTGTTACAGGGCGTCAGCCTGGAAATGGAAGATGGAGATTTCGTAGTTATTCTCGGCGCGTCAGGTTCCGGAAAGTCCACTTTTTTGAATGTCATTTCGGGGCTGGAACGCCCTGACAGCGGTGAAGTGTTATACGATACGATAGATATTGCAGCGCTTTCCGACAATGAATTAACGTCATTCCGCAAGGAAAATGTCGGTTTTATTTTTCAGCAGTATTATCTGCTGCCGAATATGGATGTGGACAGAAATGTGAAAATGGGGGCGGATTTAGCAGGCAACAAAGATTACAGGACAGTCATTGAAGCAGTCGGGCTGGGAGAAAAATTACATAAATATCCGAGCGAGCTCTCAGGCGGAGAACAGCAGAGAGTTTCGGTTGCAAGAGCATTGGCCAAAAAGCCAAAGATCTTATTTCTCGATGAGCCGACAGGCGCACTGGATGAGAGGACAGGCCGACAGGTGCTTGATTACATCTGCAAGTTAAAAAACAAATATAATTTTACAATCGTAATGGTAACACACAATGGAAATATTGCAGAAATGGCGAAAACAGTCGTCAAAATGAACAGTGGAAAAATAACCGGTATATATCGGAATGAAGTGCTAAAGACTGCGTATGAGATTGGATGGTGACGATATGATGATTGGAATAAAAAATGCTTCAAAGCTTGTCGGCATTTCTGTGATTTCCTGTTGTGCCGTACTTGTCTGTACAATGTTTCTGAACTTTTATCTGGATATTTCGTCCATTGAGGATGAAATAACATCGGAATTGTCTCTGATTTTTTATAACGCGCAGGTATCGACGGCAAAAGTCGTCTGTCTTGTAAGCGGCGGATGTCTGCTCATCACTTCCGTTGTTATGCTGATGTTTTATATCAAACATTACATTGACACCCACAAAAAAGAGCTTGGTATATTAAAGGCATTGGGGTATTCAAATCTGAAAATCGCGGTAAACTTCTGGGTATTTGGAATCAGTGCATTGCTTGGAACTGCAGTTGGGTTCGGCGGCGCATTTCTTCTGATGCCGAAATTTTATGCCCTGCAGAATGAGGACAAAATACTTCCGGAGATAGCGATACGCTTTCATCCGACGGTTTTCCTTTATTTTGTTGTCTTACCGACCGTCGGCTTTTCTCTGCTTGCAATTGGTTATGCCTGGCGTAAATTAAAAAAGCCTGTGTTATCGCTTTTGAAAAATGATTTTAGGACTTTTGTCAAAACAAAGAAATATAGAGAAGAAAAAATAAACGATGCCTCTTTTGTCGCATATTTAAAAAAGACTACGTTGAGAAGCAAAAAAACGCTTACATTTTTCATCCTCTTTGCTTCGTTCTGTTTTTCTTCCATGACGCAGATGTCCTTTAGCATGAAAGAACTGTCAAGTGAAATGATGGGGGCAATGATGCTGATCATCGGTCTTGTTTTGGCATTTACCACATTATTTCTTGCTGTCACAACCGTGATGAAAGGAAATACAAAGACAATCGCTATGATGAGGATTTTTGGCTATTCTCAAAAAGAATGCGCCATGGCAATTCTCGGGGGATACAGACCGGTGTCCTATACAGGGTTTGCCATTGGAACCGTATATCAGTACGCATTGCTTCGAATTATGGTTGATATTGTATTCAAGGATATGGAGGGCATGCCTGCATATCAGTTTGATGTACCGGTTATGCTGATTTCGCTTGCCATTTTTATCCTGATTTATGAAATCCTGATGGCTGTATATTCCGACCAAATAAAGAAGATTTCGATGAAAGAAATCATGATGGAATAAGTGAGAAGACGACAGATTCATACAATCTTCATTCCAAATTCATACAGGTGTGCTACAATCAGTACAGTCAATCAGAAAACATGCGCATGATTTTACAGGACAGAAAAAGGAAAAGCGGTATGAAAATATTATTTTTGGAAGATGAGCTTACGATACAGGAGGTTCTGGCGGAATATATGAAAATGCAGGGCTATGAGGTGGTTTGCACGAACGACGGAGCGGCCGCGATTGACCTGTTAAAGGAGCAGAAATTTGATCTTGCAGTATTGGATATTATGGTTCCGAAGGTGAGCGGGATTGAGGTGCTCGCTTACATGAAAGAAAACGCGCCGGATACGGCGGCAATTATGCTGACCGCATTAGATGACGAGAAGACGCAGGTAGACGCATTTAATCTTTATGCAGACGATTATGTGATCAAACCGGTATCGCCGATTATACTGCTGAAAAGAATGGAAACCATACTGCGTCGTGTAAAACGGACGGCGATTCAGGATGAACGGGGGCTTGTTCTGCACGAAGAGTCGTATCAGGCGTTTTATAACGGGCAGCCTCTTGCGCTCACATTAAGCGAGTATCTTTTGCTGCTTACACTCAAAAAAGAGCCAAACCGTGTTTTCACAAGAGAACAGCTGATTCTTTGCATTTTTAATGAGGATTATGTCGGGAATGACAGGATCATTGACGCCCATGTAAAAAATCTGCGCAAAAAACTGCCGGAAAACTGTATTAAAACCGTGATCGGCGTTGGATACCGGTATTGTGAGGAGGACTGATATGGGACTGTCAAAAAAAACATTTTTTTACAGTATGGCAATCGCTGCGAGTCTGGTACTTTTTATTGTCGGTTACTTTATATTCATGCTGCCTTCCCTGTATGTAGAGTATGTCAAAAAGAGCGACTTAAATTGCGCGGAACAGATCCAGAGAGCCTATATGGCGGACAGAAGTTATGACAATCTGCGCGTCAAAAACCCTACGGCTGTCTACACAGTGGAGATTCCGGATCAGGGCGACAGCCTGTTTATCAGAGGAAAGTTTGTTTCGGTAACAGCGAAAATCAACGATTCCGATCTTCAGGAGATACTGGATGAATTTAGAACGCAGATGAAAAGCGGCGTAACGGAACGCTCGTTTCCGGAGAGCGGCGCAGACGGGTTCGGGGAACTCTTTTCGCGTGTTGAAGAAATCTTTGCAAAAGAAGAGTTATTGCCAAAAGATTACCCGATCCGGCTGGATGTGCAGTCACAGGCGCAGCAGGATGGTTTTCGAAGCGAATATACAAAAATGCATTCGATATCCGAACGTATGTTAATTTTTGAGGCAGGCGTCTTTGATGAGGATTTCGGATATACCACGTATATTGCGATGGGGCGGACAGATGACGCGTTTATCTTTACGTTTTTGCCGACTATGACGCCGCAGATGGAAGAGATTACGCCGGTGGTCACACAGAGTCTGCCGATGATTATTGCCGTAGTATTTTTACTTGTTCTGATCGCATCCCGTTATTTTTCCGGAAAAATAGTACGTCCGGTCATCCGTCTTTCCAATTACGCCCAAAATGTGCAGTTTGCAGGCGAGTTTCAGATGGATGCGTTTGAGATCAGAAGCGGGGATGAGATTGAGGCGCTTGGATGCGCACTGCATGAGCTATTTGAAAAGCTGTACGAAAACTGCCGTATCCTGGAGCAGAAGAACCGGAGGCTGGAGGAGGAAAACGAACGCCAGGAAGTTTTTCTGCGCGCAACGTCGCATCAGTTAAAGACGCCGGTCACAGCCGGACTGCTGCTGTCAGACGGGATGATACAGGAAGTCGGGAAATATAAAGACACAGGCAAGTACCTGCCGCAGATAAAGGAACAGTTTCTGTCCATGCGAAAAATTATAGAAGATGTCCTTGCGCTGAATTATCATACGGACGACCTGCAAAAGGAAGAGGTAGATCTGATTACGCTTGCGAGAGAAATCAGCAGCCATTATCAGGTGCAGATATCGGAAAAAAATCTTTCCGTAAGTTTTGCGGGCAGCGGAACAATATACGCGGACAGAGAAATGCTGAAAAAAATCATAGATAATCTGATCTCCAATGCTATTACGTACACGCCTGACCATGAACAGGTCAGAGTCGAAGCGGGGGAATCCTGTTTTCTCCTGTATAATTATGGCGTTACTGTCGACAAAAACCTGCTGCCTGATTTGTTTCTGCCGTTTGTTACAAGCGACGGCAGCAGAAAAGGAAAAGGGCTGGGTCTCTATCTGGCAGCATATTACAGCAGGGCTGCAGGTCTTGTAATTGAGATAGAAAATGTGGAAAACGGTGTGTGTGCAAAACTATGTGCAAAAAAGGAGGCATAAAAATATGTTATTGACGATCAGGAATCTAACGGTAGATTATGGAAAACAGACAGCGCTTATGATCGACCGTCCCATATCTTTTGAGAGAGGCGAGCGAATTGGTGTGATCGGTTCGAACGGGGCGGGGAAATCGACGCTGGTGAAAGCGCTTCTGGGACTTGTCGATTATAAGGGCCGGATTGAGACAGATCTGACACCCGATGAAATGGCTGTCCATATGCAGTTTAATCAGTACGCAGTTACAATGCCGGTGAAAGTAATCCTGGAAACCATTTTAAATACTTCCATTAAAGAGAATAAAAAATTACGGGAGATGATCTCTTTCTTTGAGTTTGAACCGTGCCTGAAGAAAAAAATTAATGCGCTCTCGGGAGGGCAGAAACAGAAACTGACGGTACTGATGGTTATGATGCAGGACGCAAAACTGACCGTTTATGATGAGGTGACGTCCGGCCTTGACTTTGAGACAAGGCAGAAGCTGATGGAAAAACTGGCGGAGTGGTATCGAAAGAAAGAGAGCACGCTGCTTGTCGTGTCGCATTATTACGAGGAGCTGGAGCAGCTGGCAGATAAAATCCTGCTTCTGGATGAGGGGAAAGTAATTGCCTACGGGCCAAAAGAGGAATTGTTTACAACCTATTGCGGTTCGTCTGTCTTAATTCTTGAGAATAACGAGAAGAACAGAGATCTGACCAGAGATTTTTCCGTACTGCATTCACCGCAGCATCTGATCGCGCTTTCCTGCAGAAACGAGGAGGAGGAGCTTAAAATAATCTCGCTTTTCATTCGTCACAATGTCAGTTTTAAGCGCAGCAGTTCGGATATAGAGATTATGTCCATCAATGCGAAAGAAAAGTATTATGAAAAAAAGGAGGCAGTCTAAATGAATCAGAAGAGATGCAGTCTTCGTATGATACGGTACGAAATCAGAAATTTAAATGGGAATTTAATGACTCATTTTTTTGCATTTGTTTTTCCGAACTTTTTTTCACTGATTCTTGTGAAAGCAATCGGAAGCGATGTGCCGGGGGAGTATTTGCAGCAGTTTAAAACGGAAATCATGTTGTCTGTTTCTTTGGTGATTCCGCTTTCCGTTATGTTTTTGGGATACGGAGCGCTGTATTCCAATGAAGTGGAACGTGAGATTCCGCTTCGGATGCGGCTGTTCGGATATCAGGAGAAAAGCCTGATCACAGCAAAGCTTGCCGCCCATCTGATTCTTATGACAATCGCTGTCCTGGCCTACGGGATATTCTGGACAGTTGTGATTGGCATTGCCAAACCGGCCGTTTCGTCTTTTCTGATCCTTTTGCTCTGTCTGTATCTGGTTGGAGCGGTATTTTTGGTCGTCAGTCATGCGCTGGCCAATATCTTTCGAAAGTTTAGCATTACATTTGGAGTGGAAATGTTTTTCTATTTTCTGGTTATGATAGTATGCGGTATGATGGGGGTACGCACCAGCCAGCTGCCGGATGCGCTGCAGAAAGTGGCCGCGCTGTTTCCAATGTCTTATATCTGCAACGATTTTGCATCTTTCTGGCAGGGAGGGCAGTATAATTTTATGCCGCTTATCCAATCTTTTCTGTTTGTCGGCGCAATGGCAGGAATCCTGCTGTTATATGCCCTGTATAAAAGCAGGAGAGCAACAGTGTGAAACGAACATTGCCATTTTCGGCAGAGAAAGTTCACCCTGGCAGTACGGCCGGATCGGAAAAGAGCGCCATGTCGGGGGGAGCGTAAGTAAAGAAGAGAAAACACAGCAGCAGAAGCAGGACGAGAATACAAGGCAAAATGCATTTTGGTTTCGAGTGACAGGATTTCATTATTTTTGAGGAGATCAAAAATCCAATCAGCGTGCTGAAAATAAATATGGCAATGTCCATAAAAAAGAGATCTTTGCCGACAACAAACGTATAGGCGTAAAAAAGAACAGGAATCAGCAGCGTTCCGGTCAGGATTCCGGTCAGCAGCGCACAGGCAGCACATGGATATGTTTTTCTGTACCGGCACAGGAGTATCAGCGTGAAAGCAAGCATGGGAAAAAAGATCAGCTTCATATGCTCCCATACGGATTCATTGACAGGAGAAATCAGGCCTGCGAAATAATTTTGGCCGCTCCATTCATACAGAAAATGTGAGAGCGTTCCGGCCGCAAGCACAAATACAATTCCAATCCATTTGATACAGTTCCATTGTTTCATAAAAACCTCCCGTTTTATGCAGTTGCTATTGTTATATTGTATGGTTTTTGTTCCCTTTATACACTTTCCTGTTCGCAATATTTTTAAATCCCTTTAAAAACGCTTGACAAAAACCGGTATCGTGGTTATAATCAGAAACAATAGATTTCAGGAGGATTTTGCATGTTAATTGTCATTGTAACGGAGAAAACTGCAAAATAAATATTGCAGGGCTGCTTTTTGTGTTACGCAGGAAGTCTGCCTGTTTACTGACGGCAGGAGCTGTTGGTATTTTCGCCTTACAATGCTTTTTTGTGCTATACGGACTTGGAAGAGAGAGCATGGCTGTTTGGCCATGTTTTTTTGTGCGCAGGGGAAGATAGATCTTCCCTGCTCGATGATACACTCGGACGCGGAGAGGAAAAAGCCATGGTATCTTATGCTTGTAAGACGCCATGGTTTTTTTGTTACAGAAAAGGGTCTGCATTTTTTGAGGAGGAATCAGAAATGAATACGCAATCACAAATTGAATTTGATAAAATAAAAGAAATGTGGGAAAATCTTGCCGTTACCGATGCGGCAAAAGAAAAGATAAGAGGGCTGTCGTTTTATCTGGATGAGAGAGAACTGAGAAAACAGCAAAAAGATACGACCGAAGGAAAAAAACTGATGGAACAACTCGGTATGCCGCCGCTGCAAAACCTGACCGAAATCAAAGCGATTTTGACAGCTTCCGAAAAAGGGGACTGTCTGACACCGTATCAGCTGGAGCGTGTGGAGAAAGTTCTGGTTGTGATACGACGTCTCAAAGACTATCTGCAGAAAGGAAAACAATTTGAAAATCCACTGGCTTACTATGAAGAAAATCTGGATGACAAAAGAGAATTGCGGGATGAAATCGTAAGGCAGATCAGAAACGGCGCGGTAGACGATTATGCATCGAAAGAGCTCGAACAGATCAGAAACCGGATGTTAAAATGCGACGAGCAGATGAAGCAGAAAGCGGAACAGATTATGCGTTCACATTCCTCCTGTATGGCGGACCGATACTGTACGCTGCGAAACGGGAGACTTTGCGTTCCGGTCAGGAAAGAATGCAAATTAAAAATCGCGGGAAGCGTCATTGACAAATCGTCCACCGGAAGTACGCTGTTTATAGAACCGTCGGCAATTGCAAGATATTATGAAGAAATACAGATGTTAAAAATTGACGAGGAAAATGAGATATACCGCATTTTGTATACGCTGACCGCTATGACGGCCGAGGCGGCGCCCATCATTGCAGAAAATAGCAGGGTGATGGAAAAACTTGATTTTATATTTTCAAAAGGGAAACTGAGCATGGATCTGAATGCGTCGGAGCCGTCAATAAACACAGAACGCAGAATTGTGTTAAAAGATGCCAGACATCCGCTGATGGATCAGAAAGAAAGCGTTCCGCTGCAGTTTGAAATCGGAGATTCGATTCGCGGAATTGTCATTACCGGGCCAAATACGGGCGGAAAGACAGTTGCGATGAAAACAGTAATGCTCAACTGCATTATGGCACAGTGCGGACTGCATGTAACATGCAGGCAGGCGGAGATTTGTATGAACCAGTCATATCTGTGCGATATCGGGGACGGGCAGAATCTTGCGGATAATTTGTCCACGTTCTCAGCACATATGAAAAACGTTCTTTTTGTCTTAAGGGAAGTGAGTGATCAAAGTTTTGTCATTATGGATGAACTTGGTTCCGGTACGGACCCTGCGGAGGGCATGGGCATCGCAATTGCAATCCTGGAAGAACTGAAAAAAAGCGGCGCGCTTTTTCTTGTTACAACGCATTACCCGCAGGTAAAAGAATACGCTGCAGAAGAATCAGAGCTGATCAATGCCAGAATGACATTTGACCGGGAGACATTAAAGCCGACCTACCAGATGGTACTTGGGGAGGCGGGCGAGAGTTGTGCGTTTTTTATTGCCGACCGGCTTGGCATGCCAAACGCTATGTTAAGAACAGCGATTTGCGCGGCATATGGCAAAGATGCGGTTATGCGGTATCAGTTTCAAAAAGAGGACATAATGCCGGAAAAGAAGCCTGCAGGGAAAATTGCAAAAATCAGGAAGTCAAAAGGCCGGCCGGCAGTTAAGACAGTTTATCAGCGCGGCGACAGCGTGATGGTTTATCCGGATCAGAAGATCGGCATTGTATGCGAACCGGTGAATGAAAAAGGCGTTCTTCGTGTGCAGCTGCCCGGCAAAAAAATATGGATCAACCATAAACGCGTTAAACTTCATGTAGCGGCAGCCGAACTGTATCCGGATGATTATGATTTTTCGATTGTGTTTGATACGGTTGAAAACAGAAAAATCCGTCATGAGATGCAGCGCAAATATACGGAAAAAACAATCCGCTGCGAGGAGTGACGACTTTTGGGGGAACGCTTTACAATTCGTAAAAACCCTGCTATAATAAACGGATATCTGGTGAGGAAAAAATGGACGCGATATTACTGGCTGCGGGAAACAGTATAAGATTTGGAGAAAATAAGTTACTATACAGGTGGAACGGGAAAGAAATGTACCGCCATGCTCTGGATTTACTTGTCTTTTTACAGCAGGAAAAGAAAATACGTAAACTGCTTTTAGTGACACAGTACGATTCCATGATTGCGTCATGCGGCCGCAGTTATCCGTCTGTTACAATTGTCAGAAATTGTGCGCCGGAACTTGGGATTTCACATTCGATAGCGCTAGGACTTGATTCATTGGCAGGGATGAAGCCTGCATCAGATGCCTGCCTGTTTTTTGTGGCAGACCAGCCTGATCTGTCAAAGAAAACCATAACGAATTTCGTTATGG
Source organism: uncultured Roseburia sp. (assembly GCA_947088675.1). Taxonomy (GTDB): domain Bacteria; phylum Bacillota; class Clostridia; order Lachnospirales; family Lachnospiraceae; genus Roseburia. The sequence goes on from CAMUHN010000007.1 coordinate 21,291, forward strand.
CATGGGAGCAGGGCAAGAGCAAAATTCTGGCGTGTGCCTGCGGCAAAACCATAAAAAACCCGGTTATTTTTTCAGCGGACTTTTACAGGGAATTGTCGGAACTGAACGGAGATGTCGGCGGAAAACAGATTGTACTGCGCTATCTGCAGAAGACAGATCTTTATCAGGTGTCAGAAAAGGAGTTGGAGGATATTGATACAAAACCGGTATGAAAAGGGGGAAACCCAGGATTGGAACCGGATCAGATCAGCGTTTCCTTTTCTGGAGGAGAAAGGGCATGTGATATCAATGGCAGGAGCCGGCGGAAAGACAACACTGATGTACTTTCTGGCAGAGCACTGTGCGAAGCGGGGGATTCGCGTGCTTATCTCCACAACAACTCATATCAGAAAGCCAATGAACAAAAAGTGCGCAAGAACAGCTGCAGACCCGAATTTTGGGCAGGTGGGCAGCGTGCTTTCGTTTGAGCGAGAAGCTGTGTGGATAGAAGACGGAACATCTCTGGATTTACTCTGGGAGATGAAAAAAATACCGGTTCTGGGGAGAGAGGCGCCAGACGGCAAACTGAGAATGCCAGAGCAGGATATATTAAAAGCGGCAGTCAAAAGAGCGGATCTTGTTTTACTGGAGGCGGACGGCGCCAGACAGATGCCGTGCAAGGCGCCGAATCAGACCGAGCCGGTGCTGTTGGATGAAAGCGATATTGTCATTGCAGTTCTAGGGATTGATGCTGTCGGAAAAACATTGTCGGAAGCATGTTTTCGTGCCGAATTGGCAGCGGAAGGACTGCACACCGATTTGGACCACAGGCTTGAAACGTCTGATCTGGCAGAATTGCTGCTGGCGGAATGGGGAACGAGAAAAGGGGTGGGCGGCAGGGACTATTATATCGTATTAAATAAATGTTACAGCGGCGGCCCCGGCAGTGCAAAGGAATTGAAAAATATGTTACTGCAATCCGGCGCGTGTTCTGTTGTAATGACGGATTTTGCCAAGCGGGGGGAAAAGATGCAATGTATTCTGTAGGGATTGTTACCGTAAGCGACAAGGGGGCGAAAGGGGAACGGGAGGATATCAGCGGCAAAAAAATTTTGGAACTGCTGCCGAAAGACAGATATGAAGCGGTTTCCTGCAAGATACTTCCGGACGAAAAGGAGTTGTTGAAGCAGGAACTGGTGCGTCTTTCTGATATCTGTCACTGTAACCTGATACTGACGACTGGCGGAACCGGTTTTTCGGAGCGGGATATCACGCCCGAAGCGACGCTCTGCGTGGCCGAACGCAATGCGCCGGGCATTGCCGAGGCGATCCGTTCTTACAGCATGACAGTGACAGAACGCGCCATGTTAAGCCGCGGCGTAAGTGTGATACGGGGGCGTACGCTTATTATCAATCTGCCGGGAAGTCCGAAAGCAGTTGCGGAGAGTCTCTCCTGTATCCTGGGCGTGATTGAGCACGGACTGGATCTTCTTATGGGAAACGGGCAGGAGTGCGCGCAACAGAGAGAAGGAGGAGCAAATGGGAGAAAATTCACTGTTTTGTAAAAGCGGCGGATGCACTGCAAAACTGGGCGCCGGGCTCTTAGGACATGTACTGGAAAAAATTCCACGACCCGCATACGATAAAAATCTACTTGTCGGCTATGACAGCAAAGACGATGCGGCTGTTTATCAGGTGACGGACAATCTTGCAATTGTACAGACACTTGACTTTTTTCCGCCAATGGTAAGCGACCCGTATCTGTTCGGGCAGATTGCAGCGGCAAATGCACTAAGCGATATCTATGCTATGGGTGGAGAAGTAAAATCTGCATTAAATATTGTGTGTTTTCCGGAACAGGAAGATCTGAATATTTTGGGAGAGATCCTGCGCGGGGGTGCAGAAAAAGTAACCGAAGCGGGGGGGATACTTGCAGGAGGCCATTCGATCTGCGATCATGAGATCAAATATGGGCTTTCCGTTATGGGGACGGTTTCACCGGAGCGGATTTACAAAAATAACGGGGGTCAGATCGGGGATCAGCTGATTCTGACAAAAAAGCTGGGCGTTGGAATTGTATGTACGGCAGACCGCGTAGGCGAAGCCTCGAAAGAATCGGTGGACGAAGCCGTAGAATCCATGACAATGTTAAACAAATATGCGGCAAAGCTATGCGGGGGCTATCGGATTCATGCATGTACGGATGTGACGGGGTTCGGTTTTCTTGGGCATTTGCATGAAATGATGGCGGGAAATGTTTCGTGCCGGATTGACAGCAGTAAGATTTTGACGATCCGTGGAGCATTTGGCTGTGCAGAAGAATTTTTGCTCACGGCTGCCGGACAGAAGAACAGGAATCATACAGCGGCATTTGTGAAATTTGAGGGAGTTGCGTTTGCGATGGAGGAAATTCTGTTTGATCCGCAGACTTCCGGCGGACTTTTGATCGCTGTAGATAAAAGAGATGCAGACGCGCTGCTGCGAAAGTTTACAGAAGCGGGTATCCCGGCATCTCTGGTGGGGGAAATTTTAGAAAAGCAGGAAAATGAAATACTTGTGTTTTAAGTAGAGACTGTAGTCCGGAGCTTTCGAGACAGCGTCTGTTTTGACGAAAAATGGAGGAAATGATGAAGCAGCATAAGAGTGAAGAAAAAACGGAATTAAAAAGAGAAGGAAAGCGGGAATCTATCCGGACAAAAATGCTGGTCCGCCTGATTACGCCGACTGTAATCGGGCTTTTACTGGCCGGAACACTGATTTCGCTGATTGCGGGAAATCGAATACAGCATCTGCAAAATGAGAATATTAAGGATAATTCTTTAAAAGCGGCCTATGAAATCAGCGAATATTTTACAAAGTACATAGAAATCAGCAAACAGCTGGGGACAAATCAGGAATTAATCAATTTATTTGAAGAAATCAAACCTGGAGACAAGGTGACGGATGCCAGCCGGTATGAGACAGTAATGGCATCACTGAACAATATCTATCAGACAGATACCGTCAATATTCTTGCCAGCTGGGCGGCAGATCTTGATTCCAGCCAGTTTTTCGAACATAATGGATTTGTCAGTGAAATTGGCGAATGGGATATTACCAGCAGAAGCTGGTATCAGCAGATGATGAAAGAAGGCACAACGGTTGTATCAGAGCCGTATGTCAGCAGTTCCAATCAGGATCTGATTGCAAGCATCGTCACCCCGGTCTGTAATGATTCCGGCGAGATGGTCGGTGTGGCGGCGCTTGATTTGTCTTTGAGTGCAGTCGTCGATATGATGAAAGAGCAGAAACTTGGAAGTACGGGCTTTTTGCTGCTGATGACACAGGCAGGCGTCATTATGTATGCGCCGGATGAATCACTGCAGCAGACTTCTCTTTTGGAGACTGAAATCTCGCAAACAATAAAAGATGCATTTAACAACAGTGAATTTGGCGCTTATTCCTATAAATTCGCAGGCAGTACAAACCATGGTTATATGACGCAGGCCGGTGACAGTAAATGGGTTGTTTTAAGCGGGCTTCCGAGTCTGGAACATAATATGGATTTATACGGGGTAATTTTAAGTATTGTGATATTATTTGCGGCGATTATTGTGATACTTTGCGTATTGATCATAAAAATATCGAATGGAATTGTGCGCCCGATTCATCAGCTGCATGAGGTTGCCGATAAGATTGCGCAGGGGGAACTGGATGTACTGCTTCATGTGGATTCAAATGATGAGATCGGCGCAGTAGCGGAATCCATCGACAGGACTGTCATGCGGTTAAAGGACTATATTTGCTATATTGACGAAATTGCAGGGGTTCTGGATGAAATTGCCAACGGCAATTTAATGTATGAACTAAAGCAGGATTATGCGGGAGAGTTTCAGAAAATTAAACTGGCATTAGAGAATATTTCACATACGCTGACCGGGACAATACTTGGCATCAATTCCTCTGCGGATGAGGTGACAGGCGGCGCAGGCCAGATTGCGCAGGCGGCGCAGTCGCTCGCTGAGGGCGCAACGCATCAGGCTGCCGCAGTGGAAGAACTGCTGGCAACTGTGGTTCATCTGTCCGAGCAGGTGCGGGATAACGCAGAATATGCGAAAACGGCTGCAGGCGGCGCAGATGATGTCAGAAAAAATATTGAATTCAGCAATCAGGAAATGCGCCAGCTCGTAGCGGCAATGGAAGAGATCAACTCCTGCTCCGGCGCAATCAGTGCAATTATCGCTAATATTGAAGAAATTGCGGATCAGACCAATCTTCTCTCATTAAACGCATCCATTGAAGCAGCCCGTGCGGGAGAGATGGGAAAAGGGTTCGCCGTTGTTGCGGATGAAGTCGGAAATCTGTCCAAAGAGAGTGTCGCCGCAGTTCAAAAGTCTACCGAATTAATTAAAAATTCAATGGAGGCCGTAAAGCGCGGGATGGAACTTGTCAACGAGACGGCAGGAAAGCTTTCGGAATCGGTAGAAGGAGTCGTTGTGCTGGCTGATAAAATGAATGAGCTGGCGCAGATCACAAATACGCAGATGGAAAGCCTTGAGGAGGTGAAATCCGGCATCAACCAGATTTCCAATGTTGTGACGGACAATTCGGCTATGGCGGAAGAGAGCGCGGCTTCGAGCGAACAGCTTTCGGCGCAGGCAACGGCATTAAACGAGATGATCGGAAAATTTCATGTTTAATTGTTTGGAATAAAATCGGCCGGAGGATTGAGATGAAAGAGAAAAAAATAGTAGTCGATGCAATCGGAGATACCTGTCCGATCCCTGTTGTAAAGACAAAGAAAGCAATCGGTCAGCTGGGCGGAAGCGGAACGGTCGTAGTTTATGTAGACAACGAAATTGCCGTGCAGAACCTGTCCAAAATGGCAGTTCAGAAAGGATATCAGATCCGCTCCGAAAAACAGAACGATCAGAAATATATGGTTTTACTGCACGTTGACGCAGACGCTGCGGCGGATCACGCCGCAGAGGAGGAACCGCTTACCTGCAGTGCGAAAGTGAGCCGGGATCTTGTAGTTGCAGTTTCTTCTTCCATGATGGGGGAAGGAGATGCCGAACTTGGAAGAGTGTTGATGAAAGGATTCTTATATGCACTGACACAGCAGGATATCCTGCCGAAGACAATCCTTTTTTACAACAGCGGGGCTTTTCTGACCTGTGGGGAATCCGATACTGTTTCTGATTTAAAACAGCTGGAAGCAGAGGGCGTTGAAATATTAACCTGCGGCACCTGTTTAAACCACTATCATCTGACAGATCAGCTGAAAGTAGGAGGCGTGACAAATATGTATGCGATTGCGGAGAAAATGACAGGAGCGGGATTTGTGATAAAACCATGATATACTTTGATAATGCAGCGACAACAATAAAAAAACCGCCCTGTGTGGGGGAAGCAGTGGTAAACGCATTGTCTGCCGGCAATTCCGGCAGAGGCGCGCATGGGCCGTCCCTTTCAGCCGCACGGATCGTTTACGAGGCAAGAGAGAAGCTTGCAGAGTTGTTTGGCGCAGAGGATCCCAGTCGGATTGCGTTTGCCTCCAATGCGACGGAGGCATTGAATATTGCGGTGAACGGACTGCTTACGGAGGATTGTCATGTGATTACGACGGCCAGCGAGCACAATTCCGTGCTAAGGCCGCTCTACCGAAAAGAAAAAGCGGGGATGGCGCTTACGATTCTTCCTGTTGACCGGAAAGGAGCGGCATCCTGTGAACAGTTCAGCCATAGTTTTCGGAAAAATACGAGAGCGGTGGTGATACAGCATGCGTCAAATCTGACTGGGAATGTTATGGATCTTTCGTACCTTTCTTCACTGGCGCATAAAAAAGGAGCGCTGCTTGTTGTCGATGCCGCGCAGACAGCCGGTTGTCTGCCGATTGACGTAGAAAAACAGGGGATTGACATCCTTTGTTTTACCGGACATAAGGCGATGATGGGACCGCAGGGAACAGGCGGGATCTATGTGAAGCAGGGGATTGAGATGGAACCGTTTTGTGTCGGCGGCAGCGGTTTTATGAGTTTTTCAAAAAATCATCCGTCGGATCTGCCGGCGGCGCTTGAGGCGGGCACGTTAAACGTTCCCGGCATTGCAGGCTTAAATGCCGCAGCCGGGTATCTGCTTTACACCGGGGTTGAAGTCATTGGCAGGCGTGAAAGAGAACTTGCAGATCTGTTTTTGGAAAAAATCAGCGGGATTGACAGAATACGGCTTTATGGCGATTATACGGCAAAGGAACGCACGGCAGTCGTGTCACTGAATATTGACAATGAAGATTCTGCGCGTGTTGCCGATTTGCTGTGGGAGGAGTATCGGATCTGTGTAAGAGCAGGGGCGCATTGCGCCCCGCTTTTGCATCAGACGTTTGGCACGACAGAGCAGGGAATTGTGCGCTTTAGTTTTTCCTGGTTTAATACAGAAAAGGAAGTGCTTGCTGCGGCAGACGCGCTGAAAGATCTGGCGCTTTCACTGTGAGGAAATGAGATGCGTAAGAAGATGAAATATATGGTTTTTGCATTTCGGACGACGGCGGACGCAATAGCAATGGAAAAGATTTGCAATACGCACCATATTGCAGGACGGCTGATACCGACGCCGCGGGAAATATCTGCCGGATGCGGACTTGCCTGGCGTATGACAGATGCAGATTACGAGAAGTGGAAAGAACAATTGGCGAAAATGAAATACGATTCGGTAACAGCGCTGATGTTATAGAAAAAAGGGAAAAGAGGATAAGATTGAAAACAGATCGGTTTATTATTGTGCGGGGCGCCGGGGATCTGGCGACGGGAACGATACATCGCTTATGGTCGGCGGGTTTTTTTGTGTTGGCGCTGGAAACGGAACGTCCGGCGGCGATACGCAGAAAAGCGGCGCTTTCAGAAGCAGTCTATGACGGCGAGGCAAAAGTGGAGCATATGAAAGGCGTGTTGATTTCCACGCCAAAAGAGGCAGGACCGATATGGGCTGCCGGGTGCGTGCCTGTTCTTGTGGACAGGGAAGGCGCGTCAATTTATGAATTAAAACCTGCACTCGTAGTAGACGCGATCCTTGCAAAGAAAAACACCGGAACAAACCGCGCGATGGCGCCGTTTACGATTGCGCTTGGACCGGGGTTTACGGCCGGAGACGATGTGGATGCCGTGATTGAAACCATGCGCGGACATAATCTTGGCCGTATTATAATGGAAGGAAGCGCGCTTCCCGATACCGGCGTGCCGGGCGTGATCAAAGGATACGGGGCAGAGCGCGTCATTCATGCGGCGTCTGCCGGGACGATTCAGAATAGATGCCGGATCGGGGATCTTGTTGAAAAAGGCGATACGCTTGCATGGATTCGGAACGGGCAGGAAAAAATATCGGTGGATGCATCTTTGGACGGTGTGCTGCGCGGTTTGATACGCAGCGGTTATCCGGTCGTAAGAGGCTTAAAGATCGCAGATATTGATCCCCGAAGAGAAGAACGTGATAATTGCTTTACCATATCGGACAAGGCAAGATGCATCGGAGGAAGCGTACTGGAGCTGGCGGTGAAATATTTGTGCAGGACATAAGGAGGAGAGAAAAAGTGATGAAAAGACGGTGGATAAATATCCTGATCCTTTTGGCAGTTCTTACGGTATTCGCCGGCTGCGGCGGAAAAACGAAAGAAGAGGTGCCAGGAAATTTGCAGAACAATCCAATGCTCGGCGGAGAAATTTTTGATGATACGTCTGTTACCGTGTTTGCGGCAAAAAGTCTGGAGCAGGCGATGGAAGAAATGATTGAGGCGTACAACAGGATACGTCCGACGGTAACGGTTTATGCTAATTATGACAGTTCCGGAACGCTTGCCACACAGATTGAGGAGGGAGCCGCCTGTGATGTGTTTTTTCCTGCGTCGCAGTTTCAGATGGATGAACTGCAGGAAGCGGGATTAATTTTAGAAGATTCCAGAATCGACCTGCTGAAAAATCAGCTCTGTGTCGTCACTTATCCGGACAGCGGGACAAAAGTAACAGGACTTGCCGACCTTGCACAGGCAGACAGCATTGCGCTTGCGGGCGGTTTTGTTCCGGTCGGAAGATATACGAGACAGGCAATGATAAATCTGGGTATTTTGAGTGAAACGGATGATGCAGAGAATGTATCGTCATCAGAGATCAGTGCGGCGCTTGGAGGGGTTATGGTCAATGAGTGTGCCAATGTCGGAGCGGTGGCGACAGCGGTATCCGAGGGGGCAAACGAGGTCGGCACAGTTTATCGCTCGGATCTGACAGGTTTTTCGGGTCGGCTTGTTGTACTGGAAAACGTATCGGCTGAGCTGACAGGAGAAGTTTTATATCCGGCTGCGCAGGTAAAAAACGATCAGGCGGACGAGCTTGAGCGAAACGCAGCGGCAGATTTTATGCTGTTTCTTGCTTCCGATCAGGCCAAAGAGATTTTTTTGAATTATCAATTTGAAACGGCAGAGTGAGTCCATGGAGATTGGTGTGCAGGAATTTATTGCATTTTGGAGGCAGCTGGATTTTGCTCCGCTTTGGATATCGCTGAAAACGGGGATTGTGGCAACTGCAGTTTCCTTTTTTCTGGGAATTTTTGCAGCGTGTAAGATAGCGCGTGCGCCGGCAAAACTGCGTGTGGTTTTGGATGCGCTTTTGACGCTTCCGATGGTGTTGCCGCCGACTGCAGCCGGTTTTTTCCTGCTCCTGCTTTTTAGCAGAAGACGGCTGATTGGCGCAGTTTTGTATGAGCGTTTCGGTATTTTGGCGGTGCAGACCTGGCTTGGCTGCGTGCTTGCTGCGACTGTGATTTCTTTTCCTCTTATGTATAAAAATGCAAAAGCTGCATTTGAGCAGATAGACAAAAATATAGTCTATGCGGCGAGAACGCTCGGCATTCCGGAATGGAAAATCTTTTTTAAAATTATCTTTCCGTCCGCAAAGCCCGGTATTTTGTCCGGAACAGTTTTAACGTTTGCAAGAGCGCTGGGAGAGTACGGGGCGACATCCATGCTGGCAGGAAATATAGCGGGGAGGACAGGAACTGTCTCACAGAATATCGCAGTGGCGCTGCAGGGCGGCGATTATGCGGAAGCAGGTTTTTGGGCATGCGTAGTATTGATTTTCGCATTACTCTGTATCATTGGCATCAATATTTTCGGGGAAATGAGTCATCGTTTTCGGAATAAACAGTGAGCAATGAGGAACGCTATGGAGAAAGAGAATGCTTGAGGTTCGTATCAAAAAGAATGTCGGACAATTTTATCTGGATTGCGAATTTGCGGTCGGAAATGAAGTGTTTGCTCTGCTTGGAGCATCCGGCAGCGGGAAAAGCATGACGCTGAAATGTATTGCCGGAATAGAAACGCCGGACAGCGGCAGGATTGTTCTTGACGGGCGTATTTTGTTTGATTCCGAAAAGAAAATAAACGTTGTGCCGCAAAAGAGGCGGGTCGGCTATCTTTTTGAGGATTATGCATTATTTCCACATATGACAGTCAGACAGAATATTTTGTCCGGCATGGGAAAACGACCGGATGGGAAAGCGGCAGATGAATATATCAGCCGTTTTTTCTTACAGGGATTGGAGGACGCCTGGCCTCACCAGCTTTCGGGAGGACAAAAGCAGCGCGTTGCGATGGCGCGAATGCTTGCAGCCAGTCCGGATGTGCTGTTGCTGGACGAGCCGTTTTCTGCGTTGGACAGTCATTTAAGATGGGAGATTGAACGGCAGACGCGCGCTGTATTGGAGGAGTGGAGGAAACCGACCGTCTTTGTCTCTCACAGCAGAGATGAAGTATTTCGGCTTTGCGAAAGAGCGGCATGTATTTGTCAGGGCAAAACAGAAGAAACTGCTGCGGTCCGGGAATTATTTTTACATCCCGCGACAATGACGGCAGCCGTTCTGACCGGGTGTGAGAATATAGCAGAAGCGTATGTACTGGATTCCTCCCATATCGCGGCGCCTGCATGGGGAATAACGCTGCATGTGCCGTGCGCAGGGAGAACCGTTGCTGCAGTCGGCATTCGGGCGCATTATCTGAAAATAGCAGGAAACGGTGAAAATTATTTTCCGGTACATACATACCGTATTCTGGAAGATGCGTTTGAATGGAATTTCTCTTTTCAGACAAAAGAAGACGGGGGCTGGATTCAATGGAGCGTTTCGAAAACAGACTGGTCGCCTGCAGAAGGCATACCGGAGGGTTTTAGGGTTTCTCAAAGCGATATTCTGTTATTTTGAAAGTGAAACAGTAAAATGCACAGGCGAGGCTGTTGCATGATGCGCCAGAACAGCAAAATTAGGGCTTGAAAATATGGAGTATCGAACGTATAATAAAATGTGACAGGCCAAAAAAGGGATCATGCAGAGGAAATATATGAATAAGAGATGCATAAGAGGGGTGTTTGCAGCCGTATTTTTTACAGCGGCTGTCTGTGTTAACATTTTTTTCGCAGAGCAGACTGATGCACAGCAAGCTGCAGATGCAGACCGGAAAAATACCGAAAAGATTACGGACAGGGTGAACAGCCATAGCGCACAGATCACAGATCTCTCAGAAGTCTTTCGTACAATTTTAGGAAATGCGACAAAAGAGTGGATCGGGAATCATGAGGTGGACGAGGCATTTCTGATGTGGCTGGATGCACAGTACGGCGACGAGGTGATCAAAAGCCTGGCAGCACATGTGGCGGATGGAGGGTCGGACCAGCAGATCTGGTATCGCCTGACAGGCAATTCCATTCATGTTCTCTGGCATTCTTACTGTGAGTATACCGGTTTTCAAAGAGATCTGCTGAACGGTACCATTATGCGCGAATGCAGAGACAACGATCAGATTGTGATCCGGTTTGCGGGGGATTTTAACCTGGCGGAGGACTGGTGTACAACCAGGTATATGGACGGGCAGGCGGATGGGATCAGCGGCTGTTTTTCACAGGGGCTCCTTGAAAAGATGCGCGAGGCGGATATTCTTGTAATGAACAATGAATTTGTCTACAGCGACAGAGGGGAAGCGCTATCCGGTAAAAAATATACGTTCCGTGCAAATCCGGATCGGGTGAAGCTGCTCCATGAATTTGGCGTCGATCTTGTTACGCTTGCAAATAATCATGTGTATGACTATGGCGAGGAGGCGCTGCTTGATACGCTCTCTCTGCTGAATGAGGAAAAGATTGCGTATATCGGAGCCGGAGAGAACCAAAAAGAGGCATCCAAAACAGTTTCCTGTATTGTGAACGGACGAAAGATCGCGTTTGTGTCTGCGACGGAAATAGAGCGGTCGGCTTCCTATACAAAAGAAGCGACAGAGACATCCGCAGGTGTATTGAAAGCGCTGAATCCGGAAAAATTACTGCAGACTGTTAGAGAGGCAGAGAAAAATAACGATTACGTGATAGCCGTGCTGCACTGGGGGACGGAGGGCGCTGTAAAATATGACGGATTTCAATACAAACTGGCAGAAAAGATAGCTGAGGCCGGGGCCGATGCGATTATCGGAGGTCATCCGCACCGCTTACAGGGCGCGGGATTTATCTTTGGCGTGCCAATTGCCTACAGTCTTGGAAATTTCTGGTTTTCAACAGGCTCGCTTTATACAACGCTTGCGCAGCTTACGATTGACCGGGACGGGAAGATACAGTTAAGTTATATTCCGTGTATCCAAAAGGGGCTTACTGCGGATCTGATTACGGAGGAAGCGCAGCTGAAACGCTATTATGAATATCTGGCGGCTGTTTCCGTTCAGATTGGGATTGACCGTAATGGACGTGTCTATGACAGTACGGCGGAAAATGCTTTGACGGGAGAGATTCTTTATGATTCCGAACGAGCCGGGACGGATATACTTGGTGCAAGGGATATTGAGGGCAATGTCATAGATATCATTGGCAACCTGATAGATTAGAAAAGAAAAGAGAGGAACAGAAAAATGAGCAAAAGACCTACCGTATTAATGATTTTAGATGGGTTCGGTTTAAATGAGAAACCGGATGCAAATGCAGTGGCGATTGCAAAGACGCCGAATATTGATGCACTGATGAAAGAATATCCGTATGTGCACGGCAACGCGAGCGGTCTTGCCGTTGGACTGCCGGACGGGCAGATGGGCAATTCGGAGGTTGGTCATTTAAACATGGGGGCCGGCAGAATCGTATATCAGGAACTGACACGTATTACCAAAGAGATCGAGGACGGCGATTTCTTTAAAAACGAGGCGCTGTTAAAAGGAATGGCAAATGTAAAGGAGAACAATTCGGATCTGCATCTTTACGGCCTGCTCTCGGACGGCGGCGTTCACAGTCATAATACGCATCTTTACGGCCTGTTGGAGATGGCAAAAAGAGAGGGCATTTCGAATGTCTATGTGCACTGTTTTCTGGACGGGCGAGATACCGCTCCGACATCCGGAAAGGGCTTTATCGAAGAGCTGGAAGCAAAGATGGCGGAACTTGGCGTAGGAAAAATAGCGTCCATCAGCGGACGTTATTATGTGATGGATCGTGACAACAGATGGGAACGGGTAGAAAAAGCGTTTCTTGCGCTGACAAAAGGAGAGGGAGAACAGGCAGAATCCGCTGTTTCGGCAATGGAAGCTTCCTATACAAAAGATATTACGGATGAGTTTTTCGTTCCGACTGTTATTATGGAAAACGGTGCGCCCCGCGCGACAATCAAAGATAAAGATACCGTAATTTTCTTTAATTTCCGCCCCGACCGCGCAAGGGAGATTACAAGGGCATTTTGTGCAGATGAATTCGACGGTTTTGACAGAGGAAAGAGGAAAGACGTTACTTACATCTGCTTTACAGAATATGATGTGACAATCCCAAACAAAGAAGTCGCGTTTCATAAAGTAGAGCTGAAAAATACGTTTGGAGAATATCTTGCCGCCCATGGCAAAAAGCAGGCAAGGATTGCAGAGACAGAGAAATATGCCCATGTTACCTTTTTCTTTAACGGCGGTGTGGAAGCGCTGAACGAGGGAGAGGACCGCATTCTTGTCAATTCTCCGAAAGTGGCGACATATGATCTGCAGCCGCAGATGAGCGCGCCGGAAGTCTGTGACAAATTATGCGAGGCGATTCGTTCGGATCAATATGACGTGATTATTATTAACTTTGCAAATCCGGATATGGTAGGACATACCGGAATCCTGGAAGCGGCGGTGAAAGCTGTGGAGACAGTGGACAGCTGTGTCGGAAAGGCTGTCGAGGCGTTAAAGGAAGTGGACGGGCAGATGTTTTTGTGTGCAGATCATGGAAATGCCGAGCAGCTGATAGATTATAAAACCGGCAGTCCGCTTACGGCGCATACGACAAACCAGGTGCCGTTTATCCTGATCAATGCAGATGAGTCCTATACACTGCGTGATAACGGCTGTCTGGCGGATATCGTTCCGACGCTGATTGAATTGATGGGAATGGAACAGCCGGAAGAGATGACAGGCAAATCACTGCTGCAGAAAAAATAAATATTAGAAATAAAAATATAACCGCCAGTATAGCCGGCGGTTATATTTTTATGTACGCGGGCATCCATAAGAAAAATGTCGGCAAGCTGACGGACGCCCGGGCGCGCGAGCAGGGAAAATGGATCTTTCCTGCTCGATTGCGCAGCTATGCGGAGCTTAATCAGACGCAAGCGTAAACTGATCTACCATTTCTTTCAGGCATGTAGCGGCGGCAGAAAGCTGTTCGCTTGCAGCTGCACCTTCCTCAGCAGTAGCGCTGTTGTTCTGCACGACCAGTGAAATCTGACTGATTCCTTCGGAAACCTGCTCAACTGATTCTGACTGTTCCGTGGATACGATTGCAATGTGGTCGATAGATTCTACTACGGACTGAATACTGTTTACGACACCGAGCAGAACATCAGCTGTGTTTTGCGCAATTTCCGTACCCGTATGTACGGCTTCTGTAGAATTTGCAATCAGTTCCGATGTGTTCTTAGCCGCCTGTGCGGATTTACCGGCCAGATCGCGCACTTCCCCGGCAACAACCGCGAAGCCTTTTCCTGCACTTCCGGCTCTCTCCGCCTCAACTGCCGCGTTTAAGGCGAGTATGTTTGTCTGAAAAGCAATGTCATCAATTGTTTTTAATATTTTTTCAATCTTCTCGGAACTGTTGCGAATCTTTTCCATAGCCTCTACCAGATTCTGCATTTTCTGATTACACAGGAAAACTTCTTCTCCGGTCTGGTGAGTCTGCTTTCTGACGTCCAATGCTCCGTTTGCCGTATTTTTTACTTCTTCGGAGATCAGCCCGATCCGCGCCGCCAGTTCCTGTACCGCGCTGGCCTGTTCCGTAGTCCCCTGACTGAGCGTCTGCGCGCTTGAGGAAAGCTGGCTGCTGGCATTTGCAACCTCCTCTGCGGAATGATTGACCTGATGCATGGCGCTGCTCAGTTCAAGCCTCATATTGCGCATGGAATGTAAAATATCCTGGAAACTGCCGACATATACTTCCTCATGTTTTGTATGAACATTCAGATTCTGATTTGCCATTTCGTTGAGCAGATAACTGATGTCTTTGATCACAATACGAAGTCCCTCCACAAGAGATTCGGTTGATCTGACAAGCACGCCGGTTTCATCCCTGTTTCTGATTTTTGGCATCGGCGTATCCAAATCGCCCTCCACAAGCAGTTTCATCCGATTTACGCATGCTTTCATTGGTTTGCCGATATTGACGGCCAGAGTCAGGGCAACAATAACGGAAAGCAAAATGGAAATTGCAATCACTGTGATATTAATGATCATTGCATCCCGTGTAGATGCCAGATAATTAATCTGCGGCGCCGTCACTGCGATACTCCAGCCATCCGTATTCTGTACGGGAGCATAGGCGGCAAACATTTTGTCATCTCCGTATGTATATTCTCCGAATCCGTTTTTCCCCTGCCGCATTTCCGCGTGGATAGCAGCCAGCTGCTGCAGCGAGGAGTCGTTCTGCGCCTCCGTTTCTATGTTTTGTACCGTAATTGTATCAAGCGTGATATCGGCAATCGTGTCGCCGTTCCTGTTAATCATATAAGCCCTGCTGTTGTTGCCAAGCTGAATAGCTGAAACAATATCATTCAAAAAAGTCTCATGCGGAACAAAATATACGACGCCGATAATGGGATTTTTCTGGTTTCCTCCGGAATACAGAGGAGCCGCAACCATAATGGACAATTCTCCTGTGACCTTGCTGATCAGCGGTTCCGATACGAAAACATTTCCCAGCCTGGCCTGGCGGACATATTCGCGGTCGGAATAATCATTTCCGTCAAAAATACTGACACCATCTCCGCCGACAATATTTCCTCTCCGGAATCCGTGCATGGAAACGCGCTCGTCAATGATAGCCTGTTTTTCTTCCACTGGCACTGTGGGATCTGACAGCTGCGGAATGCATCCGACTTCCATGACAACATTTTTGTATGATTCCAGTTCCTGCTGCGCTCGCCCTGCAGCCAGGACTGCCGTCTGACTCATCATCTGTTCTACGGTAGACATGGTATTGTGGTAGGTTAGCGAGATACTGGAAGAACCGGATGCGACAAGTCCGATTAAAACAGTCAGAATAAGACTTAAAGTGATTTTGGTACGAATGCTTTTCATTTCAATGTTACCCCCCTGTTTTTATGGCTGAAATCCGAGCAATTGTGATCCCCATATTCAGCCGTTCTTTTTTAATGTTGTAGTAATTGGCATCAAATGACAGCAAAAAGCGCCTGAACAACCAGAATGTGTTTCGACCGGCATTTATCAGGGCTTTTTGTATTGCTCCGGTATTGGAAGTTTAAATGCATAACAGAATAAATCAGTAAGTCAGAAAATCTTCGATATGTTCGGGCGTTGTTGTAAAATGACAGCCGTAGCGGTAATGAGTCGGGTCGATTGCCGTGGAGCGGACAATTTTAACCGTCGTAAAAATTGCATTTTTCTGTTCGTTTCCATCAAACGCAAGCGCCGCGTCAAAATAATAACCGATGGGGAAAATACCCTCCGTGACGAAACAGAGGCCGCTTTTTGATATATTTTCTACTTCAATTGGTGTGTCAAGATTGTGGATGCCGCTGTAGTCCTGACGGTATAAGTCGGATACGCTCAATCTGATGCTGACCGGGAAGCGAACGCTGTCTCTTCGCTCTGTTTCTCTTTTTTCCGTTTCTCTTGTTTCTGCCATGTTTTTCTCCTATCTGTGTCATTCCTGTAGAGATCTTATGTATTGCATTTCAGATCTTTTTTCTGTTCCCATTATATAGCAGAATCCACAAAAATTCAAGACTGGCATTTCAATGTAAAAACCGGTAAAATAAAAATAAAATATGCCGGATTGGGCGGATGCCAGAGAGGAGTATTGTTTATGAGATATCGAAAATTGGGGAAAACAGGTTTGGAAGTCAGTGAGATCGGACTCGGCGGGGAGTGGCTGGAGCGTATGGACGAACATGGCTGCAGGGAAGTGGTAGATGCCTGTGCACAGCAGGGGATTAATATTTTAGACTGCTGGATGTCGGAACCGAATGTGCGGACCAATATAGGAAAGGCCATCGCAGGAGAGCGTGACAGGTGGTATATACAGGGGCATATCGGGTCCACATGGCAGGACGGGCAGTATGTGCGCACCAGGGAAATCCCTCTGGTAAAAGAGGCATTCGAAGATCTTTTGAATCGTCTTGGCGCCGATTATATAGATTTGGGTATGATTCATTATGTGGATTCCGAAAAAGAGTGGGACGAAATCGTGGCAGGACCTTTCCTTGCCTATGTAAAAGAACTGAAGAAAAATGGTGTGATCCGGCATATCGGACTTAGCTCTCACAATCCGCAGGTGGCTAAAAAGGCGGCGCTTTCAGGCGAAGTGGAAATGATGCTTTTTTCAGTAAACCCGGCGTTTGATATGATGCCTCCGACTGAAAATATCGACGATTATTTTGCGGAAAAATACGATGCGTCTCTGGGCGGGATAGATCGGGAACGGGCAGAACTGTATCAGATCTGTGAACAGCGCAATATTGGGATTACTGTGATGAAAGGCTATGCCGGCGGACGTCTGCTCGACGCCAAAGCGTCGCCGTTTGGCGTTGCGCTGACCCCGGTTCAGTGTATTCACTATGCGCTGACAAGGCCGGCCGTTTCCAGCGTAATGGTCGGATTTTCCGATCCGAAGCATGTAGAGGATGCGGTGCGCTATGAACAGGCGACAAAAGAGGAGCTTGATTATGCGTCTGTTCTTGCAGCTGCGCCGCACCACGCCTATAAAAACCAGTGTACTTACTGCGGCCATTGCAGGCCATGTCCGTCCGGAATTGATATTGCAATGGTAAATAAGTTATACGATCTTGCCGTGATGCAAAACGAGATTCCCTCATCGGTAAAATCACATTATCAGGCGCTGGAAAAAAATGCAGCTGACTGTGTGGCGTGCAGAGGATGCGAGACGAGATGCCCGTTTCATGTTCCAATTGCCGATCGGATGAAAAAAGCAGAGAAGCTTTTTGCGTAAACCGGGCAGGAGGAATATATGGTTATAAAATATTACGATATTGGATTAAATCTTTTCTGCAGGCAGTTTCCGGACCCGGAGCAGATTATCCGGGATGCCGCGGAGAATGGGGTCTGCTGTATTCTGACCGGAACGGACCCAAAAGAAAATCAGAAAATTGACGCATTTGTGCGCGCGCATCCTGTTTACGGGACAGCCGGTATTCATCCGCACAATGCCGATCGTGCGACGCAGGAAGACTTTACACAGATGGAGCGTATTCTGACCCAAAATCCGCATGTGGTTGCTGTCGGAGAGTGCGGACTTGATTATGACAGAATGTTTTCCACAAAGGAAAATCAGATCCGTTGTCTCGAAAAACATATCGTGCTTGCCGAGAAGCTGCAAAAACCGCTGTTTTTGCATGAGCGCAGCGCATCGGAGGATTTTATGCGCAGATTCAGAAAACATCTGAAAATCTGTGAGAAATCCGTTGTGCACTGTTTTACCGGGAATAAAAAAACATTGGAGCAATATCTGGAAATGGGATTTTCGATTGGCATTACCGGGTGGATCTGTGACGATGGGAGGGCGAAAGATCTGCGCGAGGCAGTAAAGCTGATTCCGCTGGATAAAATTCTGATAGAAACGGATGCCCCCTATCTGGCGCCGAAAAACGTCAGGGGAATTGGCAGAACCAATGTTCCGCAAAATATCGTCTATGTGGCCAGAGAGCTGGCGCGTTATATGAAAGTCTCCGAGGAGGAGCTGACGGAACATGCGAGGGAGAATACGCGAAAGCTGTTTGGTCTGAAAGAAAAGTAACAGGTTACATCCAATCCATCTGTATATTCTTATTTTTCTGCTAGACAAAATATCAGAGTTTAGTATATAATAGAGCAGTAAGACAGAGCAGTAAGAATGATACAGAGAAAAGCGGGGATGGGGCATATATCCTGCTTAAAGAGGAGGAAAAAGAAATGATGTTTTTTAAAAATCTGAGTATCAGATACAAAATTTTGATTCCGGTTGCTCTTTTGGGATGTCTGATGCTCATACTTGGATTGAGCAGTATTCAAAGCGTCAACCAGATTATGTCGGCAAGCGAAGAAATTTCCGATAACTATGCGGTGAGCATAGAACGGCTGGATGAGACTGCAATTGCATATCAGACGCTGCGGCGCGTTGCATTTGCGCATATTGTAGAAGATAATGTAGACTCAAAAAAGACATTGGAAGAGGAAGCGGATTCTCTGAAAGCAGAGATAGAGGATTTATGTACAGAGTATGCCGGAATGCTTACATTAGAGGAAGAGAAAGCGGCATTTGATAAATTTAAAACCGATTATACAGATTACCTGGCCGTCTACGATCAGATTCTGCAGTTAAGTGCCGGTGGAAAGAAAGCGCAGGCATCCAAGCTTGCAAATTCTGATTTAAGAGAAGCGGGTATGGCGCTTACCGAGGAAATGGACGCTATGGTCGCCGCAAATAAAGCAGGAATGGCGGACGCGGTAAAGCGACAGGATGACGTACATAAAAAAGTAGTAGGCATGATTATTATCCTTATCGTGTTGGGCATTGTTGTACTGCTCTTTGTTGTTTTTATCTGCTGGAAGTGGGTGTGCAAGCGCCTGATCAATATCAATGCGCAGCTGAGAGCTGTAATTGCGTCAATTGAAGCCGGGCAGGGAGATCTGACACGGCGTGTGCAGTGTTTTTGTACCGACGAGATCGGAACACTGGCGGCCGGTATCAACACATTTATTGAAACACTGCAGGGAATTATGGAACAGATCAACTCAAGTTCCGGCCAGCTTGGCACAATCGTAACAATCGTATCCGATAAGGTGTCCACGGCAAACAGCAATTCCTATGATATATCGGCTGTTATGGAAGAGCTGTCCGCTTCCATGGAAGAGATATCCTCTACCATTACGGACATCAATGAGAATGTCGGCACAGTGGATGCCAATGTAATTGAACTGTCAGACACCTCGCAGGGGCTTTATGATTATGCGGAGGAAATGCAGAAACGTGCAGAAAAACTGGAGAAAAATGCGATAGAGAACAGACAGCATACCAGTGATATTATCAACAATATTATCGACAAACTAAAACGGGCGATCGAAAACAGCAAGAGCGTGGACCGTGTCAATGATTTGACCGATGAAATTTTGAGTATTTCAAGTCAGACAAACCTGCTTTCTTTAAATGCATCGATTGAGGCAGCCAGAGCAGGGGAAGCAGGACGCGGGTTTGCGGTTGTGGCGGACGAGATCAGCCAGCTTGCAAATTCCAGCAGGGAAGCGGCAAATAATATTCAGACCATTAACAATATGGTGGTGGAAGCAGTCAATGAGCTGATTGACAGCGCTGACACGATTGTGAAATATATTAATGAAAACGTTCTGCCGGATTATGAGGGCTTTGTCAGCGCAGGAAAACAGTACAATGATGATGCGGTACATATCAACGAAGCCGTAACCCGGTTTAATGATATGTCAGTCAATTTAAAAGAGCTGATCCGCAATATAACGGAGTCAATCGACGGTATCAATTCAGCAGTCGGTGAGAGTGCGAAAGGAGCTACGAACGTAGCGATGAACACATCAAGCCTTGTGAAAGATATCAGCGAGATTTCTGATGCAATGGATGACAACAGGAAAGTTGCAGGAAGTCTGACAAGTGAGGCAGACCGGTTTGTGAATTTATAACAGTCTCGAAAGTAAAACCCTTTACCGTAACAGGAGAGGGTTTTTACTTATCGTCATAAAACAGCGCATGGAAAGGAGCATATGAAATGAGAATTGCAGTTACTTTTGAAAACGGAGAGATCTTCCAGCATTTCGGACATACGGAACAGTTTAAATTTTATGATGTTGAGGATGGGAAGATTGTAAAAGAACAGGTGGCGGATACGTCAGGCCAGGGACATGGCGCGTTGGCAGGTTTTCTTACAGAGGCGCATGTGGATGTCGTGATCTGCGGCGGGATTGGAATGGGTGCAAGGATGGCGCTGGATGACGCCGGAATCAAAGTGTTTGGCGGTGTGGTGGGCAGCGCAGATCAGGCTGCGGCAGATTATCTGGCGGACAGACTTGCGTATACGCCGGATGCGGCCTGCAGCCATCATGGGCAGGAGCATACCTGTGGGGAGCATACCTGTCAGGAAGACAGACAGGGGTGTGCAGGTTCTCACTGCCTATAGGTCTGCGACGACAATTTTAGCCCTGCCGTCCGTTTTTGCCTGATACAGCGCACGGTCGGCAGCGGCAAATAATTGTTCAAAGTTTAAATATTTACCAGAGGAAAATGCAATCCCGATGCTTGCCTGTGTCGAGACTGCTATTTTTTTTTCGGTGTTTTTTAAATAAATTTCCTGCAGCAGGATCTCGGCCTGCAGCTGTACAAAAGGCGGATCCGATACCGGACTGATATATACGAGAAATTCATCGCCGCCGACGCGTCCGCAAAGGGCGGTATCTTTATAATAATTTTGAATGACAGCCGCCGTCTGACAGATAAAAGCATCTCCCATAAGATGTCCCATCGTATCGTTGACCTGCTTAAAATGATCCATATCAATCAGTAAAAGCGCAGCTGCATTCTGCGTATTTTTTTTCGCGAGGTCTTCCTCAATCAGAAACTGAATGGTATATTTATTTAGCAGACCGGTCATCGGATCCAGCTGGCTTTTTTCCTGAAAATTTTCGGATGCGATTTTGGTCTGGCGCAGCAGTTCAATATAGGAAAGGTTGTACAGGCGGGCGTTTCTCTGTTCATCCTCAAAGGCGGGCAGCATGGAGATATACTGGCTGCAGATTTCGGGGTAATGCTGCTGATCAAATATTTTTGCATAGTTGGCTTTGATGTGCATCAGCTCGTGTTTCAGGAAAAACAAAGGACAACGATTGATGCAGGGTTCTATATATTGGAGCAAACGCAAAGTTTCGTCTTTTAACTCGTGGTTTAACAGAAATTTCAAAATATCAAAATAAAAAAAGGACAACGGGATAAAATCCTGTTTCATGGTAAAACAATTGATTACGGCATCGAGATGTTCTTCCAGTAAAGCAATATTTTTATTGTATTCGTACAGCCATATTTTTAAATTCAGCATACAAAGCCGTGAGAGCGGATCGCTGTGATCTGAAACAAATGCGGAGAGCTTTTGCTGAATCGAAACTGCAAGATACCATCTTCCTGTTTTGCAGTATAATGTGCCGCGAAGGGATTCACAGAGGATATAGAGCGCATCAAATCCGTCCTCGAGTCCGTTGACATGTTCAAATGCTGTATTCAGGCTGTCCAGGGAGTTATCGTAATCTTCAAGCAGAAAATAATAGATAAATCCCTGGTCTATATAGGAGGAAATCAATTCTTTTTTCAGGTGAAGTTCTTCGCTGACGCTGCGGCATTGCTGAATATAGCTGAGCGCTATTGTCTCACTGCCCAGATAACAGTTTATCATACCCATAAGACGGTAGGAGAGAGCGTCTAAATGTTTGAACGCTTCTTTTTTTGGCGCCTTTAAACACCGCGTCAGAAAACGCAGGGATTTTTTAAAGTTGCCAAGGCGGTAATAACACTCTCCCTGATAAAAAAGCAGCAGGCACAGCTCGTTTGGGTTACGTGGATCAATGAGATCCTGATAGGCCTGATATAAGGAGAATGTTTCTTCCGTGACGGGAAGCGAGCGCTGTTGTTCCATTTGTTCCAGTAAGTCTTTTTTATTATCAGTCATTCTTTTTCATCCTTGTTTTGCTGTATTATTCATAATAAATGTCTCTTTCTATTATAAAAGGAATTGTCCCATAAGGCAAGAAAAGAGGCAGGAATTTTTCATAATTTTGTATAAATACAATAAAATGAGTGAATCTACATGCACTTTATTTGTATTTTTTGTACATATAAATTTTTTTTATTGTGTATGCAATTCAAAAAAGAATTGTCCACACAACAAGATTCAAAAAATTTAATTGCACAAAATAGTCAATATGACCGTATCATAACCATTGTAAGCGTTTACAAAAAATTTGACAAAGATGGAAAATTATGCAATAATCGCCACAACACAAAGTTGATTTGTTTTATATATATGGAATGGAGGATTGTGATGACAGAAAAGAAAATCAGATTATCTGACACAGAGGAAGTGTTAGACTTTGTCAGGGCTGCCGGAAAATGTGATTTTGAAATTGATGTATGTTACAATAGGGCAGTAATCGATGCAAAATCAATACTTGGAATGTTCTATATCGGATTGTGCAAAGACCTGACAGTCAAATATGGTGGAAAAGATACACGCTTTGAGCGTACGGTCAGAAAATATGCGGTTTGCTGAAAATTTTGACCGGACGCGCTGCATTTCCTTATGTGGGATTATGCTGTGGGGATGAAAATCTTCACAGCATATTTTTTATCTTATAGGAAAGACCTTGTTGCATTAATGTTTGAAAGTACAGACTTTCCTATAAGAAAAAAAGCCCTCTTCTGTCAGATAAAATGTGTTTCTTGTTTTTGACAGAGCAAAATAGTATAATAAGGAAAAGTTAAAAAAAGAAAGGAGCCGGTTTGTCCGGCGTGCAGAACAGATGAAGAGGGTATTTTTGATCGTATTGGACAGCGTTGGAATCGGCGCGATGCCGGATGCCGCGGCATATGGCGACGCAGGGAGCAATACACTGAAAGCGGTCTCGAAAAGCCGTTACTTTTCTATGCCGAATATGCGAAAACTCGGATTATTTAATATAGAAGGCGTAGAGATCGGAGAAAAAGAGCGCGAACCCACAGGAGCTTTTGCGCGTATGAAAGAGATGTCCTGCGGAAAAGATACGACGATCGGACACTGGGAGATTGCCGGTCTGATCTCAAAGAAGCCGCTGCCGACATATCCGAACGGTTTTCCGGCCGAACTTATTCGGTTATTTGAGCAGAAGACAAAGAGAAACGTTCTCTGCAATCGTCCGTATTCCGGTACGAAAGTAATCGAAGATTACGGTACCAGACATATGAGGACAGGAGATCTGATCGTTTATACCTCAGCGGACTCGGTTTTTCAGATCGCGGCGCATGAAGATATCGTTCCGGTGGAAAAGCTTTATGAATACTGTGAAATTGCAAGAGAAATTCTGACAGGAGAACATGGCGTCGGGCGTGTCATTGCAAGACCGTTTATCGGAAACGACGGAAATTTTGTGCGCACATCGCATCGACATGATTTTTCGCTGCAGCCGCCTGGGACCACGATGCTCGATCAGCTTGCAGGGGCGGGTTATGCTGTTTTGTCTGTCGGAAAAATTGTCGATATTTTTGCGGGACGCGGAATCACCGGATTTGTCCGAACAGCGGGGAACGAGGAGGGAATCGACAAAACGATTTCTTTTATGAAAAAAGATTTTTCCGGACTTGTATTTACGAATCTTGTGGATTATGATATGCTCTATGGGCACAGAAATGATGTGGACGGCTACGCGAAAGCGCTTACCCGATTTGACAGTCGTCTGCCGGAACTATTGGGCGCGATGCAAAAGGAGGATATCCTGATGATCACGGCAGATCACGGCTGTGATCCGAGTACCCCGTCTACCGATCATTCCAGGGAATATACGCCGCTCCTGCTGTATGGTAAACCGGTTACAGCGGGAAAGAACTTCGGAACGAGAGACGGATTTTGTGATATTGCCGCGACTGTACTTGATTATTTTGGCCTGAAACCGGAATGTGCGGGGACGCCGCTTACATTGTGATATACGTACGACAGATGAAATCTGCCGTGAGTATTGCGCCAGCCGCAGCCGCGAAGCGGCATATTTCCTTATGCGGCTGTGTGCATAACTTTATTCTGAGCGGTCAGTCTTTTCGACCGCCAGTATAAAAAAGTGGGAGGACTGATTTTGGCTGATTTAAAAAAAGAAATTGAAAAACGACGCACGTTTGCAATTATATCTCATCCGGATGCAGGGAAGACGACACTGACAGAAAAATTTTTGCTCTATGGCGGCGCCATTAACCTTGCCGGGTCTGTAAAAGGAAAAGCGACGGCGCGCCATGCCGTTTCGGACTGGATGGAGATTGAAAAGGAGAGAGGAATTTCCGTAACATCCTCCGTGCTGCAGTTTAATTACGGGGGATATTGCATCAATATACTGGATACGCCGGGCCATCAGGATTTTTCCGAGGATACGTACCGGACGCTGATGGCGGCAGACTCTGCAGTAATGGTGATTGACGGGTCAAAAGGCGTTGAGGCGCAGACAAGAAAGTTATTCAAGGTATGCGTAATGCGTCATATCCCAATTTTTACATTTATCAATAAAATGGACAGGGACGCAAACGATACGTTTGACCTTTTGGATGAGATTGAAAAAGAACTGGGAATTGCAACCTGTCCGGTCAACTGGCCCATTGGGTCGGGAAAAGGATTTAAAGGCGTGTATGACCGCAATACAAAAAAGGTGATGACATTTTCGGATACCTTAAAGGGGACGAAAGAGGGGAGTGAAAAGCAGATTGATTTGTCGGATGCTGCTCTTGAGGAAGAGATCGGTGCAGAGGCGCTTCAAAAACTGTTGGAGGAAATTGAGCTTCTTGACGGGGCAAGCGCCGAATTTGATATGGAACTGGTTACAAAAGGAGAACTTTCTCCGGTATTTTTTGGCTCTGCACTGACGAATTTCGGCGTGGAGACATTTTTGCAGCATTTTCTTAAGATGACATATTCTCCGTTGCCGCGCAGAGCGGATATCGGGGAGGTTGATCCGTTCTGCACTGATTTTTCGGCGTTTGTATTTAAAATACAGGCGAACATGAATAAAGCACACCGTGACAGGATTGCGTTTATGCGTATCTGTTCCGGAAAATTTGTGGCCGGCATGGAGGTCGTGCATGTGCAGGGCGGCAATAAAAAAATCAAACTATCGCAGCCCCAGCAGATGATGGCGCAGGAACGCCATATTGTCGAAGAGGCATACGCGGGAGACATTATAGGCGTTTTTGATCCCGGTATTTTTTCGATCGGTGATACAATCACAACGGCAAAACCGTTTTGCTTTGAGGGGATTCCGACATTCGCCCCGGAACATTTTGCGAAAGTCCGCCAGGTGGACACAATGAAGCGCAAACAGTTTATGAAAGGGATGCAGCAGATTGCGCAGGAGGGCGCGATTCAGATCTTTCAGGAATATAATATGGGCATGGAGGAGGTAATCGTCGGCGTTGTCGGCGTTTTGCAGTTTGACGTTTTAAAGTACCGGCTGGAAAATGAATATAATGTGGAAATTCGCATGGATCATCTTCCGTATGAACATATTCGCTGGATTGAAAACGAAACGATTGATATGGATAAACTGACCGGCACTTCCGATATGAAGAAGATACAGGACTTAAAAGGACGGCCGCTTCTTTTATTTGTGAATGCCTGGAGCGTGGGGATGGTGCTCGACCGGAACGAAGGGTTAATTTTATCAGAATTTGGGAAAGAATAATTAAAAATATAGAAGGAGGAATACAAAGATGGCAGTAGTAAAAATAACGGATAATAATTTTGAGACAGAGGTATTGGCGGCGAAAGAAATGGTTGTGCTTGATTTCTGGGGAGAGGGATGCGCACCCTGCAGGATGCAGTCTCCGATTATTGACGCGCTTGCCGACGAACTTGACGGCAAAGTCAAATTCGGAAAAGTCAATGTAAATGAGGAGGCTGCGCTCTCGCTCAAATACAGCATTATGAATATTCCCACAATTATTGTGATGAACCAGGGCGTATTTAAAGAAAAGGTCATTGGACTGCAGGATAAAGCGGCGCTGATGGCATTAATTGAGCGGTGCGGCAAGGCAGAGTAACGGTTCTCTGTACAGTGATATCCCTCCTCGTCATGCGGGAAGCGGCTGAGAGGAGGGAATTTTGCGCAAATATCTGACAGCAGTGGGCTGCCGGAAAAATCATAAAAATCATAAATGAAACAAAAATATGTTGCATTTTCTAATCGGTTATGTTATTCTATCTGTATAGTTTTATAGTTCATAAATAAGCTCCTTTATAATATCTTTCGCCGGATCGGCAAAATTTTATCCGATTATTTAAAAACTTATAAAATGATATTTTGACTGTCTGAAACAGGCAATGTGTTTCAAGCGAAAGAAAAATGATTCTGTAAAAAATGTATGTTTTATGGTTTGGAATCATATCAGAAGTAATCTGGTTTTAAGTGAGGATCAGAACAGCATAAATATAAAATTAGTATTGACATTTTGAGCGACTTATACTACTATAAAAACATGAAAACGAACATAGGTTCGCACGGAGGAAATAAGATGGCAAGAGAAGACAAATTAAAAGCATTGGATGCGGCAATTTCACAGATTGAGAAACAATACGGAAAAGGTTCCATCATGAAGTTAGGGGACCATTCGAATCAGATGAATGTGGAATCCATTCCCACAGGATCATTAAGCCTCGATATTGCGCTGGGGATCGGAGGTCTTCCCAAAGGCCGTGTTGTTGAGATCTATGGTCCGGAATCGAGCGGTAAGACGACAGTGGCGCTTCATGTAGTGGCCGAAGTGCAAAAAGCAGGCGGTATCGCCGGTTTTGTTGACGCGGAGCATGCGCTTGATCCTGTCTATGCAAAGAATATCGGCGTCAATATCGACGATTTGTATATCTCACAGCCGGACAGCGGAGAGCAGGCATTGGAGATCACAGAGACGATGGTTCGCTCAGGCGCTATAGACGTGCTGATTGTCGATTCTGTTGCTGCGCTTGTTCCAAAGGCGGAGATTGACGGCGATATGGGAGATTCCCATGTCGGTCTGCAGGCACGTCTGATGAGTCAGGCGCTTCGCAAGCTTACGGGCGTAATAAGCAAGTCGAATTGCGTTGTGATCTTTATCAATCAGCTCAGGGAAAAAGTAGGAGTTATGTTTGGAAATCCGGAGACGACGACGGGCGGCCGCGCATTAAAGTTTTATGCCTCGGTTCGTCTTGATGTCCGCAGAATCGAAGCGTTAAAACAGGGCGGAGAAGTAGTCGGCAACCGCACCAGGGTGAAAGTGGTAAAAAATAAAGTGGCGCCGCCGTTTCGCGAGGCCGAGTTTGACATTATGTTTGGAAAGGGGATCTCGCGCGAAGGGGATATTCTTGATCTGGCTGTCAATATGGGCATTGTCAATAAATCGGGGGCATGGTATGCGTACAATGGTGATAAAATCGGACAGGGACGTGAGAATGCAAAGCAGTACTTAAAGGAAAATCCGATCATATGCGAGGATGTCGAAGCGAAAGTCAGGCAGCAGAGCGCCTGTGACGAGACAGGCGATCCGGAGGATACAAAGCAGAAAGTATCGGCGGCAAAAGAAAAGAGTACCGTAAAGGCAAAGGGAAAGGCAGAGAAAGAGACGGAAGAGAATAACGGGGAGAATGACCCGAAGAAAGCGGCAGCGCCGCAGAAAACAGCAGAGAGCAAAACAAAAGAAGCATAGAGGATTTTATCATTCGCAGAAAAAGAAAAGGAAGCGGCGTAAATGGGTCAGATACAGGTGAGTTCTGTCGAAAGGCAGGAGAGGGGCAAAGTCAGAATCGGATTTGAAAACGGAACATATCTGCTGCTGTATCGCGGAGAAATACAAAAACTGTCCAGACAGTACGGCCAGGAATTGATGGAGGAGGGCGTATGTATTCCGGAGACACTCTATCAGAAAATGTTATATGAGATTGTCGGAGTACGGGCAAAAAAACGCGCCGTCTATCTGTTGGAACAGATGGACCGGACAGAAAAACAGCTTTCCGGGAAATTGGCGCAAAATGGGTATCCGAAAGAGTGTATTGAAACTGCCATTGCATTTTTAAAGCAGCATCATTATCTGGATGACGAGAGATACGCGCAAAACTATATTCGCTGTCGTCAGAATAAAAAGAGTCGTCAGAGACTGAAAGCGGATCTTGCAGCAAAGGGCATCGCGGGAGAAACGATAGAAAGTGCGTTTGCAGAGGAATATGAGGCGGATGAAGCGATTCAGATTCGGCAGCTGTTGGATAAAAGACATTTTAAATATGAAAGCAGCGACAGGAAAGAGCTGATGCGCACCTATCAGTTTTTGATACGCAGAGGGTTTCGTTCCAGTGATATTTTGCGTGAGATGCAGGCGGACATATTTCTTTATGAGGTCTAGTCTGCCATACAGATTGAAAAAAGGGAGAGAGGGAAGTATGGCATGGAATTTCGGCCCTGTATTGACATACATAACGGAAAAGTAAAGCAGATTGTGGGAAGCAGCCTTTTGGATCGGGAAAACCGCGCACAGGAGAATTTTGTATCCGAAAAGGACGCCGCATATTATGCCGGACGGTATAAAAAAGACGGTTTAAGAGGAGGTCATATCATACTTCTCAATGCAAAAGACAGTGCGTATTATGAGGAGACAAAAAAGCAGGCGCTGCTTGCGCTGCGGACTTATCCGGGCGGAATGCAGGTTGGCGGCGGTATTACGCCGGATAACGCAGAAGAATTTTTAGCGGCAGGTGCAAGTCATGTGATTGTGACTTCGTATGTGTTCCGGAATGGCAGGATTGATTATGAAAATCTGCAGAGGATGGTCCGGGCAGTCGGCAGCAAACGTCTTGTTTTGGATTTAAGCTGCAGAAAGAGAGAGGGGAACTATTATATTGTAACGGACCGCTGGCAGAAATTTACCGATGAGGCAGTTACAATTCCTTTACTGGACAAATTGTGCGGCTGTTGTGATGAATTTTTGATTCATGCGGCAGATGTGGAGGGAAAATCGCAGGGAATTGAGGAGGAGCTGGTATCCGTTTTGGGAAGATGGAAGAAAAGTCCTGTTACATATGCAGGAGGAGTGGGAAGTTTTGAAGATATAAAAAAATTGTATCGGCTTGGCTGCGGCAGGCTGCATGTTACGATTGGAAGTGCGCTTGATCTGTTCGGCGGTTCTATGCCATATGAAAAAGTTTTGCAGATAGTAAGGGAGGGGAGCTAAGATGAGCAGCTATACAAAACAGGATATTCTGCGTATGGTGGAAGAGGAAGATGTGGAATTTATCCGTCTGCAGTTTACAGATATGTTTGGCACATTAAAAAATGTGGCAGTGACAGCGAGTCAGATTGAGAGGGTACTGAATAATGAATGCATGTTTGACGGATCGTCCATTGAAGGTTTTGTTCGTATTGAGGAGTCAGACCTCTGTCTGCATCCCGATTTAGACACGTTTGTAATTTTTCCCTGGAGGCCACAGCAGGGAAAAGTAGCAAGAATTATCTGTGATCTCTATATGGCGGACGGAAAACAGTTTGAGGGAGATTCCCGCTATGTGCTGAAACGGGCGATCCGACATGCTAAGGAGATGGGATATGAATTTTTGGTAGGACCGGAATGCGAGTTTTTCCTGTTTGATCTGGATGAGTCCGGCAGACCCACAACGCAGAGCACGGACAATGCGGGTTATTTTGATCTTGGGCCGGTTGATCTGGGAGAAAATGCAAGACGCGATATGGTGCTGACATTAGAGGATATGGGCTATGAAGTAGAGGCTTCCCATCATGAGGTTGCACCGGCGCAGCATGAGATTGATTTTCACTATAATAAAGCGCTGCATACGGCCGATCATATTATGACGTTTAAACTGGCGGTGAAAACAATCGCAAAAAGGCATGGTTTATTTGCCAGTTTTATGCCGAAACCCAAACAGGGGATCAATGGATCCGGTATGCATGTCAATATGTCTCTGACTCAAAACGGAAAAAATATTTTTGTGGGAGAGCAGGATGAAAACGGACTCAGCAGGGAGGCCTATTGGTTTATCGGAGGAATTATGAAACATATGCGCTCCATGACAGCGATTACAAATCCTCTGGTAAATTCTTATAAACGGCTTGTGCCGGGGTACGAGGCGCCAATTTATATTGCATGGTCGGCAACCAACAGGAGTTCGCTGATCCGGATACCGTCAGCAAAGGGGGAGGGGACAAGAATTGAATTGCGTTGTCCCGATCCGGCGAGTAATCCTTATCTTGTGCTTGCAGTATGTCTGGAGGCAGGCCTTGACGGTATTCAGAATCAGATCATGCCTCCGAAAGCCGTGACAGAAAATATATTTGAGCTTCGTGTGGAAGAAAAAAACGAACTTGGAATTGAAAAACTGCCTGCTGATCTTGGCGAGGCGTTGACGGAATTGGAAGCATCCGATTTTATCAGGAAAGTGCTCGGCAGTCATATTGCCGAAAAATTTATGAAAGCAAAACGAGCCGAATGGGCCGAGTACCGTACACAGGTATCGGACTGGGAACTGGAACAGTACCTCTGTAAAATATAAATGAAAGACAGGAGGATACGTTTTGATTCCTATCATTATTGCGTTTCCCGGGCAGGAGACGGTACGTGCAGTGAAAAAGATTTTGCTGCAGAGCGGATATCGTGTGGAGATCTCCTGTGTGACGGGCGCTCAGGTTCTGCAGAGTATAGACGGTTTGGGCCGAGGAATTGTCATATGCGGTTATCGATTTGCAGATATGATGTACGAGGAGTTGTATGATTATCTGCCGGATGGCTTTTCCATGCTTTTGGTTGCATCCCCCGCCAATTGTAAAGAACGCGGGGTAGAAAATCTGGTTTGTCTTTCAACACCGCTGAAAGCGAATGAACTTTTGGCAACGCTGCAGATGATGGAGTATTCTTTCACACGCAGGAAGAAAAAAGCACAGAAGAAAGAATATACAAAAGAGGAGAAAACACAGATCATAAGGGCAAAATCACTTTTGATGGAACGTAACAACCTTTCGGAGGATGAGGCGCACCGATATTTGCAGAAACGGAGTATGGACAATGGAATTAATCTGGTTGAGACCGCGCAAATGATATTAAGCCTCTTTTCATAAGAACGATATTTGGGGTACAAAAGAAAAGCTTGCATGTCAAAATATGGAATGATATACTGTAGCTGATTCAGAAATGCAAAGGGAGGATTCATAAAATGTTTCAGTTAAATGAAAATTTTCAGAAATTACCGGGCAGCTATCTGTTTAGCACAATTGGAAAAAAGGTAAATGCATTTACACAGGCAAACCCGGATAAAAAGATTATTCGTCTTGGCATTGGCGATGTGACGCAGCCGCTGGCGCCGGCCATTATTGAAGCATTGCACAAGGCAGTGGATGAGATGGCAGCGGCAGAGACATTTCATGGCTATGCGCCTGATCTTGGGTATGAGTTTTTAAGAAGTGCCATTGTCTCTGCGTATAAGGAGAGAGGATGCGATATTTCATCTGATGAAGTTTTTGTGTCGGATGGGGCAAAAAGTGATTCCGGAAATATACAGGAAATTTTTTCTGTCAACAACAGGATTGCAGTCTGTGACCCCGTTTATCCCGTCTATGTGGATTCCAATGCGATGGCGGGCAGAACCGGTGTTTATAATAAAGAGACGGAGATGTGGAGCAACGTAATTTATATGCCGTGCACAATGGAGAACGATTTTGTTCCCGAGTTTCCAAAGGAAACACCGGATATTATCTATTTATGTCTGCCAAACAATCCGACTGGTACAACTATTACAAAAGAGCAGCTGTCGGAATGGGTGAATTATGCAAATAAAGTGGGCGCGGTAATCATTTATGACGCGGCTTACGAAGCTTATATTTCCGAGGATAATGTGGCGCATTCCATCTACGAATGCGAGGGAGCAAAGACATGCGCGATCGAATTAAAGAGCTTCTCCAAGAATGCAGGATTTACCGGAGTACGCTTGGGCTATACAATTGTGCCAAAAGAGTTAAAAAGCGGTGATGTATCTCTCAATGCAATGTGGGCGAGACGTCATGGAACAAAATTTAACGGAGCGCCCTATATTGTGCAGCGTGCCGGAGAGGCAGTGTTCTCCATGGAGGGAAAAGCACAGCTGAAAGAGCAGGTCGCATACTATATGAAAAACGCATCGGAAATTAAAACAGGATTAAAGGATGCCGGTTATACTGTGTTTGGCGGAGTGAATGCGCCTTATATCTGGTTGAAAACGCCGGATGGGACGACTTCCTGGGAGTTTTTTGATTATTTGCTGGAGAATGCAAATGTGGTTGGCACGCCGGGTTCCGGATTTGGTCCAAGCGGCGAGGGATACTTCCGGTTGACGGCATTTGGCAGTTATGAGAATACGCTGGCGGCATTGGAGAGAATTCGTAAACTTTAATTTTCTGACAGAATAGATTGTTTTGGCATGGGGGAACGGATGGAAAATCAGTTTGTGCGGACAGAAATGTTATTGGGAAAAGACGCCATGAATATATTGAAAAGCTCTCATGTTGCCGTATTCGGAGTCGGCGGAGTCGGCGGATACGCAGCCGAGGCTCTTGCAAGAAGCGGGATTGGCGGGATAGATCTGATAGATTCTGATCAGATAAGTATTACAAATCTGAACCGCCAGATTATCGCCACACACAGAACAATTGGTAAATATAAAGCAGATGTCATGAAAGAAAGAATGCTGGAGATAAATCCTGATTTAAGGGTCGGCGTTTACAAAACGTTTTTTCTTCCGGAAAACAAAGATGAATTTAATTTTTTGAAATATTCTTATATTATTGATGCGGTGGATACGGTTACAGCCAAAATTGCATTGGCGCAGGAAGCGCAGGAAAAGAACATACCGTTAATCAGCAGTATGGGCGCCGGGAATAAGCTGAATCCGCTTGCGTTTGAAGTTACGGATATTTTCAGTACTTCCGTCTGCCCGCTTGCAAAAGTAATGCGGCGTGAGCTGAAAAAGAGAGGGATCAGACGCTTAAAAGTAGTGTATTCCAAAGAACAGCCGGTTTGTCCTGATTTTTCTGCAGCGATGGATTTGGAAAATCAGGGTGGATCGAATGAAACAGGGGGTATATTACAAAAGCGGCAGATCCCCGGATCTGTCGCTTTTGTACCATCTGTCGTCGGTCTTATCCTGGCTGGAGAGGTAATAAAAGACCTGACGTCTGTCTCATAGAAATCTTATAATAGCATAATTCCGCTTTGTTCGCATGCCGTGCATGTTTCTGCTGGCCAAAGCGAGGATTGAACTTCGCCAATATGCGCTTTTCGAAGGAAGAACATGCAGATGCGCGACTGTCCAATGCCCCCGCCGACAGTAAAGGGAAGTTTTTCCTCTGTGATTGCTTTTTGGAATGGGAGTTGGGCGCGTTCTTCGCATCCGGCTTTCTTCAGCTGAGACAGAAGAGCGTCTCTGTCAACGCGGATTCCCATAGAAGAGAGTTCCAACGCAATATCTAACAGAGGGTAGTATACCAGAATATCTGCGTTTAGCGCCCAGTCGTCGTAGTCCGGCGCCCGGCCGTCGTGTGGTTTCCCGTTTTCCAGCACATCGCCAATCTGTAAAATGCATGCGGCGCCTTTTTCTTTTGTAATCAGATATTCACGTTCTTTTGGTGTGTATTTTGGATACAGTTCTTTTAATTCCTGTGTTGTAATAAAAAATATTTCCTGCGGAAGTATTTCTTCTATGTAATCATATTGGATTGCCATGTATTTTTCGGTTTTGCGCAGGCACAGATAGACATTGTCCACAATGTTTTTTAAGGTGTGCATGTTACGTTCTTCTTTTGAAATAATTTTTTCCCAGTCCCATTGATCGACAAAAATAGAGTGAATATTGTCGGTATCTTCGTCTCTGCGAATGGCATTCATATCGGTATAGAGCCCTTCCCCATGAGAAAAACCATATTTTTTTAAGGCGTATCTTTTCCATTTGGCAAGTGACTGAACAACTTCCGCCATTTTGCCGTTCTGCTCTTTTATGTCAAAGGCGACGGGGCGTTCCACGCCGTTTAGATTGTCGTTCAATCCGGAATCCGGATCGACAAAAAGCGGCGCGGAGACACGCGTCAAATGCAGACGTAAAGAAAGCTGGTTCTGAAAAAAATCTTTGACAGTCTTAATTGCAATCTGTGTGTCATGCAGATTCAGTGCAGAGCGATAATCATTTGGAATTGTTAACTTGTTCATAAAATCCTCCGTTTTTCCTGCGGAATATGCCATTTATTTTTCTTCGCTATTGTGTTATTGTTTCTATATCGGCAGTTTTTCCGCGAAATAAGATCCGTATACGAGTACGGATATTGACTATTATAGCATAACTTTAAGCATTGTTAATCAAAATTTTTTAAAGTAAATCAAAAAAGTATTTTTTCTTAGATTTTAAGTTGTATCATGTCGGGAGTTGTGGTAAGATTCTATACGGGAAAGGATAGGATGTTGGTTTTGCAGATATCAAAAGGAGGGTGATTATGAGAATCAGAGAACTTATTCAAAAAAGCATGAGCATAGTGTTAAGCATTTCTATGATAACAGGTTTTATGCCAGTTTTTTCAGATTCCCGGCCGGTTTATGGAGCATCAAATGAGGAGGCCCCGATTACTCTGTTTGCAACAAAAGATCAGATTAAGACTTTATTTCATCTGAATGGGAGTAATGATACAGTTGGAAAAATAATATTCGGTAAAAATCACGACAAAGCGCAGGAATGGTATATTGCAGGGGCGGAGAGCACAGCCGGTAACGATTCGGACAGCGTTGTTTTATTTGCAGCGTCTCCGTTAAAGGACAAGCTTGCATATGAGAATGCATGGGATTCAAACAAAGAATATGAAGAAAAATGGGGATGTATTTACGCAGATGAACAGCCTGATAAAGTTTATCCGAATCATTATGGGGCAAGCATGTTAAGGGAAGAATTAAAATCCATGGAAAGTGACCCGAAGATGTTTTCGCCGGCGGAACAGGAGCTTATGCTGCCATCCCGTATTCTGGTGGAGGATGCATTAAATGAGACATCCTATATGGTAGCGGATAAACTTTATGCTGCATACGGTGTGCGAAATGGAACGCAAATATCAGTCGGGTCTTCTTCCGATGATTTTGATCCGGATCACGCTGGAAGCTTGCAGATCAGTAAAAAATATTGGAGTGACGAAATGTTCTGGCTTCGTTCCGCCTGTGAAAGCATTGAAGATATGGCTTTGGCTGCAGATGCAAAACGCCGCATCAGCATTTGCGATATTGACAGGGAGAACGCGGTTGTCCCTGCGTTTAAACTGGATCTTTCTTCCATATTGTTTGCATCCGCTGTTCCCGTTACGGTTGACCATGCGGCTGTCATGGAGGAAAACAGCGCAATGACGCTTCGTTTTGACGGCAGTGCAAAAATGGCGGATTCCTGTGTGGGTTATACAAAAGATAAAATTGAAATTAATGCCAAAGAGGCCTTGACGGTTGTTGTGCAGGGAAAAACGGACGATAAGAACTGGTATTATGCGGCGCCTGTTGGCGCAGGACAGTCGAAAATAAGAGCGTCTGAGATCAGCGAAGCCCTTTTCAATAACATTGTGTCAGAGCCGGATCTCACGAAATGCCAGATTTGGATTGAGAGAACGGATACCGCGGCAAATCTTACCTATGCAAAGATGGCTTCACCGCTTACAGAGATATCGCATACTGCGGTGACTGATATAACGCCGCCTGTGCCCGGGCAGCAACTTGATACAACGGCGGTCTGTTTCACGGAAGGACTGGCGAATGATTCACTGACGGTAACATATACTTCGGAATCTGTCGGAGAGGATGACGGAGACGACGGAGACGATCCTGGTGCAGACGACGGGGATGACCCTGGTGCGGATGACGGAGACGACGGGGATGACCCTGGTGCGGATGACGGAGATGACGGAGACGATCCGGACGGGGAGGACAACTATGATACAGATGAGGCTCTGTATGAAAGTATGACAGACAGCGGTCGACAGCAGAATCAAACAGAGGTCGAGAGCAATACGATGAGAGAAAGCGGGATAGCTGAATTTGATACAAAATATACGGCGATGGTAAATCTGGTTCCAAAACAGGGCTACACATTTTCTGAGAATGTGACGGCGACGGTAAATGGACTGGATGCGGATACAGAACTGAATGAGGATGGATCATTGACTGTCACATATGAATTTGAGGCGGTTTTACTTCGGCGTCTTACTTTTACACGTATTTCCGAGGAGACAATGCAGGAGGCTCTGGTACAGGGATATACGCAGTCAAATACAGAAGTGTTTCGTGTGACAAATGGCACAGGGGTCAATATTAAAAATGTACATGTTGTACTGGAAAAGGGAGCAGCATCAGCGTTTGAAATTGTTGGTTACGGTTTTGATGCCAATCTGACAGCTGTGCCAAATCAGGCGGTCAATGCAGAGTATGCTCTGATGCCAGACGCTTCTGTTGATGTCAGTGTCAGATTAAAAACCGGACAGCCTGCTTCGGAGGATCCTTATGAGGATGTCCTGTACATTACGGGAGATGGGGCAGAGGGATCCAGAATTGAACTTTCGCAGGAAGTGGAGGAGCCGGAGGATGTCGGGAATTATGCAGAAGATCCGGAGGCGGATCTGGAAGAGGGTGTTTATGCACAAAATATTCGTGTGGCATTGACATCGGAGACAGAGGGGGCATCCATTTACTATACGCTCGACGGATCAACGCCGACCCGGGCAAGTAATTTATATACTGGCCCGATCCCGGTTAACGGACGCATGGGAGAGTATGTGACAACTGTAATCACGGCAATTGCTGTAAAAGACGGTATGTATGACAGTGACGAGTCGGTATTTGAATATACGATTGCGATTCCTGTCCCGACTTATGAAGTAACCGTGCAGGGCGGCAAAGGTTCCGGTATGTATGCGGCAGGGGATGAGGTAGAGATCAGGGCGAATAAGGCGCCTGCCGGAAAACAGTTTAAAATGTGGAGCGTCATAAGCGGAGGCGTAACGCTGGAAGACAATAAAAGCGAAAAAACATCATTTGTAATGCCGTCCGGAAAAGTAGAAATAAAAGCCATTTTTGAAGAGATACCGGAAAAAAAGCCTGTTATTGTCCAGAGTACGCTCAGGCGTTTGATTATGGAAGGACAGACAGCTACCTTTGTGGTGGTCGCGGAGGGAAGTCATTTAAACTATCAGTGGATGGTCAATCGCAATGACGGCAAGGGATTTGTTGCCATTCCTCAGGCTGTGCAGTCTTCCTATACAACAGAGCCGGCCACAGCGAATTGTAATGGATATAAATACAAATGTGTTGTATCAAACAGCGTCGGCAGTGTACAGACAACGGAAGCGCTGCTGGAGGTTGTAAAACCTCTGCCAAAATATTACGGGATCCATGTGTCTGAAGAGAAAAACGGTGTGGCGTTTGCAAGTAAACTGCAGGCGAATGAGGGAGAAACCATTACGCTTACGGCTGAACCGGGGGACGGATATAAGTTTACACAATGGCAGGTACTAAGCGGCAAAATTGTATTATCCGATGAAAAAAATCCGGTTGCAACATTTGTGATGCCCGCATCGGACGTCAAGGTGAAAGCAGTATTTGAGAAAGAGAAAAAGCCTGTTGTAATAAAGCCTCTGCCGGAGGTTGTGGAAGTATCGGCGTCATGGAAAGACGATTATATACTGGTTCGCTGGGACGCGATCGAGGGTGCGGACGGATATGAAATCTATGCGTCGATTTGCGGAGAAAAATTAAAGAAAGTAAAAACGGTGAAAGCTTCCGCCTCACGTTCCGTGAAAGTAAAAAAGATTGAGAACAAAAAAATTCACAACAAAGGGCAGTATAAAGTTGAAGTACGTGCTTATAAAAATGTGGACAACAAGATTACATATCTTTCAAACAGCATGAGTATGCATTTGGTCAGTGAGCAGAATCCTTACTATACGAATGTAAAGAAAATCAAAGTGGCCAAGTCGTCCTATCGAATCAAAAAGGGTAAAACAGTTAAAATAGATGCCACCCTTGTAAAGGCGGATAAGAAAAAAGAGCTTCTTAAAGAAGGGCACGGCAATATGCTGCGCTATTATACTTCAGATAAAAGAATTGCAACCGTCACGGAAAACGGAAAGATAAAAGCAAAAGCAAAGGGAAAATGTACAATTAATATAGTATCTATTAACGGAGTAAAGAAATCAGTGAGAGTAACTGTAGTGTAAAAGAGGAGCGGATTATGAAGCCGGAGCATCTGACACATACATTTGAGCCAGTATTTGACAGAAAATCAAAAATACTGATTCTTGGATCTTTTCCATCTGTAAAATCCAGGGAAAATGAGTTTTACTATGGGCATCCGAAGAATCGTTTTTGGAAAGTGCTGGCACGGATTCTGGATGAGGATGTTCCGGATTCAATCCAGGAAAAAAAGGCATTTTTGTTATCGCACCATATTGCGCTCTGGGATGTGATTGCTTCCTGTGATATCGAGGCATCTTCCGACAGTTCAATACGCAATGTGACGGCGAACGATATTACTGTCATCCTTAGAAAAGCGCCAATTGAGGCGATATTTACAAACGGGGCAAAAGCTCATGAGCTCTGTCTGAAATATTGTAAAAAAGAAGGGATGCCGGATCCGCAGAAGCTTCCTTCTACAAGTCCGGCGAATGCAGCCTGGAGTCTGGAGCGCCTGGCAGCAGCATGGGGAGAGGCTATAAGCGCAGTGTCCATGAATGGCGTTAGATTCTCCGCGCAGATATGAGTCACAGCGAAGCCGCGACATGGAGGGTAGCGTGAGAAAAGAAGATATGAATACGGCTGAATTGTTTTTAGAGGCAGCTGGCATTGTGGCGTTGCTGGCCTGTCTGGTTCTTCAGGCCTGTTATGGTATTTTGTATGGGATTTTTGCAGTTCCTGTTTTTATGAATCTTGCAGTGATGATTCTGGTCTATGTGGGGCTTTGTCTGCTGGAGATTTATCCGGAACGTGTAAATCGCCTGAAAAAAGAAGCCTGTACCGGTGACATTCGAATATACACAATCAGGATGGCTCGCACAGTTAAGCTGATTGTAGTGTTTTGCCTGCTCTTTACCAGTATATTGGATGTCATCGGACAGGAGATTCATAATGGTTACAGCCTGATGGCTGTAGTTTTTATATTAGCAGTTGTCTTTTATTATGAATCGAAAATATATCGGATAATCAGGGAGAGATCAAAAAGGAATGATTAATCCGTATATTTCCTTATCAGTTCTTCTAAAGTTTCCTGATGATCAGGAATCCATTTCTCATAGGTAAGACCGGCAGCAGCGACAGCATGTCCCAACTCAATCAGAAAATTGGGAATGTCTTCGGCGGCGATCGCTTTGCCTGTCTCTGCGATCACTTCCTGGCCCTGCAGCGGGCAGCCGCCGGTAAATATGGCAAATGCCGGTTTGGGTCCGTCCGGTGTCTGTTTGACGGCGCCTCGAAATCCAAGTTTGGCGATCTGGTGCGTGCCACATGACGACGGACAGCCGGAAATATGGATTCTGGGCAGTACTCCATCGGCAAAGTTTTCTTTGCGCACTGCATTGATACAGGTTTTTAACAGTTCCTGGGAATTGCCGATGCCAACCTGGCATATGCCGCTTCCAATACAGGCGACAGAGGTTTCAAACAGGTTTTGTGCTCCGTCTGCGGTCAATTTTTGTACGGCCATAGCTTCCTTTGCAGTGCAGTTGATAAAATAAAGGCCCTCTTCCGGTGTCAGCCTGATTTCGGTCTGGTCTGTTTTTTCCAGGAATTCATAGAATTCCTTTAACTTCTGCGGAGTGACGACGCCTCCGATCGGCTGATAGAATACGGCATACAGACCATTTTGTTTTTGCGGGTAAAGACGGGTAAAATCAGATGGTGTGCCGTCGGCATTTTTCTCTGTTTTTGGTTCCGCTACGGCGATATCTAACTGTTCCGTTTTTAATACCTCATTTAATTTTTCCTGATAAGCATGAATCAGTCCGTCTTTTCCAAGTGTGTCCTGTAGAAATCGTGTTCTGGAACGGCCGCGGTTTTCGTAGTTGCCATAAGTGACAAAGGTGTCGACCATTGCTTTGATATAATATAGAATCTGTTCCGGTTTGATATGTGATGCGACACAAAGCCCAAGACAAGGTTTATTGCCAAGACCGCCGGCTGCATAAACGTCAAATGTGCGGTCCGGATTTGCAGTGAATCCGAGGTCGCGGAATGTGGCGTGCGTTTCATTTTCCGGTGAACCGGAAAAGCAGACTTTCAATTTTCGTGGGAATTTTACTGCTTTGATAAAATTCATCAGATATTCCCCGGCCGCTTCCGCATAGGGCATCACGTTAAAATGTTCGTCTGTGGATACGCCTGCAAGGGGGGATGCCATAACATTGCGCGGGAAATCGCCTCCGCCGCCGCGTGAGATCATGCCGGCTTTCCATGCTGCCTCCATCAGATCGCCAACGCTTTCCGCCTCCAGATTGTGGAGCTGAACAGATTGACAGGTTGTCAGTTTAATGAGGTCAATATGATATTTTTCTATACTGTCAACCATAAATTTCAGGCGCTCTCTGGTGATTCTGCCGCCTGCAAGGCGCAGACGCAGCATATGTCTCTGACCGCCGCGCTGAGCATAACTGCCGTATCCTCCGGAAAAGCCTTTATATTGCGGTACGGTCAGTTCTTTGTTGTGGAACTGTATGGTTTTCTCCCGAAACTCTTCCAGATCGGGAAGAAATTCCGTCAAAAAGTCTTTGCCCATAATTGTATGTCCTTTCTTTTTCCAATTTTTCTTATTATATAATACAGTATGGCAAAATACCAGAAAAAAATAAGGATTGAAAAAAACTTAGTTTTCAGTATAATTGAAAAAGAATCAGAAACAGACATGAAAAGACGGACAATCGTATGGTTTTTATCCTGCATACATCGGGCCGGATCTGTTCTGTCAAAAGGAGAGGTGTTCTATATGAATTATCGTACAGATCAATATGGCAATCAAATTTCAATTCTCGGATATGGGTGTATGCGTTTTACGCAGAGCGGCGGTAAAATCAATCTGGAGAAAGCCGAATCGGAAATTATGGAAGCGTATCATAGTGGAGTCAATTATTTTGATACAGCTTATGTCTATTCCGGCAGCGAGGAGGCGCTCGGCAGGATTCTGGAGAAAAACGGGATACGGGATCATGTGTATATTGCGACAAAGCTGCCTCATTATCTGATCCGTAAATCAGACAGTATGGAAAAATATTTTACCGAGCAGTTAAAACGGCTTCGCACAGATCATGTTGATTATTATCTGATGCATATGCTGACCGATGTAAAGACCTGGGAACGATTGAAAGCGCTTGGTATCCTGGAGTGGCTTGAGGAGAAAAAGAGAAGCGGGGCCATACGCCAGATTGGATTTTCCTATCACGGCAACTCAGAGATGTTCTGTGAACTGGTAGACGCATATGGCTGGGATTTTTGCCAGATACAGTATAATTATATGGATGAGCATTCACAGGCTGGCCGAAAAGGACTGGTCTATGCAGCAGATAAAGATCTTCCCGTGATTATTATGGAACCGCTGCGGGGCGGAAAACTGGTCGGACTTTTGCCTGATGAGGCAAAAAAATTAATGGAGGAATATCCGATTAAGCGAAGTCCGGCAGAGTGGGCGTTTCGCTGGCTGTGGAACCAGCCGCAGGTTACATGTGTCCTGTCCGGTATGAATACGATTGAGATGGTCAGGGAGAATGTTAAGACAGCATCGGAGGTAAA
The DNA here is from genome assembly GCA_947088675.1 of uncultured Roseburia sp. Classification (GTDB taxonomy): domain Bacteria; phylum Bacillota; class Clostridia; order Lachnospirales; family Lachnospiraceae; genus Roseburia. The sequence continues at coordinate 63,311 of CAMUHN010000007.1, forward strand.
AGCCGGTGAATTTCGCCCGCAGGATGAGGCGCTGCTGCAAAGTGTAGCAAAAGCAATCAATGCGAAAGTAAAAGTGGGGTGCACAGGATGCCGTTACTGTATGCCATGTCCCCAGAAAGTCGATATTCCGGGGACATTTGCGGCGTATAACCGTAAATTTACAGACGGCGGCAAAGTGGCATTGATGGAATATTTTATGTGTACCGCAATGCGAAAGGATTCCACTGCCGCGTCGAACTGCATCGGATGCGGCAAGTGTGAGCAGCACTGTCCGCAGCATATTCCGATTCGCAGTGAGTTGAAAAATGCGGTGAAAGGATTGGAGGGCCCGCTATATAAAGCAGGGCGCAAGGCCGTTCAGCTGTTTCACCTTTATTAAACAGAATATCTTAAAATCAGTCTTTTTCGTATCCGTTTCTTTTGTAGAGCAGCAGAAAGATAAGTATGCTGATGATCAGTTCACCAAACAGTACGGACAAATCCAATGCGGTGACAGAATATGGCGTTCCGGTTGCACAGGAGTTTGCCATTTTTGTAACTACACCGGTAAACAGGAACGCGGAAATTTTGTTCATCAGCGTTGACAGATCGCCCAGGATTGGGATCAGCATAAACACCATCATCAGAGGGTATGCGATCAGATTTGCATTCATCTGGTCTTTTGCACAGATGCCGATGATCATTCCAATGATGCAGCTGATCAGTGCAGCAACCATGCTGATGAGAAGAAAGGCGGGCGTTAACAGCAGTTCCACCGGGGCGTCACAGACGAAAATAATTGCGAAATTGACTGCGACCGTAAAGAGAAACGGAAAGAATATGCTTCCGATAAAGTACTGGACGCCTGTGACGGAAGAGGTCATCAGCGCGCGCAGCGTGTGTTTTTCTTTTTCCTCTGCAATTGAGGTTCCCACCATGGAAAAGCCGTCCGAGCACAGGTTCATGGACAGGCCCAGATTTAACAGGAGTGCAGTCAGAACAGGGGGAAGCGTTCCGTTCGTATTGGATCCGTAGATCAGACGAAATAGAATGACCATTCCAATGGTAAGAAACGGTCCGATCATAATTGCTTTATTGGTGCTGATACACAGCCACTTAAGCTGTAATACAGCTGTCAGTTTGTTTCGATTATTCATAAAAACCTCCATTCTCGAGCTGATTTTCACATTAAAATTCTGTTTGTAGTTAAGATACTTTTATGATTGTAAAGATGTTCCGGTCACCTGAAGAAATACATCTTCCAGCGTCGGTTCGCAGGAGTGAATGGATTGTATCCTGTTTTCCTGCATTAATTCTGCAATTTTTGTTATATTTTCGGAAGTCTGTGCAAAAGTAATCTGTTCCTGATTTTCCAATCGTACCGAATATTGTTTGTTTCGATTGTATTTAAGACAAATTTCCTGCGGCGGTCCATATTCTACGATTTCCCCGTGGAATAAAAGTGCGACATTGTCACATAGCTTTTCCGCTTCCTCCATATTGTGTGTGGTGAGGAAGATTGACATACCGTCCTTTTTTAAGTCCAGAAGCATTCTGTGGATGGAAACGGCAGTTGCCGGATCAAGACCGCTGGTCGGTTCATCCAGAAAAAGGATGCGCGGTTTATGAAGTACGGCCCTTGCAAGAACAAGACGCTGCATCTGTCCTTTTGAGAGTTTGCCGGCATATTTTTTGCGGTACTCATACAGGCCAACCTGCTGCAGCACTTCTGTAATCCTCTCTTTTGGGACATTCCATATTTTTGCGAAGATGGACAGATTCTGCCATACCGGTATTTTTTCATAGATCCCGCTGTTGTCGGCAACTACGCCTATTTTTTCATAGATTGAGGCGTCGATATTAGCAGAATCGGTGTCTAATAGTTTTGCTTCACCGGTAGTTTGACGCAGCTGTCCGGTTATAATTTTGATCGCAGTTGTTTTTCCGGCGCCGGACGGACCAAGGAATCCCAGTATCTCCCCCTCGTGCAGCGCCATACTGATATCTTTCAATGCAGTTTCCGTTTTGTACCGCTTTGAGATATGCGATAATTTCAGCAATACTTTTTGTGTCATAAAGTCCTCCGTTTCTGTTCGTTCTTTTCACACCATATTGGATAAAAGGATCCTATCATGTTTTCGGTTTCCGGTGAGATGAAATGCCCGAACGGACACAGGGAGTGCCCAAAAGGGAGGTTTGATTCTGAAAAAGGGGCGCGAAAAAAGGGGTATGTCCTGTATGGGATCAGATACGCTCTAACAGAATATGTTTCATATTTTTGGAAAACAGGCAGATTTCCCCGTTTTTCATACGAAGTTCCCGATGTTTTAAGTCAAGCTCGCTGATCTGTTCTGTGTTGACCAGATATGCGCGGTGTATTCGCAGGAAACGTTCATCCAGTTGTTTTTCCAGGTCATGTAAGCTTCCGATAAAATTCATTCTGTCACAAGCGGCATGAAGTTCGATCCGATGCGTTCGTCCGGTTGTTTCAAAAAACAGGATTTCATCCATCGGGATATGTTTGATTACATCCATAACCTTCAGGGAAAAAAATTTTTGTATACCGGATTGCGCGCCGCAGAGCTGTTTCGTGATGAGAGTCAGGTTTTGCCGCATCTGTTCCAACATGGTCTGCGGGTTTTCTTTTACAATATAATCAAACGCTGCCAGATGGTAGCGGAATGTTTCAAAGGCCAGATTTTTGTGTGCGGTGACATAGATCAGAAATCCTTCCGGATCAAGTTTACGTATTTTTTGTCCAAGCATAAATCCGTCTATTGGTTCGTTGGTTAGTTCGACATCCAGAAAATAGATGCCGCGTTTTGGGGACGCTTTGATGGCTGCAAGAATTTCCTGCGGATGGACGCAGCAGAGCGCAAGCGCCATATCATAATTTTCGATCAAAATCAGTTTTTCGAGATAGTTTTTTTGCATTGTAAGAATCGTTTCGTTATCTTCACAAAGATAGATGGGAATCATAAAAGCCTCTTTTCCGTCAATTGCAGTGCAGCACAGCAAGTTTTACATTTCATGCTCCTGAACTTTAAATTCCTGAAGGAAGAAACCGTCCGTAACGGCTGTATGTGATACGATGTTGTGATACCGTTCCAGAATTTTTTTATAACTGGACAGGCCGACGCCGCGGTCGGGGCCTTTTGTGGAGAAGCCGTTTTTCCAGATATTTTGTGTGTCAACAGCGGAATAAAGCCTGTTTTTGACGCAAAATGTAGTAGCTTCGCTCTGGCAGCTGATCATAATGAAGATCAGGGCGTCTTCCTTTTGCAGGACTTCTTCGATGGCATTGTCAAGCAATATGCCAAGACATCTGCATAAATCTGTTGTTTTCATGGAAAGTTTTGAGAGCGGGTAAATCACTTCAAGTTCGCAGTGTATATTTTCTTTCTGCATCCGGTTTATTTTTGTCAGCAGCAGTCCTTTAAGCTCCGGAATCCGGATCTGTTTCATCTGATTGAGCAGGCGGATCTGGCCGCCTGCCTGGTCGTTAAAATCGCTGGACATATCCAGGATAAATTTTGAAATTGTCTCCAGGTCTCCCTCTTTTGCACTCAGGTACATGCCGGACATCATATTATTAAAATCATGGTGAAATTTTTTCATTTCCTGCTGTATATTTTCAAGATTTTCGATGTAGACGTTCTGTTGCTGCATACTTATTTTCTGTTCTTCCAGCAGCAGCTTTTGCAGTTCTTCGCGTCCGGTATAATTCAGAATGATAAAAATTATCAGAAGGAACAAAACGACAACCATTCTGTTATCGGCAGATGTGCTCAGCTGATGCGTATGGATGAAAGATTCTGCCATATGCTGCAGTATGGGGGAAAAACTTAACAGGAAAAAGAGGACGGGATGCGAATCCATATGTTCGATCCACAGCCCAAAAGCTTTGTCTGTTTTTAACCGTTTCAGTAAAAAGCCAAAAAGTATGGTAAGAAGCGGTGCAAGACCTGATATGATCACACTGTAAAGGATGCGTTCTTTTGGATCAGCCATATGATAGACAAAGCCTGGCTGAAATACAAAAATAATCATTTGAGCGAGTGACTGGAGCATATCAAGAAATATAAAAGTAATCCAGCAGACAGATAGTTTTTTATGATACAGAATTTTCCGGTAACACATGCCGAGCAGATAAATAATGTAAACATGCAGGAAACTGCCGAGCGGATATTTCCAGTCTGAAATGTTGTATTGGTAAGAGAAAGTCACGACAAAAGAGATGAGCAGATCAGTCAGAATGATAGCTGGAACAATGACTTTCAGCCGATTGCGCTTTCTGTATATGGTTTGGCCCAAAAACCAGCCGGACAGCCAAAGGTTAACAGAAAAAATGACAGTTATATTGATGAAATTATAACAGAACATCTCAGGTAAGCTCATACGTTTTATCCTTTCTGTAATCGGAGAGCGGTTTGGGTCAGACTGCCCGAAAATTATTTTATCACAGGGGACGTCGTATGGCAAGTATGCAGGAAGCTGACAGGGACCCG
>CAMUHN010000008.1 GCA_947088675.1 uncultured Roseburia sp.
AACTGAAGAACCGTCGACTGAGTTGTTGGGTCATCTCCCGTATGCACATTCCCGTCCGCATCAACGCAAAAACCTGTATTCGGCGTATCAAACTCCCTTAACACCACATCTGTATTCTGCGTGCCGAACACCTGATCCAGCGTCGGCTGGCCGTCTTTGAGATCATTCGGGTCATAAAATACGGTTCCGTCGCTGTTTAAGATTTTCTGCAGCTCTACCGTATAGGTGCCGTCCTCAATATATTTGATCGCAAAACGCGCCGTATAGGAATATCCCAGATTATCATAAAACGTCAGCGTATTGATATATCCGACATCGCTCAGAATATCGGGGTCTTTCGCATCCAGCGTACCCTTGACCACACCGTTTGTCGTCGCCTCAGCCGGAGACGTCAGGTTCTCCGGAGCCATAACGCGCAGTGCGGACACGGTGTCTTTTCGAATCTGTCCCGTATTCTGGTCCACCTGCCATCCCATTACCGTATAACCGGTCGAGGTCATACAAAGGTTCCCGGACCCGTCCACATAGAAAGAACCCGAACGCGTAAACAGGTTTTCGGTTCCGTTGTTTACAATAAAAAAGTTTGTCGTATTGCTGTCGGAGAGACGTATATCCAGTCCGTCGCCGGTTGACTCGGCAGCGCCGGAAGAGGTAATCTGGATTTTTGTCGCACCCATCGATACGCCAAGACCGATCTGCTTTTCATTGACGCCGCCCGTGCCGGTTGCATTGTTTGCACCGGATGCCTGCGACGTAATCTGATAGAGCATATCCTGAAATGTTGTGGAAGAAGATTTAAATGCTACTGTGTTGACATTGGCGATATTGTTACCAATAACGTCCATTTTGGTCTGATGTGTCTTAAGACCTGACACAGCAGAATACAATGATCTCATCATAAGTCAAGTGACCTCCTAAAAATAATATGTGCTGCCGTTCCCGTCTGTCAGTCGGGGAAATTGCGCCTCCAAAAGGTCCGGCTACATAATCACAGCACCGTCAATATTTGTAAATACCGCATCGTCCGATTCCACCTGATCCATAGCAGTCACAACCGTTTTATTCGGTATATTGACAATAAACGCAAGGGAATCCACAATGACAAGTGATTCTCGAATTCCTTTTTCGTCTGCTTTTACAACCCCGTTTGCCAGACGCTCGCTCTGTTCCGCAGAAAGGCTGATATTCCTGTCCGCCAGACGCATCGATGCATGTTTGGAAAAGCGGAGTTTTGAGCTCTCGGTAACATCCTGTTTCCGTTTTAATATTTCTTCAAAGGATAGACCCTGGGATTGTGGGGATTCCGTCGTTTTCTTTACGAAATACCTGTCAGCCGCCTGCTCAATTGAAACAAACTGGTTACTGATCTTATTCATATTCCCATCTCCTTTTATGCAGTCGGACTCGTCGTACCCTCCGTATGATCGGCGCCGCCGGTCGTACTGTCTCCCGCACCGCCTGTCGTGCTGTCCCCGGAGCCTTCCGGCTTTTTGTCTTCCTCCGACGAATCGCCAATTAATTTCGCCATCTGGTCAACCAGTTCCTTGTATTTCTTTAATACGTCCTGATTGATATAAGATTTCTGATAAGAGGTAAGGCTCTCATATACCGTAACCAGATCTTTGACGCTCTGCAGATCTTTGATGGTCAGCTGATCCTTATCCGGCAATTTTCCGACAGCGGCTGCAAATGCATCTGCAAGCGTCACCGCCTCCATATAATCCGTATCGATTACTTCATAAATATCAGCCGCGTTATAACGTTTGCCGTTGACATATACATACTGGTTCCCGTTTTCATACTGTACATAATCCACAAATCCGGAATCCATCGAGTCCGCTGTCTTAATATTGACATACTTTCCGACAAGGGCGTTTGTCTGCATTCCCTGCAGCGCAGTCTGCATGTTCAGCGTAGCCTCCACCTGTGAAAATGTCGCCAACTGTGCGATATAATCCGTATTGCTTGTCGGCTCTAACGGATCCTGATACTGCATTTCCGCACAAAGAAGCTGCAAAAACTGGTCATACCCTAATTTGTTGCCGTCTTCCGATTCTTTCTTTTTCTGCTCCGCTATTTTATCAGCCGCCAACTGGCCGTCTTCTACCGGTGCTATCAATGCCATATTCGTGTTCTCCTTTCTGATATATTGTACTGGCTAAGCCGTATAATCAATCGAATTGCCCCTGTCCGCCATAATACGTGCAACAAGCGCTTCCTCTTCGGTCATCATGCCGCTCAGCTCGTCGAGACTCTCCATGCCCGACAGATTAATCTTTCTTGTCTGGCTTCTCGCTTTCTCCTGCTGCTCTGCCTGTTGTCTCTCCTGATTTGCCTGCTGTTCCAGATTGCGCTCAAACTCATGTGATTCAACGGTGACTTCTATCGCTTCCACCTTGATCCCGGCCTGACTCATGTTCTGCCTTAAGTCTGCCATCTGCACTTCAAGCGCTTCTTTCACCATCTCGTTCTGTGCAAATATTTTTGCGGATACCGCGCCGTCCCTCGCTGTCAGTTCCAGAAATACCTTTCCAAGATGTTCCGGATTCAGCTGCATCTGCAGCGTCGACTCCTGCTGTGTCACATGGACTTTTGCAAACTCGACAATTTCCCGTATTACATTCTGCAAATCAATCTGCTCGGAATAGCCGACCTGCTCCGGCGCCAGCTGCGCCACCGGGACTTCAATCGTCTGTGCATGGTTTACAAATGCTGCGGCATGTTCCGGCTGTCCGTGCTGCATACTGCTGTTTTGCTGCGAAGACTGCTGATCAGACAAATTTTTCTGCGGAAGCGCTTCCTCCTGTACTGTCTGTTCCATACCGTCTGTCATAGTCGGTTCCGGCTGTTTTACCGGATTGGTTTCATCATTTTTTACCGCGGCCTCCACAGGCGTTCTTTCCTCTGCCACCGCCCCGGTGACCGTTTCTATCGTCTGCCCGTCCTGCATCGTCTCATGTACTGCTGTTGTTTCCTCTGTCTGTACGGGAATTTTCGCCGATTCGGCTTCCGGTGTTTTCATTGCTTGCGTTTCGTCATTTACCGCGGTATCTGCTGTCTCGTTACCGGCCAAAAGCTCCGGCTGCAAATCATTCGGCTGTTTTGGAAGCGTCTGTTCTCCTGCCGCAAAGTCCGTTGTCTCTGCCGGCGCAATCGGCTGCTCCTGTGAAGATACTGCCGACTCCTTACAGAGAACCGCAAGTTCCTCTTTTGATATGCCAAGCTCCTGAAGCAGTTCCTGCCCCAGTACTTCCGTTTTCTGCATTACCTGTAAAAAACAGGCGTCAAACAGCATATCTCCTGCTTCTTTGCTGCCGGAAAGTTCTGACGTAAGCAGGGCAAGCTGATTCGGATTCATCAGATCAAGCGCGCTGATACCAAGCATTTCCATCGCCTCGCTGATCTGTTCGTCGGTAACTCCAAGCTCCTCTTTTAAAATTTCCCTGACATCCTCTTCGAATTTTTCCAGCGCATCTTTCGTTTCCTGCTGATCCGGCATTTCGGAAGCGGAATCGGCTGTCCTGATCTTTGTGCTGTTATAAGATATGTTCTCATAATCAGTTTCGACGCCCTTATCAGAAGCCGGATCGGCCGCAGTCAATGTCTGGTTCTGCTGCGCCTTGATTCCGCCCGAAAGCTGTGCCGACATGCCGTCCATAATCTTCTGAAAACGAACTGTCACACCTTCTTTTTTCGGTTCGGATGCGCCCTGTGTCTGCATTCTGTTTCCCTGTACAAACATTTTGGAAAGTTCAGTAATGTTCGTACTGCCCATTGTGTCTCCTCCTTTCTCATTATTTTTTATTCCTCTGTTACATATTATATTCTTAAGGCTTCATGATCTCGGTGACTTTTGCAGCCGTCTCCGTGTTCATCTTGCCAAGAATATCACCTCTTGATTTCGCATCCATCTGCTCTAAGATGCTGGCGACCAGTTTCAGATTATCCGTCATCGCATCAAAAACAGCAGCCGCTTCTTTCGGCTTCATATTTTTGTATGTATTGACATAATCCTCAATCTTTTCATCGGCAGCTGTCTGTGCAACTACCTGTCTATACAAAACTTCGGCATTTGCCGGAGCAATGCTCTCATAAAATTCCTTATATTGTTCTATATCGGGCGCACTGTCTCCAAAAACAATCTCCTCGTAGAACTTTTGCTTTTCTTCTTCAAAAGCCGCCTCATTCTGCTTGTATTGCTGCAGCTCCTGCGCCAGCCGCTCAAGCTCCGTAATGTATGCGGCATTGTCCGTGGATGTATTCTGCGCCTCTGATAGCGCGATCTCAAGCTGCTTAATTCGCTCAACGGCCTCATCCATCGATTCGTATGCATAAGGACTCTCTTCCGTAGAAAACTCTTCCATATAGGAATCCGGCAAAATACGGTTTACATACGGCACATCTTTCAGCAGCGGCCCTAATACGGTGGAACCAAACTCCCCGACATCCCACTTGATCAAAAGCGCAATAATCGCCAGCCATATTACAAGAATAAAGATCGTCACAAAAAAAATGACAATCTTGCCGCCGATGCCCTCATCCTGTGCATCCAGCCCGTCTCCCTGCTCTGCCGCAGCCTTTGCCTGTTTTTTTGCTTCTTTTTTTCTTGCTTTTTCCGCGGCTTTCTGCGCCTTTTTATCTACTGCATCCGCTTCCATCACATCAGCCATATTAAATGCAACCTCCTTCTTACGTCTCCTGTTCGCTGTCTGCATCGTCATGATAACTGTAGCTTACCAGTTCGTCAATCTCTTTCCCCTCCGCGTAAAGAAGTTCCTGTTTAAACTGCTCAAATGCTTTTTCTTTCAGATTTTCATGTGTCTTGCGCTCAACCATAACTTCATTTAAAGCTGCCCTTTTTCGCTCTGCTTCTTTCTCTGCGTTGTGCACATGCATCATCTGCGTGCGCTGCAGACTTTTCATTACATCAATTGCACGTTTGCATTCGCGGATCTCCGTAATATTAAGGCTTCCGTTTACCAGATCTCTGGACTGTCTCTCGTAGCCCGCTCTGCGAATCAAAATATTCTGCAGCTTCTCCTGCTCCGTCATAAGCTTTGCATTCGCCATGCCATACGCAATTTTGGCCTGATTTTCCATTTTCAGTTTAATATCCAGAATATTCTGCATTCGATATGAAAACTTCGCCATATTACGCCAACTTTCCTATTTTCATGTAAACAGACCGCCCAACAGACCGATCTCCTCCTCAAAGAGGAATCTCTCGTCTGTCCTCTGCATAAGGAACGTATTTACTGCATCAATCTTTTCGATTGCATAATCAATATCCCGGTTGGAGCCGCGCTTATAAGCGCCGATATTGATCAGATCTTCGGCTTCATTGTATGTCGCCAGCACATTTTTTAATTTCCCGGCAAATTCTTTGTGTTCTCCGGTCGCGATGGAACTCATAACACGGGAAATGCTCTGCAGGATGTCGATTGCCGGATAGTGATTTTTATGCGCTAATTTACGCGACAACATAATATGACCGTCTAATATACTACGCGCGGTATCCGTAATTGGTTCATTAAAATCATCGCCGTCCACCAACACAGTATAAAGCCCTGTAATAGACCCGACCGTTGAAGTGCCCGCCCGCTCAAGGAGCTTTGGCATCTCAGAATACACGCTCGGCGGATAACCCCTCGTAACAGGAGGCTCCCCGGAAGCAAGGCCAATTTCGCGCTGTGCCATGGAAAAACGTGTCAGTGAATCCATCATCAAAAGTACGTCCCGGCCCTGCGCTCTGAAATATTCTGCCACCGCCGTAGCCGTTTTTGCCGCCTTGTTACGGATTAACGCGGGCTTATCGGAAGTCGCAACTACAACAACCGAGCGTTTCATCCCTTCCGGTCCAAGGTCACGCTCGATAAATTCTCTGACCTCACGTCCACGCTCGCCAATCAGTGCAATTACATTGATATCGGCTTTTGTATTGCGTGCGAACATGCCCATCAGCGTACTCTTCCCAACGCCGGAACCGGCAAAAATACCGATTCGCTGCCCTTTTCCAACTGTAATCAGACCGTCAACCGCCTTTACTCCAAGCGGAAGCACTTCGTCTATAATTTTCCGGTTCATAGGATCCGGCGGCTGCGCCTCAACCGGATATTCGTCTGCAGAATTAATCGTCTCTGCATCGGTAGGGCGCCCAATCCCGTCCAGAATATGTCCGAGCAGCCCGTCGCCCACCGGAACAGTCAGCGGGTGCCCTGTGTTTTCTATCGTACAGCCCACTCCAATCCCGTCTACATTATCAAACGGCATCAAAAGCAGTCTTTTATCGCGGAATCCGACCACCTCGGCCATAACCGAAATATTTTTCTCCGGATCTATGATGATGCGGCACAGATCATTTAACTTTGCATCCGGTCCCACCGATTCGATCGTAAGCCCCACAATCTTAACAATCTTTCCGAGACGCTTAAAATATGTCTTTTCCGCAAGCTGCAAATATTTATCAAATTCATGTGTCATGACAAACTCCATATGGTAGATCGGATCTCATGGCTCCAGACTCAAAGAACGTATATCTTTGATCAGATTCTCCATCTGTACGCCAAGACTGCACTCGAAAACGCCGGCATCCGTCTCAATGACGCAGTCGCTTCCGGCCAATGCAGAATCGGCAACAATCTCAAGGCTGATATCATGTCCTACACGATCCAGTATATTTTCTTTATGATTCTCCACAAAAAACACATTGTCATCCGAGACACGGATGCGGAAATTTCTTACTCTTTCAATATGTAGAATCGCATTGTTGATCAGCGAAATCAAAAGTTCTTTTTTATCCTCAAACTGTATCAGAAACACTTTTTGAAACACTTCCAATATGACATCAATCAGGTCTCGTTCCATACATTCATGCTTTTTGGCATATTCTGCCTGAAGCCTTTCTGATTTTTCAAGGAACTGTTTTTCCAGCAAATTTTTCTGCTGTTCCAGCTCCTGCTGCATATGTGCCTGCCCGCTCTGATACCCCTCTTCCCTTGCGGCCTTAAGAACACTTTCCCTCTGATCCTGTGCCTGTCTGATCAGCTCGGCAGAGCGGTCGTTTGCCTCCTTAAGAATACGTTCCGCCTCTTCTTTGGCCAGCGCAACATAATCAATCTCTTCTTCCGGCTCCACAAAGTTTTCGATATCGTCCGCAACAAGCCCCTCTGTAAATCCGTCGGCATCCGCGCGGCGTTCTTTTGCGCGCGCTTTCAGGCTTTTTTTAATTATATCTACCGCAAACGCATCCGAATCAATCACCCGGGCATTTTCATTGTTGATAAGCCAGGGTTTATAAAGATTAGACAACGATCTCGTCACCTCCGCCTCTCGAAATAACAATTTCGCCTGCATCCTCTAACTTGCGGATTACGCTTACGATCTTCTGCTGAGCCTCTTCTACATCTTTCAGACGTACCGGACCCATAAATTCCATATCCTCCTTGATCATAGCAGCAAGACGCTTTGACAGGTTTTTAAAGATAGCATTCTGTACATCTTCGTTGGCGCCCTTTAACGCAATGCCAAGATCGGAATTCTCCACGTCACGCAGCACACGCTGAATCGCACGGTCGTCGAGCAGGAGAATATCTTCGAATACGAACATCTTTTTGCGGATCTCGTCTGCAAGTTCCGGCTCTTCAATTTCAAGAGATTCCATAATATGTTTTTCGGTAGAACGGTCTACCGTATTTAATATATTGACGATTGCATCGACACCGCCGACAATGGTGTAATCCTGATTGACCAGGGATGCAAGCTTTCGCTCCAGCACACGCTCCACTTCCTTGATCACATCTGGCGACGTGCGATCCATCATTGCGATACGCTTTGCAACATCCGCCTGTTTTTCCGGCGGAAGTGCGCCGATCACCATAGCAGCCTGCGCCGAAGTCAGATAAGATAAAATCATCGCGATTGTCTGCGGATGTTCATCCTGAATAAAGTTTAATAACTGGCTTGGATCCGTTTTTCTGACAAACTCAAACGGTCGAACCTGAAGAGAAGCAGTCAGTTTCGAAATGACTTCCTGCGCTTTTTCTGCTCCAAGCGCTTTATCCAGCAACTCTTTCGCATAGCCGATACCGCCCTCCGCAATATACTGCTGTGCAAGGCAGACCTGATAAAACTCGTCCAGTATGTCTTCTTTGACCTGCGGAGATATGCTCCTTGTATTTGCAATCTCAAGCGTCAGCTCCTCTATCTCATCTTCTTTCAGATGTTTAAATACATCGGCAGAACGCTCCGGCCCCAATGCAATCAAAAGGATTGCGGCCTTTTGTACCCCATTATAGCTATCATTACCTGATGCTGCCATATGCTACTCCCACTCCTCATTCAGCCAGTTACGCAGCAAAGACGCAGCCGCCTCCGGATTTTCTTCTACAAATTTTTCGATCAGAAGCCTTGTCTCTGACTTTTCCGTATAACCGATATCTTCCAATCCTTCCTCTTCCGACTCCTTTGTGGACTCTAAGAGACTTTCAACCGAAAGCTCCGCTTCCGCTGCCTGTGCTTCTTTCTCTTTTCTGGTACTGCGGAATACAACATAGCCGAGCAATGCAAAGATCAATACAACAAGTATAATCTGCAGATAATCAGTCAGCGACCTGCCGCCCGTTGAATACTGGAATACCGGCTCGTTCTGTGCAATAATCGAGATGTTTTCAGCCGGAAATCCTGTTGCATTGGCTATCATTGTAATATATTCCTGATCCACTTCCGTTCTGACCGGTTCGCTGTTTGCCGCAATATATTCGTCAAAGCTCATCTCGTCAAGCGCACCGGATTCACGCAGCGTATCTTCATTATAAATCACATAATTGGTTGCCACCAGCGATATGGAAGAAGATTCATAATTGATCTTTCCCATTTCAGACTGACGGTCTGTAACCTTTTCATTGTTCTGGTAGGTGGTTGACCGGTCGGTTGTATTCTGCTCCGAATACTCGTCGGCATCCAGCATATAAGTAGGATCATCATCGTTGTTGTCCGTACCAGGCGTTGCCGCAACCCCGCCCGTGCTGCTTGACTCAAACTGGCTCTCCTGCCCGATCATACCGGTTTCGCGACCGTCCGGCGCATAGTATTCACGCTGTGTTTCACGCACCTGGTCAAAATCCATATCCAGTTTCAGGCCGACCTCCACATGGTCAAACAGCGACGAACCAACCATGACGTCTTTTACTTCGTTCTTTACCATATTTTCTGCTTTTGCGCGAAAAGAAAGCTGCGTACTTGCCGCTCCAAGCGCCGTAGAGGAATCGGCTCCGGAAAACAATACATTGGAATTGGAATCCAGCATTAAAATATTGTCCGTTGTATCATTTCCAAGCTGTGTCGCTATGTACTGCGCAAGGCCAAGCGCCTGATCGTCCTGCATTTCGCCGTTTAATGTAAGTATGACTGCCGCAGACGCCTCCTCTTCCCTGGCCAGAATCGTACCGTCATCCGGCGGTAAATCAAGCGTAACAGAAGCAAAATCTACACTCGTCAAAGACATCAGCTGTTCGGCAAAATGCTTTTCCAGATATTCTTTGTACCGCTTTGCCTTGTCCGCCTCAGTAGAACTGAAACCGCCGGAAAATACGCTCTCTATACTAAAACTCTGTGTCGGAATATTATTTGTTCCAAGCAGGATAGAGGCCGTCGCCATATCTTTGCGGTCAACATAAAAAGTCAGCCCGTCCTGCGACAGCTCATAGCTGATACTGCTGTCTGAATCCAATACATTTTTCACTTCACCGGCTTCCGCGGTCGAAGCACACTCAACCAGAATATCCATCGTCGGTCTGCTGACAACAAATGCAAGTATTCCGAGTGCGCCCAGGACAACAGCTACGATACTGATCAAAAGCGCTTTCTGTCTTGTATTATATTTTTTCCACCACTCCTGAAATCTGTCAATTATTTTTTGCAACTGTTCCGGCATTTTCCCTGACTCCCATCACTAAATCTGCATATTCATGATTTCTCTGTATGCTTCCAACATCTTATCCTTGACTGCCTGTGTATACTGCACTGCGCTCAGCGCTTTCGAAGCCGCAATCTGCATATCGTGCGGATTATCGGCCATTCCGAGGACAAACTGCATCTGTGCGGATTCCGCACTGTTTTGCAGGTCGTTCGTCTCGTTTACCATATTCATGGCCGCAGAAAGAACATTTTCAAAACTTCCCTCTTTTACATCAGCCGACGATCCCAGCAGTGTATTTTCCGTAACCGTCTCCATATAATCCGGCCTCACACCGGTCAGCATAGATATATCCATCTCAAATCACCCGCTCCTTACTTTTTTATGATCATCATTGCCTGCTTACTGATTTATGCTGATCGCTGCCTGTACCATCTTTTTGGATGCGTCAAACGCGGTCGTGTTGGCCTGATATGCTCTGGTCGCATCAATCAGGTTTGTCATCTCCGTCACGGTATTGACATTGGGATAACGCACATAGCCGTTTTCATCCGCATCGGGATGAGCCGGATCGTATGTCATTACAAAATCCGTCGATGTATCTTCTCTGACCGACGTGACTTTTACTCCGTTTCCGACCAGCCTCGCCCTTGAGCTGGAATAATATGTACTGAACGGCGTGACATCCCGCTCCTGAAATGTAACGATTTTACGCCGGTACGGCTCTCCGTCCTCGGTTCTTGTCGTATTGATATTCGCAATATTCTGTGCAATCGTATCAATACGAAAACGTTCCGCCGTCATACCGCTCGCGCTGATATTGAATGACTGAAATAATCCCATTATTAACTCCTCCTGCCGCCTATATTAACAATCTTATTTTAATACAGCCTGTATTCTGGTAAAATCACCCTTAATGGCATTTGTAATCAGTTGATACCGAAGCTCTTCGGATGCAAGCTCTACCTGTTCGGAATCCACATCCACATTATTGCCGTCCAGGCGGTATGCATAGTTGACAGCGTCCTCATACGGCTCCACCGTCAGATCCGTCAGATGCGTGTTGAGATCCCTTACTTTTTTATCCAGAGACGTATACTTAAACTGACCCATCTCCCGTTTCAGGACGCTCTGAAAATCAAGATCCTTTCTGGTATAAAGCGGCGTGTCATAATTTGCAATATTATTTGTGATAATATTCTCACGCTTCCAGCTTGCGTCTGCCGCTTTATCCAACACATTGATATAGTCAAAAGCATTTGTACTGAACATATCGCAGCTCCTTTCCCCCAACAAAGATAATTGCTTTCCTATTAAAGATAATGTTACCTATTCCATTATAGACGAATTTTCAGAAAAGGCAAGTATTTTTTACATCATATAGTATGTTTCTTTTTCAAAAACCACAATATCTGTGATTTTACTACATTCTAAAAAATTCTCTTTACAGCGCCCTGGAATCGGCATTTAAGGGATCAGGCCTTTTTGCTTTTGTTCTTTGGTCTTCTTTAATTCACCGAATACATAATCATTCTGCACCTTGATATAAGTTCCTTTCATACCGGAAGACCTTGACTCAATCACACCCGCGCTCTCAAATTTACGCAGTGCATTCACAATTACGGAACGCGTGATCCCAACGCGGTCCGCAATCTTGCTTGCAACAAGAATCCCCTCTTTTCCATCCAGTTCTTCAAAAATATGGGTAATTGCCTCCAGCTCGGAGAATGAAAGTGTATTAATCGCAGACCTTACAATCTGAATTTTCCTCGTCTCTTCCAGATTTTCTTCTTTGACGGAACGCATCATTTCAAGGCCGACAACAGTCGTCCCGTATTCGCTTAAGATAATATCGTCAATATCATACGGCGTATCCTGCCGATAGACAAACAGCGTACCAAGACGCTCCCCTGCGATGTCAATCGGCGTGATAATTGCAGTACACTTGCCGATATCCGACGTAAATCCCAGCGTTTCCAGATTCACGTTTTCTTTGGTGGAAAGTATCCCAAGCAGCCGTTCATTTAGCAGGGGATCAATAAAACCGCCGACTTCACGGGCAATCATCTCACTGACCTCTCTTACGCTGTTTATGCTGCCTGTCCCCAATACCTTGCCCTTTTTGCTGATCACAAGTATATTCGAACCAAGAATTTCTTTTAAGACGTCGCAGATATCATTAAATATAACTTTGGAAGAATTGCTGTTGTGAAGCAGTTTATTGATTTTTCTCGTTTTATCCAGCAATTGCACACTCATATAATTTCCTCCATCTGTTCTTTTCTGACAACTCTGCTCTACTTTCCCACATTTAGGAACATTATAGCACAAACTTTCTTATAATTCAACAAATTTTCCCTGATTTTCCTCGACATCTTTCGACCAATTTCATCCAGTCACTGCTCTTTGGGCAGTTCTTTTACAAACCCGCACTGTTCGTCGGAACAGACAATTTTATTTCCTTTGACAACCATATATCCGCCGCACTTTTGACATTTTTCGCTGACCGGACGCGACCAGCTCATAAAATCGCACTCCGGATTGTCCTCGCAACCAAAATATTTTCTGCCTTTTTTTGTTTTGCGCAGGACAACCTCTTTGCCGCATTTTGGACAGGCGACGCCGATCTTCTCAAGATATGGTTTTGTATTGCGGCAGTCCGGAAATCCGGGACATGCAAGGAATTTGCCGTGCGGGCCGTATTTGACAACCATATTTCGGCCGCACAGGTCGCAGACAACGTCAGTCACCTCGTCCTCAATCTGTATTTTTTCCAGCTCCTGTTCCGCTTTTTTTACCGCTTTATCCAAATCGGGATAAAAATTGCGCACTACATTTTTCCACGGAACTTCTCCGTCTCCCACGCTGTCCAGCAGCGACTCCATATTTGCCGTAAAATGTTCGTCTACGATCGAAGGAAAAGACTCTTTCATAATCTGGTTGACCACCTCGCCAAGTTCCGTTACATACAGGTTTTTCGCCTCTTTCACGATATAACGGCGTCCCAGAAGCGTAGTAATTGTCGGAGAATAGGTGCTTGGCCTGCCTATTCCAAGTTCCTCAAGCGTCTTTACAAGAGAAGCTTCCGTATAATGCGCCGGCGGCTGCGTAAAATGCTGTTTTTCATCCAGACCTTCCGGTAAAAGCTCCGCCCCCTTTTCGATATTAACATTTTTCAGCAGAACATTGTTCTCTTCTTTTGCCTCTTCGTTTTCGACATAAACCGACATAAAACCGTCAAAAGCAACTTTAGACGCCGCAACGGAAAAACGGTATCTGCCGGCTCCGATTTTAATATTTGTCGTCTCATAGACAGCCGGCGACATACGGCTGGCTGCAAAACGCTTCCAGATCAGCTGATACAGACGAAACTGATCTCTTGACAGAGAATCTTTCACAACAGCCGGCGTACGAGCGATATCGGAGGGACGTATCGCTTCGTGCGCATCCTGAATTTTTGCCCCTCCCTTTTTTGCGGAAGCCTGTTTCGCCACATATTCCGGTCCATACACCTGTCCGATATAATCTCTGGCCGCATGATCGGCTTCCTCGGATATGCGCACAGAATCCGTTCTCAAGTAAGTAATCAGACCAACGGTACCCTGCCCTTTGATATCCACGCCCTCGTAGAGCTGCTGTGCAATGCGCATCGTCTTTGCAAGAGGAAAATTTAAAGTTTTTGACGCCTCCTGCTGCAATGTACTTGTAGTAAATGGCAGAGGCGCCTTTTTTGTGCGCTCCCCCTTTTTGACATCCAGCACAAGAAATTTCTCGCCGCCAAGCTCCGCCAGCAGCTGATCCATCTGCTCCCTGGAAGAAATCGTGACTTTGCCGTCCTCATCTCCATGAAATTTTGCAATCAGCGGCTTTCTCGCGCCTTTTACAGACAATCTGGCATCCAGCGACCAGTACTCCTGCGGAATAAACGAACTGATCTCCTCCTCCCTGTCACAGACAATGCGAAGCGCTACCGACTGAACTCTTCCTGCGCTTAAACCACGTTTTACTTTTGCCCAGAGCACAGGACTGATCCCATAACCTACCATACGATCCAAAATGCGTCTTGTCTGCTGCGCATCCACAAGATTCATATCAATCGGACGAGGCTGCTTTAAGGATGCTTTCACCGCATTCTGCGTGATCTCATTAAAGCTGATACGCGAAACTTCTTTCTCATCCAGCTTAAGCGCCTTGCTCAGATGCCATGAAATCGCTTCCCCCTCGCGGTCCGGGTCGGTCGCCAGAAAGACTTTGTCTGCTTTCTTTGCCTCTTTGCGCAGCTTTGCCAGAATCTCCCCTTTTCCGCGTATCGTGATGTATTTCGGTTCAAAATCATGCTCGAAATCAATGCCCATCTGGCTTTTCGGCAGATCTCTCACATGTCCGTTTGATGCCGCCACCTCGTAATTTTTTCCCAAAAATTTTTTTATTGTTTTTACTTTCGCGGGCGACTCCACGATTACAAGGTACTTTGCCATGATTTTCCTCCATTTTAAAACCGTCTGATATAATAATTTTTAAAATATTCTATAATATACTCTTTTTGAATCAGTTTTGCCAGCGCTGCCAATAGCTCCGGCATTGAGAGCGCCGTTTCTTTTAGCAGCGCCTCGATATTTTTCGGTTGGCAACCCAGACAACAATACACCATGCGTTCTTGTTTTTCAAGTAATAAATTTTTAAAATTTCTGCTATTTGATTGTTCCGACGGTAAAAAGCCCAATTTCTCAATCAGTTCTTCCACGCTCAAAACAATACCCGCGCCCTGCTCAATCAGGGAATTGCATCCCGCCGAAAGCGAATCGCAAATACGTCCCGGCACAGCATAGACATCTTTTCCCTGTTCAAGCGCAAAATCAACTGTGATCAAAGACCCACTTTGCTTCTTTGCCTCAACGACAACCGCGCAGTCGCAGAGTCCTGCAATAATACGGTTACGACACGGAAAATGTCCGGCTTTCGGCTGCGTACCCGGCGGATACTCAGATAAGATTCCGCCCTTTTTATTTAAAATTTCTGCATACAGGTTTCTGGCCTCAGACGGATAGCAGACATCAGGCCCGCACCCTAAGACGGCATATGTCTTTCCGCCGCCTTTTATTGCTCCCCACTGCCCGCCCGCATCAATACCGCGAGCCATCCCGCTAATTACAGACGCTCCATGGAAAGCCAGTTTTCTTCCAATTTCTTTTGCGACCGCGTAACCGTATTCCGAACATTGCCTCGCGCCGACAATGGCGACGGACGGAGCGCTCTTATCAGCCAGTTCGCCTTTCCAGTAAAGCGCGTAAGGTGGATCCGCCATATTCCTTAATTTACCCGGATAATTTTTTCGTTCGAACGAGGTAAAACAGACGCCTTTGTGCATCAACTCCTCATATGCGCGTTCAGAATCGTACTTCTTTGCAGCATTCAGGCGCTCCTTTAACTTCGGACCGATCCCTGCAAGTTTTTCCGTCTGCGTTTCTCCCATCCGGAATATTTCCTCTGCACTGCCTGCGGCAAGCAGTAATTTTTGTATCGTTTTACTGCCAATACCGGGGATATTGGCCAGCCAGTAATCATAATGCATCGTTTGTCCGCTATGCCTCCCTGTCCTGATTCCAGAACCGTTTGTCCACGCTCCTGTAACAAATTGCTTCGTCAAGGTGATACGTCTTAATCTGCTCCTGCTGTTCCATATCAGCAAGCGTTCTGGCAACTTTTAATATTTTATGATAGGAACGCGCAGTCAGATGCAGCGTTTTGTACATTTGTTCCATATATGCAGTCTGCCCCGCATCCAGCGCACAATACTTTTCCAGCTTTGCTGCCGGTATCTGGCTGTTAAAATCAAAGGACTCGTTTTTATAGCGCTCCCGCTGTATTTTTTGAGCCAGAACGACGCGCGCACGAATCGTCTTAGAATCCTCCTCCGCTTTGCTGCCAGTCAGTTCGCGAAACGGAATCTGCGGCGTTTCCACACAAATCTCGATCCGGTCAAGGAGCGGCTGACTGATTTTACCGATATAACGGCTGATCTCATTTGCGGAACACCTGCATTTATTCAGATCCGGGTAATAGCCGCAGCGGCACGGGTTCATTGCCGCAACCAGCATAAAATCAGCCGGATATTCAAACGTTCCGGAAAGTCTGACAAGGCGCACCTGCTTTTCCTCCATTGGCTGGCGCAGCACTTCCAGCGTACTCTTCTGAAACTCCGGCAATTCGTCCAAAAATAATACGCCCTTATGCGCAAGCGAGATCTCTCCGGGCTTTGGCAGGATACCCCCGCCCACGAGTCCCTGCATACTGATCGTATGGTGCGGCGCACGAAAAGGCCTTCTTTCCATCAGCTTCCCCTGTCTGGGAAACAGCCCGCTCACACTGTAAATCCTGGAAAGCTCCATCTGCTCCTGTTCACTCATCGGAGGCATGATTGTAGAAATCCGTTTCGCCATCATTGTCTTGCCGGCGCCGGGCGGGCCAATCATCAGCAGATTGTGCATGCCGCATACCGCTACTTCACAGGCATGTTTGATAAAATGCTGACCGTGAATCTCCGAAAAATCAATTGTTTCTTCCCACACCTCATCCCTTGCCGGCGCCTTTTGCGGCCTGCAGCAGTCAGGCTCGCCTCTTAAAATAGCAAGCACTGTTTTCAGACTTTCCGCGCCGCATATTTTTATCCCCGTAACCATCTGCGCTTCATATACATTCTCCTCCGGAACGATACATCGTTTCAGCCCCTGCCTCTTTGCCCCGGCAACCATTGGAAGAATACCGCTTACCGGCTGCAGATTCCCATTCAGTCCCATTTCTCCTGTGAAAAGCGTATCTTTTACACTTTCGGCTTTGATTTCCCCCATGGCCGCAAGCACTGCAACGGCAATCGGCAAATCAAAACCCGATCCCGTCTTTTTTATGTCCGCGGGTGTGAAATTCACAGTAATGTGTCTTGGCGGCAGCGTACAGCCATTGTTTTTCAGCGCAGTACGCACCCGTTCCTTTGCTTCTTTTACTTCGGATGCCAAAAATCCGACCATTTCAAATACAGGCATTCCGTCGCTGACATCTGCCTCCACGCAGACCGGTATACTGTGGATCCCCTGTATGCTGGCTGTTGATATAATACTATACAACGCAGCCCTCCTTTTTATTCCCTGTTTGTGATTTTGTTCCCTGAAAAACTGCGGGGACTCTCCCGCTGTCTGAAATTACCTGAAAGAAAAAGAATCATTGATTTGTCCGAACGGCTGGCCGCCCAAACCGGGCGGCGACATAGATCTGCCGCCATTACTTTATCACATTTTTTTCGAAATGTACATTGCTATTCCGCAAAATTTTTCTTAAGTTTTTCAAGAGCCCTCTTTTCGATGCGTGACACATAGGAACGCGAAATCCCGACTTTGACGGCGATCTCACGCTGCGTCATTGATTTCTTCCCATAAAGTCCGTAACGGCTTTCAATAATAAAACGCTCTCTCGCCGTCAACGTCTTTGGTACAATTTCTAAGAGTTTTGCGATCTGACCCGCTTTTTCCATATTTTCCACAATATCAGGCTCGTCGTTTTCCACCACATCAAGCAAATTTACCTGATTGCCCTCTTTATCCGTGCCGATTGGCTCATAGATAGAAACTTCCCTCGACACTTTCTTTTTCGCGCGAAAATACATAAGAAGCTCGTTGTCAATACAGCGCGCCGCATAGGTCGCAAGTCGGCTGCCGTAATTTTCTTTATAGGTGGAGATCGCTTTGATCAGCCCGATTGTTCCGATTGAGATCAGATCCTCCATATCTTCATCCGAATTCTGGTATTTCTTAGCCACATGCGCGACCAGACGCATATTGTGCAGCGTCAGCTCATTTTTTGCTTCAAGGTCGCCTTTTTTCATTCTCTTTAGGCAGTCGTATTCCTGTTCCGGTGTAAGCGGAGTCAAAAAAGTTTTCAAAACGCACCTTAAAGGCTTTCTTAATACAGTCTATGTCAGAAAACCCGATTCTGTGCTTTTCCGCTTTTTTTTCACTGAATGGTCAACCCAATTTTTTTCTGTACTTTACGCAGTGTTTTATTTGCAAAATATCTCGCTTTTTCAGCATTTTCTTTGATTCTTAAATCAAGATATGATTTGTCGGCCATAAGTTCCGCATAGCGCTTCTGAAGCGGCGCAAGTTCGTCTGCAACTGCCTCGCCGACTGCTGCTTTAAACTCTTTATACCCTTTGTGTTCAAATTCTTTTTCGACCTCATCCCTGGTCTTTTTGCAGACAGCTCCGTAAATATCCATTAAATTACTGATGCCCGCTTTTTCTGCAGGATCATAGCGCACTTCGCTCCCGGAATCGGTCACGGCCCGTTTAAATTTACGTAAGATCGTATCCGTATCGTCCAAAAGCATGACCGCTGCATTCGGATTTTCATCTGATTTTGACATTTTGCGGTCCGGCTCCTGCAGACTCATGATACGGGCGCCCTCTTTGCGAATGTACGGTTCCGGTATTGTAAATACGTCGCCATAGATATTGTTAAATCGCAATGCAATATCTCTGCAAATCTCGACATGCTGCTTCTGATCCTCCCCGACCGGCACAAGATCCGTCTGATAGAGAAGAATATCCGCAGCCATCAGCACCGGATACGTATAAAGTCCTGCATTGATATTGTCCGCATGCTTTGCGGACTTATCCTTAAACTGCGTCATGCGGTTTAATTCGCCCATATAAGTAAAACAATCCAAAATCCAGCACAGCTCGGCATGCGCACTGACATGCGACTGGTAATAGATGCAGTTTTTTTCCGGGTTAAGTCCCGCCGCAACATAAAGCGCATAGAGACTTCTCGCATTTTTTCGAAATTCCGCCGGATTCTGGCGGAGCGTCAGAGAATGCAGATCCATAATGCCGTAAAATCGCTCGCACTCCTCTTCGTCCCCGGAAAGGCTGACCCAGTTTTTTAATGCCCCAAGGTAATTGCCCAGCGTCAGCGTACCTGTCGCCTGCATTCCACTGTATAATATTTTTTTATCTCCGATCACGTTGTCTGTCTCCTTCCTTTGGCCAGAAGCCTGTTTTTCGCCCTGTCAAGCTTTTGTTGTTCATAGGGGACTTTTCCTTTTAACAGCCGCTGCCGTATAAACCGAAAGGTCGCTTTCTCACCGCGCAGGGAAAGCATGACAAGCAGCAGCTCCAAAAGCGCCCTTGTGTCCTCATGGAGGATATAATGGCCTTTTCCTCTGTTATAGTATAAAAGGGGCCCTTCATCTGTATAATTTTCTTTCTGATAGTTTTTGGACGCCGACATGCGGTCAATAAACATCTCGACAACATAGCGCACCGGCATTTTCATTCCGCAGATACCGCCGTGCTCCAGTTTGCCGTTTACCTCCGTCGGTATGGCATAATCAATCCAATATTCCAGATGATGTTTATTCCTTCCCTTATGGTGCAGCCAGGCGGCAGAATAGCCCCTCTCCTTTCTCTCTACGTTATTTGGGCTCATCGTCCCCTGATAATATTTACAGCCGACCAGAAATTCCGACGGCATATATTTGGAGAGATCGTGCAGCAGTCCCTGCCGATACAGCCCTACCCGAAAACAACTTTCCATCACAAGTTTCTTGTGATGATTGATTGTCTTAAAATGTTCCAAACACTTTAACATTATATAATCCTCTTTTAATTTATTGCCATTATTTCCCGATCAATATCACAACGGACTGCGACTTCATATGAAGCTGTGTGCCGGCCAGAGGCGCATCCTGTTTTAAAAACGGATCCTTACCTCTTGCGGAATCAAACACCAGATACCACTTTTTCCTGCCGGGCAGTTTGGGAAGCGCTATATGAGCAATACCGTTATAAAAATTATATCCGACATAGATAAAGTCGTCCGGCTTTCCGTCTTCATCCACCGCATATTCTCCGCAGTACAACAGGCCTACCGCCTGCTTATTTAACGAAAACGGTGAAACCCAGGCGTTTTCTCCATGATAAGACAGATCCGGAAACCCTTTTTTCATATAATCACGCAGCTGCATCGGCACCTCAAGCGTCAAAATCGGATGGCTGTGCCGGAATTCAGACAGTTTTGCCACCACATCGGAAAACCATGCGAATGATTCTCCCTTTTTCCAGTTGAGCCAGCCGATCCGATTATCCTGACAATACGCATTGTTATTGCCTGACTGCGAATTACAGAACTCGTCGCCTGCCAGAAGAAGCGGCACGCCCTGCCCAAGCATCAGAATTGCCACAGCATTTACAATCTGCCTGTTGCGCATATCAAGCACAAACCGCCTGCCGGTACGGCCCTCATAACCGCAGTTGCTGCTGAAGTTCCATCCGTTCCCGTCCAGATTCTGTTCTCCGTTTGCCTCATTGTGTTTCTCCTGATAGCTGAACAGATCATATAGCGTAAATCCGTTGGTGCCTGCAATATAATTGACAAATCCCTGCACCGGATGCTGCTTGCGCTGCTGACAGACAAACATGCCCATATCGCCGCCCATATGGTTTAACATCCGTCGAACCGGATACAGATATTCGTCATTGTACAAAAACAGATGCGGATACCGTTTGCTTTGTTCAATCAGCTGCGGTTCAAAGCTGTCGGCAAATATTTTTGTTCTGCTTAAAAACATATCCTGTGAGGCCAGCGTAACCGGAACCGGCGATCCAAGCAGATGAAATCCGTCCACATGAAATTCTCTCACCCAGTAGCGCAGAATTTCCAGCAAAAAATCTGGCTCTTTCATATCGCCGAAATGCATTTCCAGAATGCACTCCATCTGATTTCTGTGAAGTTCCCGGATCAGCTCCTTTAATTCACGGGAAGCCTCTGTTGTACTGCCATACGAAGATTTTACCGCAAAATAATTGCCCGGAACATACCCCCAGTAGTTGACTTTGATTTCTTCTACCTCCGGCGGATCCGGTACAATCTTATCTCCCTCTTCACTCTTCCACTTCAGATACTGCGGTACTTTTCTGGACTTTGGTATCATTAGTTCTTCAAATTCGTAAACCGGCATCAATTCCACTGATGTAATGCCAAGAGATTTCAGATATGGAATCTTATCCGTTACGGCACGAAATGTCCCGCGGCTCTTTCCGCGCAGGCCTGCATCCATAGAAAACCCTCTGACATGGAGTTTATATAGAAACATCCGGCTTCTGGGAACTTCCGGATGCAAATCGCCGTCCCAGTCAAATGCCCCCTCATCGCTGCCGCCGTAAATGCGATAGTCATGCCGCGCCCTTGAGCGGTCAGCCCATCTCTCACGCCCGATAATCTTTCGCGCATACGGATCCGTTACAATTTTCCCGTTGACCTCATAATTGTAAACCAGATGCTTTGCTTCAAGTCCTGTCACACGCACAGACCTGACAGACCCCATACAATACTCCGCAGGTACAAAAATCCGTTCTCTCACTTCGTAATCCCTGCCATAAAGAAGTATTGCACAAGCATCCTCTTTTTCTCCCCGAAAGGTAAAAATTACCGAAGCCTCTTCCGATGTCACTCCAAAATTCCTGTAATTTCCTTCTCCTATTGTATACGTCATGCTGCCATCCACCTTTTTGTAATCAACCATCTAAAACGTAACCAATCTAATTATACATATTTTGGATACCTTTGTATAGTTTTTTTCTGATTTTTATGTTATAATATTCTATATATAGAAAAAAAAGCGAGGTGAAACATTTGCAGGAGAAAAAACCGATTGGCGACGACGAGGATATCGTTGTCACTCTGGATCTGGAAGACGGCACGCAGACCGACTGTGAAATACTTACTATTTTTACAGTTGGCGAACGCGACTACATCGCATTGCTCCCGC
Organism: uncultured Roseburia sp.; assembly: GCA_947088675.1. Lineage (GTDB taxonomy): Bacteria > Bacillota > Clostridia > Lachnospirales > Lachnospiraceae > Roseburia. The sequence continues at coordinate 21,734 of CAMUHN010000008.1, forward strand.
TCGATGAACAGGGGGAGGCAAACGAAGAAGGCGAGGTGTATATCTACCGCTATCTGGAAGACGAGGACGGCACGCCGGAACTCGGCAACATTGACAATGACGAGGAATACGAAGCCGTCTCAGACCGCTTTGACGAACTGCTCGATGAGGCAGAATTTGAGGAACTGGCGGGAGGGATTGATTAATCCGCCCTCCGCTGACCGGATTCCTGAATAAACCTGGAAATTTCTGTATCTTTTTTGTTGATTTGCTTCACGGAAAAAAGATGCAGATTTTTTTTGGCTCTTGTCATCCCGACATAAAACATCCGGCGCTCTTCTTCAATCTCCTGTTCCATTACCGCTTTTTTATAGGGCATCAGCCCTTCGTTCACATCGATCAGATAGACGTGTTCAAACTCCAGCCCCTTTGCGCTGTGCAGCGTAGAAAGCAGCACACAGTCCTTATTGTGTATAGCCGCGCGCTGCATCTGCTCCAGTTCCTTTGTATACTCCTCAATATGCGCAAACCAATCCTCAAAGGTACGATAGTCTTTTGCCCTCACAAGAAGTTCTTCCAGCACATCAAACAGGTCATCCTCGTTGATCCTGCGGTAATCCGCATAATCCACGCAAAATTCATCGTAGCCGATCACACTCCGTATATAGCTGACAGCCGCATACGGGCTTAGCGATGCAAGCCGCCTCATATCTTTTTGAAACTGTATAATTCGTTTTCTCACCCACGGCTGTTCCTCGTAAAACCACTCCAATACGTCAAACGACACAAGGTCCGAATCAAGCGCATCTCTTCCGATATAGCGCTTCGGCCGGTTCATAATCCGCAGGAAGTCAATCCGCTCCCTGCTCCCATGCGCAATCCGTATGTAGGCGAACAGATCCTGTGCAATCCAGTGTCTGTAGATATTGGGAATATTATCTTTTGCAAAAAAAGGAATATTGTATTCTAAGAGCTGCTCCATCAGCAGGCGCGGCTGCGTATTTGTCCGAAAAAGAATGGCAAAATCGGAATATGACGCTCCTTTTTCCGTGTATTGCTGTACATCCCGTATGATGCGCAGATTTTCCTGACGCTGATCCGCAAATACAGCATACTCCACCGGATTTTCTTTTGAATGAAATGTTCTGATCTCTTTTGGATAGCGTTCCCGATTATGGCTGATCAGATTCAGGGACTGTATTACAATATTTTCCTGCGAACGGTAGTTGACGTCAAGAAGCACTGTCTTTGTATCCGGGAAGCTTTCCCGAAACTTAAGCATTATTTCCGGCTTTGCGCCGCGAAAACGGTAAATCGACTGATCGTCGTCTCCGACTGCGAATAAATTCCCCGCATCTCCGGCGAGCAGTTTTATCACATCAAACTGAATCTTATTGATATCCTGAAATTCGTCGATCAGGATATAGCGGAATTTCTTCTGCCACGCGCTAAGGATATCTTTCCGCTCCGAGAACAGCTCATACGTATAGACCAGCATATCGTCAAAATCAATCAGCCTGCGGCTGTACAAAAACTCCTGATACTCTGAAAAAATACGGCGAAACACCGTCTCCGCACAGTTTCTGGAATAGTAATTTGCAATTGCAACGCCTGTGTTTTTCACAAGTCCGATCTCGGTTTGCAACAGGGAAATAAATTCCGCCTCATCCTCATAATCAAGATGCAGCTTTGCAACAATTTCTCTCAGACACTGATATTTCTGTTCGTCCCGTATGATATTTGCGGCGCTGTAGTGGTATGCATGTTTTAAAATGGAAAAATAAACGGCATGAAACGTGCCAAATGTAACAGGACAGCTCCTGCCCCCCATCCGCTTTAAAAAACGGCTTTTCATCTCGGCTGCAGCCGCCTTTGTAAATGTGATTACCAGAATATGCTCAGGTAAAACCCCGTATTCGTCGATCAGTGTTTTGGTACGCTCCGTGATTACGGTGGTTTTTCCGGATCCCGGCCCTGCCAGAACAAGCATCGGCCCGTCTTTATGGCCGACTGCCTGTTTCTGCGATGCATTTAATCTCATGGATCATGATCCTTTCTGCAGTAGTGCTATACCCTTTTTGATGCGCAATAAGGACTCTTCCTTTCCGAGAACTTCCATCAGCTCGGTCGCCCCTCCCGGCGTCATCTGTTTTCCGGATACGGCAGTACGGATCGGCCACATCACATAACCGTTTTTTACGCCTTTTTCTTTTACATACGACAAAAGCAGTTCGTAGAGTGCATCATTGGAATAGTCTGTCTGCTCCTTTAGCCGCGGCAGGATCTCTTCCAGTACTTCCAGCGACGTCTCCGCCGTCGTCTTCATTTTTTTATGTGTGTACATGGAAATATCGTACTCCGGAAGCGTCTCAAAGAAATCAATATGCTCCCTGATGTCGGGAAATACCTCGATTCTTGTCTGCACCATAGCGGCTATTTTGCGAAGATCAAGGTCTTTTGTTATGATCTCCTTTAAATATGGCTCTGCCATCTGATAAAAGCGCTCGAATTCCATCGCCTTGATATACTCGCCATTCATCCATTTTAATTTTACATAGTCAAATACCGCAGGAGATTTGCTGATTCTGCGATAATCAAATGTTTGAATCAGCTCCGGAAGCGTAAAGATCTCACGGTTTTCCTCCGGACTCCATCCAAGCAGCGCAATATAATTGACAACAGCCTCGGTCAGAAAACCCTGTTCGAGTAAATCTTCAAAAGAGGAATGCCCGCTTCTTTTAGACAGCTTGTGGTGATTTTCATCCGTAATCAGCGGAAGATGAATATAAACTGGCGACTGCCAGCCAAATGCGTCGTAAAGTCTCTGGTATTTTGGCGCGGAGGATAAATATTCGTTTCCTCTGACTACATGCGTAATTCCCATGGTGTGGTCGTCCACAACATTTGCAAAATTATAGGTCGGATATCCGTCCGACTTGATCAGTATCATATCGTCAAGCTGCGCGTTTTCCACCGTAATATCTCCGTAGAGTTCATCATGGAATACTGTCGTCCCCTCATTCGGGATATTCTGGCGTATCACATACGGTTTTCCCGCTGCCAGATTCTGTTCGATTTCTTCTTTGGAAAGGGAGAGGCAGTGCTTATCATAGATCATAATTTCCTTTCCGTCTACCACCTCTGTCTTTAAAGAATCCAGACGCTCTTTTTCGCAAAAACAGTAATATGCCTCGCCTTTTTCAATCAGCTCTTTCGCAAATTTTAAGTAGATGCCGCTCTTCATGCGTTCGCTCTGGACGTATGGGCCATGTCCGCCGTCCTTATCCGGCCCCTCGTCATAGATAAGCCCTGTTTTTTCCATGGTGCGGTAGATAATTTCCACTGCATCCGGAACATAACGCTCCTGATCCGTGTCCTCGATACGCAGCATAAAGTCGCCGCCCTCATGTTTTGCAATCAAAAACTCATATAATGCAGACCGCAGATTGCCGACATGCATACGCCCTGTCGGACTCGGTGCAAATCTTGTCCTTATTTTTTCCATCATTCTCCTCTTTTCTTCCCGTTACGGTTACGGTTTTTGTTTTATTTTACTTTATTTTCTGTTTTTTCACAATACGATCTTTATCTTATAGGAAAGTCTGTACTTTCAAACGTTAATACAACAAGGTCTTTCCTATAAGATAAAAAAAGAGAACACATATTGTGTCCTCTTTCCACTTACGTAAGCAATTCTACTGCCTTGTCAATTTTGCCCGGATCATCTGCAAACAGCTTCAATATGTAACCTGCAAATTTCACACAGGCACAGTGAAAATAGATCAGCATAAATACAAAAGCAATCCCAAACAAAATACCGGTAAAAAGCCTGCGTAAATTGCCGCTTTCATAAGATGTCAAAAGCTGTAAGAATCCGTCGAACAGCATTGGGACCATCAGAAGAATGGCAACCGGTATTTCTGGCACCCCAATAAAAATGGCAATCGGTATTGCAAGTATCATGCCGACAAGTTCACCTGTGCAGCGCGCACAGATCGGAAACTGTTTTCCCCTGTAAAAGAAAGAACGGTCAGGTCTTGCATGGCATCCGAAGCAGATGCGCAGAAACCGGCCAAACTTACTACATTCCAAGGCTTGCCAGTCCTACGCCAACTACTGCCATAATGACATAGAATACAACATAGATGATCACACCAACGAGTGCACCGATACCTGCTGACTTTGATGTAGCCGGCTTTGAATCTTTCCATACCAGGAAAAGAATCAGACCAACCAACGGGATACAGCATCCAAGCAGACCCCATAAAAATCCGCCATTGTCATTTACATTATTGTCCATTTCATCCTCTCAATCTGCCGTCATTCGGCTTATACAACTGTAAAGTTAAATTTTCTTGAAAAATTATAAATTTTTCATTAAATTCAGCGCGCTAAACTACTCATAAATATAGCAAATCAACGTGCAATTGTCAATCCCTCAATCTGATTTCCATTATTTTTCTGTAACAGTTCAGCCCGGAATGAGTCTTAGATGTAATTTAGAAGTTTTTCTCACACTAAATAATGATACAGACCATACCGCCGTTATTGTCGTTGACAATTTTTTGCATCGTATCCTGCAGTTTCATCTGGCAGTCGTCGTCCATCATCGCAATTTTGCTGCGTATTCCGTCCTCCATCAGCTCGCCGATGGATTTGCCGAAAATATTTGTCTCCCATGCGCCGCTCTCGCTCTGCTGTCCCTCTTTGATGTAATGAATCAAATCGTTCGCCTGGTCTTCGCTGCCTACGATCGGCGCAATTTCCGTCTCAATATTGGCTTTTATCATATGAATGGACGGGGAAACGGCTTTCATTTTTACCCCGAATTTATTTCCGTGCCGTATCAGCACCGGCTCCTCCATCTGAATATCCTTAAGTCCGGGATTGACGACCCCATATCCTCTCTGCTGCACTGCAAGAAACGCATCCGCCACTTTTTCATAGGATTCTTTGAGTTCCGCCATTTCCTTTACCATGGAGATCAGCTCATATTCGCCCTGGATTGGCACGCCGGCAAGTTCGCTCATATTTTCATAATAATACTGTTCCCCGATATCCATCAGTACTTTCACGCAGCCGCCTGCCAGATCAATCTCGTCGATCTTTACTTTTGACAGGTACTGTTCCGGAATAAATTCGCGCTGATAGACATCCTTTGTCTTTTTCATTGTCGTCAGGATATCTTTCGCGGTCTTTATAATTTCCGCTTTGATCGGATGCGCCTGCTCTAACATTTCCGCCCACTTCGGAATAAAAAATTCGACGCGCACAACCGGAAATTCATAGAGTATCTGCTCTAAGATCTGATAGACATCTTCTTTTCTGAGCTGCTCGCAGTTAACCGGAATCACCGGCGTATTGTATTTTTCTTTCATCTCCTGTACCAGGCGGGATGTATCGTCACTGTACGGTTTTACCGAATTTAATACAATGACGTAAGGTTTCCCGATCGCTTCCAGTTCCTGCACAGTACGCTCTTCCGCCTCAATGTAATTTTCTCTTCCGATCTCGCCGATTGTGCCGTCCGTTGTCACTACAATACCGATTGTCGCATGATCTTTTATGACTTTTTCCGTTCCGATAGACGCCGCTTCTGTAAACGGAATCTCCGCCTCAAACCAGGGGGTTTTTACCATACGCACCCCGTCCCCTTCCATATGACCGGCCGCGCCCTCTACCATAAATCCGACACAGTCAATTAAGCGGACTTTCATTTTTGTGCCGTCTTCTAACGTAATTTCCGCCGCATCTTTCGGGATAAACTTCGGCTCTGTCGTCATAATGGTCTTACCCTGCGCAGACTGCGGAAGTTCGTCGACCGTGCGCTCCCTGCTATGTACGTCTTCCATAAACGGAAGTACCATCAAATCCATAAAACGCTTGATAAACGTTGACTTTCCGGTGCGGACAGGCCCTACCACGCCGAGATAAAACTCCCCCCTGGTCCGGTTTGAAAGGTCCCTGTACAGGTCAAATTCTTTTTTTGTACTGATCTCCATCGCAATCCTCCAATCGATTCACACTTGCCCCTTTCACACTTTTTTAATCATATGAAAAGTCTGCCGTATTTATGACATTCTGTGAAAATTGTTATACAACCGAAGAAAAGCTTTACACCCCCGCCGGATATCTGATATAATAAAGATGTTATTTTATGCCGGAACTAATATGCACGGGCAGTTTTATGCCTGCGGCAGGAAAGCGAGGATAATTATGACAGGAAAAGAAATTGTAAATCTGATCCGGCAGCTTCGGCAAAGCGGCATGAGCGATACAGAAATACTTGACCTGATCGTGTATATCGAAACTCATGATCCAAAAGAGCAGGAAAACGAAGACTAAAATTAAAATCAAATATAATAAAATGTTTAAATCGGGAGGAACACTGTTATGAGAAGCAGCGGCGTTTTAATGCATATCTCATCCCTGCCGTCGCCTTACGGCATAGGCACAATGGGGGATGAAGCGCGCAAATTTGCGGATTTTCTTGAAAAATCCGGCCAAAAATACTGGCAGATACTTCCTGTCTGCCCGACCAGCTATGGCGATTCGCCATACCAGTCATTTTCCAGTTTTGCGGGAAATCCTTATTTTATTGACCTGGAATATCTCTGCAGAGATAAATTGCTGAAGAAAAAAGAATGCGAATCTTTTCCGTGGGGAACAAATCCAAATTATGTGGATTACGGCGTGCTCTATGAATCACGATTTAAACTGTTAAAAAAAGCGTACAACCGATTTATAAAAGATATCCCTGCCGGCTATGAGAAATTCTGTAAAGAGGAAGCGGACTGGCTGGACGAATATGCGCTATTTATGGCTTTAAAAGATGCAAACGGAGGCGTCGCATGGCACGAATGGAAAAAGGGGCTTCGCTTCCGCAAACCGGAGGCAATTGCAGCGGCGCGTGAGAAATATGCAAAAAACATCGATTTCTATAAAATGCTGCAGTATCTGTTCTTTCAACAGTGGCGCAGTTTAAAAGCATATGTGAACGAAAAAGGAATTGAAATCATCGGGGATGTCCCGATCTATGTCTCCGCCGACAGCGCCGACGTATGGTCAAATCCGAAACAGTTTTATCTGGACGACGATTTAAATCCGATCGACGTAGCCGGATGCCCGCCGGACGTATTTTCAGAGGACGGTCAGTTATGGGGCAACCCTCTGTTCCGCTGGGATGTCATGAAAGAGGACGACTACGCATGGTGGACAAAGCGTATTGAGGCCATGTCGAAACTTTACGATATCGTAAGAATCGATCATTTCCGGGGCTTTGATTCGTATTATGCAATACCGGGAACAGACACGACCGCACGCAACGGAGAGTGGCGTAAGGGGCCTGGCATCCAGTTGTTCCGCTGTATTGAAAAAAAACTGGGAAAATTAAATATTATTGTAGAAGATCTCGGCTTTTTAACGCCGTCTGTCATTAAAATGGTTGAAAAAACCGGTTATCCCGGCATGAAAATTGTACAGTTTGCGTTTGGCTCGGATGAAAACAATGCCTATCTGCCGCATAACTATACGCAAAACTGCGTTGTATATACCGGTACGCACGACAACGAAACGATTATGAGCTGGTATAAAAACACGACGAAAGAAGCCAGAAAATATGCCAGAAACTATCTTGCGCTTTCCAAAAAAGAAGGGATTCACTGGGGATTGATCCGGGCGGCATTCTCCTCTGTTGCAAATCTTGCCGTTGTTCCGATGCAGGATCTGCTGGGCCTGGGAGACGAGGGACGCATGAACACGCCGTCAACGCTTGGCGGCAACTGGGAATGGCGCGCTTCGGCAGACGATATCTCTGCAAAACTTGCGGATAAACTCTATAAAATAACGAAACGATACGCAAGACTGAATGAAAAAACGCCATAGACGCACTGCACAAACGGCAGAAATCTTAATGGAGAGAGCGCTGACAAATGAAAGAGATTGTAAAACATAAAATCAAACACAATTTAAACCGCGCAAAATCCTCCGTAAAATGGATTGTTTTTGCCGTTTTATCCGGTATCGTGGTCGGACTGGCCGGCACCCTGTTTTATTTTTGCATGTCAGTTGTAACATTGATGCGCGTAAAAAATCCGTGGCTGCTCTTTTTACTTCCGTTTGGCGGACTTTTGATTGTGGGCAGCTACCGGCTGCTTCACGACGAAAAAGATACCGGGACAAATCTTGTGCTCTCCGCAATCCATTCCGCACAGGAGCTGCCGCTTCGCATGGCGCCTTTAATCTTTATTTCCACTCTGATTACGCATCTGTTCGGAGGTTCCGCCGGACGGGAGGGCGCTGCGTTGCAGCTGGGCGGGAGTATCGGAAACGGGCTCGGGAAATTGTTTCGTTTCGATGAAAAAGATAAGCACATTATGATTATGTGTGGCATGAGCGCCGCATTTTCTGCGCTGTTTGGCACGCCGATGGCAGCGGCTATTTTTTCAATGGAAGTTGTCAGCGTCGGCATTATGTATTATGCCGCGCTTGTTCCCTGTGTCGTATCGTCGCTTGTGGCACACGGAATCGCCTTGTATTTTGGCGTCCCGCAGGAGTTGTTTCTGGTCAGAACAATTCCGGGTTTCTCGGTATCCAGCGCCGCCGTCGTTTCGGTACTTTCCTTTTTGTGCGCGCTTGTCAGCATCCTATTCTGTATTATGCTGCATCAGGCGGAACAGCTTTACAAACGATTTTTCAAAAATGCGTATCTTCGGGTGTTTGCCGGCGGCTGTTTCGTCATCCTTATCACTCTGCTGATCGGAAATCAGGATTATAACGGAGCAGGAATGAATATGATTGAACAGTTTATGCATGGTACCGTGCGCCCGGAAGCTTTTCTGTTAAAAATGTTTCTGACTGCGGTGACGCTTGGCGCAGGATTTAAGGGCGGCGAGATTGTCCCCTCTTTCTTCGCAGGAGCTGCGCTCGGCTGCCTGTTCGGAAACCTGACCGGTTTTTCCCCGGTACTGTGCACGGCAGTCGGTATGTCCGCCATGTTTTGCGGCGTGACAAACTGTCCGATCACATCGCTTTTGATCAGCTTTGAGCTGTTTGGTTATACCGGTATGCCATATTTTCTGCTCGCTGTCGCTTTCAGCTATATGCTCTCCGGTTACTACGGACTTTACCACAGCCAGAAAATAGTATATTCCAAATATAAAGCAAATTATATTAACAAGAAGACGCAATAGCGGAAAGATTTTTTTTCAGGTCTTCATATTTGCAGAGTCCCGACTCCCGCCACGGACATGTTCCGCAGAACTCCAGATAAATCTCATATGTGAGCTTTTCGTCTGCCAGACAGCACAATTCCCGATAGGTATATGTGCCGTTTTCTTTGAGGCCAAATCGTTCTATCACGCGCCGGTCTTTGTCTGCGACGCGATTTGCGTTCTGCGCGCATGTGTTCTCTTTCGTCTGGTTCGGACAATTTGCACAGATCAGATCCGGTTCTGCCACAATTTGAAACGCTTCCTCCGAGTGACTGCGCAGACTGTTTACGACTGCGCTCATGTTGACGCAAAACTCACTGCTGTATCCTTTTCCTTCATATAGAGAGGTGCATAAAATATGATGCGCACGAAACTTTTCACTCATGCTTTCGCCCCCTGTTCCATACTCTGATTCTTTGTAATCCTTAAGATCGGACGCGCTGCGAAACACGCGCCTGCCACTGATATTGCATCTTTTAGCAGAAACGGCATCGATACTGCAAAAAAGGATGCGCCAATCGGTACGCCGGCGACAATCGCATATTGAATCACGCCGAACACATGGCAGATCAAAAGCCCTGCCATACCGATCACAATCCGAAACACCGCGCTCTTTTGTCTGAGAGCAAGACCGCAGAAAAAGCTCAAAAACAAAAATCCCCACATAAAACCGCCGCTGTAGCCCACCAGCCAGGACGGCCCGCCTGTCATACCAGCAAATACCGGAACTCCAACCGTTCCGACCAGTATATATACAACAGTGGCTGCCAGGCCTCTTTGGCTCCCAAGCGCATACCCGCAGAGCGCGATTGCAAATGTCTGCAATGTTACCGGAACACCGGACGGCGTTGGGATGGACAGGATGGACAACACGCTGACGACCGCAGCAAACATGCCGACCGTTACCATTGTTCTTGTTGATACTTTCATCGTAATCTCCTCTTTTCCGGAATATTATGGTATTTTATTCCCTTTTCCCTCATCTTAATAAAAACGCCTCCGATTGTCAACCTTTTATTTTTATAAAGTTTACATCTTGCGGTTAACAATTGTTTCTTTTCTCAGCAATTGAAATTCGTTTCTTTTTCCTGCAGATTATGCGCTTATGCCATGTACTTTTTCATTTGATCTTATGACCAGCGCATTCAGCTTTGCAAGCGCAGCTCCGGAATCAAGCGCATTTTCCGCAATCTGTATTCCCTCGCGAACAGAGGAAGCAGCCCCGCCGCAGTAGAGCGTCGCCCCGGCGTTCAGCAGTACAATATCACGTTTTGGTCCAAAAATGGTTCCGGATAATATTCCTTTTGCAATTTGCGCATTGTCTGTGCCGTCTCCCCCGCAGAGCTCCTCTAAGGTACAGCATTTCATGCCAAACTCTTCCGGCGTAATCTCATATGTTTTTACTTCTCCGTTTTTGATTTCGGATACAATGGTCGGCCCTGTCAGTGTGATTTCATCCATATGATCTGAGCCGCTTACAATCAATGCATTTCGCACATCGAGCCGCTTCATCGCATTCGCAATTTTTTCAGTCAGAGACGGACTGTAAACGCCGACAACCATATTTTTTGCGCGCGACGGATTGGCCAGAGGACCTAAAATATTAAAGACAGTGCGAATGCCAAGTTCCTTTCTGACCTGGCCTACATATTTCATGGATTTGTTAAACAGCTGGGCAAACATAAAGCCGATCCCAACCTCCTCGACACACTGTTCGACCAGCGCGGGCTCCGCCATAATATTCACGCCAAGCGCCTCCAGCACATCTCCCGCGCCTGATCTGGATGAAATGGAACGGTTTCCATGCTTTGCGACAGGAAGACCTGCCCCGGCGACAACAAAAGAGGCTGTCGTCGAGATATTAAATGTCAGTGTCCCGTCTCCGCCGGTTCCGACCAGATCAATATAGTTCTCTACTTTCGGTGAAATGGTATCTGCCTTATCGCGGAGAACAGATGCGAAACCTGTAAGTTCTTCCAGTGTCTCTCCTTTCATGCGCTCCATCGAGAGAAACGCTGCAATCTGCGCCTGTGTCGCTTCCCCGCCAAGCATGATTCTCATTGCCTTTTTTGCCTCTTCCTCCGTCAGATCTTCTTTTGCCGCTACTTTTACAATCAGTTCTTTCATTTTAAACGTCTCCTTTCTATATCTGCCTATTTAGATCATTCATTTAATTCTGTTTTAAATTTACTGCAATAATTTTCCGCCACTGTTGGGTCAAAATTGTTTTCTTCCATCATCTGGATAAAATTACTTCCTACAATGGCGCCGTCGATCAAATTCCTTAACGGTTTTACGTCATCTGAAGTGCGAATACCAAATCCCATCATAATCGGAATAGGCGACACTTCTCTGACTTTTTCTAAATATGTTTTAATTTCCCTGTGAAAATCCGCTCCCTGGCCTGTCACTCCCATTGACGAAACACAGTAGACAAACCCTCTGGCATGTTCCAGGATTTTCGATATACGGGCGCCGGAAACCGGCGATACAAGCTGAATCAGTATTGTATGATCGGATCCTGCCAGACTGCGCATCAGCTCTTCCTGCTCTTCCAAAGGAAGATCCGGAACAATCAGTCCGTCTACCCCTGCCTCCCCGCATTTCTGTGCAAATTCCTGAATACCGTAATGCAGTATCGTGTTGTAATAGAGCATAAATACAATTGGAACCGACACTCCCTCGCTTCGCATCTGCTGCACCAGAGCAAAAATCTTCTTTATACTTGCACCGTTTTGTATGGCACGAGCGGATGCATTCTGAATAACCGGGCCGTCTGCAATGGGATCCGAAAAAGGAACGCCAAGTTCGATCACATCGCATCCTCCTCTCTCCTGCGCTTTTATGATTTCTTTTGTCGCTGCAAAATCCGGAAATCCAGCCGTGTAATAGGTAATAAACGCTTTTTCCTGTTTTTCTTTTAACTGCCGCATTTTTTCTTCTATACGGTTCATCTCTCACTCTTCCTTTCCCAAATACCTGAAATATTTTAAAAGTTAATTTAAATATCCTCGCCCATCCAGATAATCGGCAATCGTGTTTACGTCCTTATCGCCACGTCCGGATAAGCAGACAATCAGAATCTGTTCGCCTGCCTCCTTTTTTCCCATTCTCTGTACGGTTTGTTCCGCAAATTTTTTTGCGTAGGCAAGCGCATGCGCACTTTCAATCGCCGGGATAATACCCTCAAGCTTACAAAGTTCCAGCAGGGCTTCCATTGCCTCGTCATCTGTCGCAGAAACATAGGAGGCGCGCCCGCTGTCTTTTAAGCAGGCATGTTCCGGCCCTACGCCCGGATAATCGAGTCCTGCCGAGATGGAATGTGCCAGTTTTATATTACCGTCAGAATCCTGCAGCAGATAAGATCGCATTCCATGCAGCACGCCCGGCTGTCCAAGCGCCATAGCCGCCGCGTGTTCTCCTGTCTCTATTCCTTTTCCCGCCGCTTCTACACCGATCAGTTTTACGCTTTCTTCCGCAATAAATTCTGCGAACATGCCGATAGAATTGGAACCGCCGCCGACACACGCCATCACGGCATCCGGCAGTCTGCCTTCCGCCTCAAGAATCTGTTTCTTCGCTTCCCGGCTGATGACTGACTGAAATGTTTTTACGATTTTTGGATAAGGATACGGCCCTACCGCTGACCCGATCACATAAAAGGTATCCTCGGCGTGCTTCGCCCATACGCGTATTGCTTCGTTTGTCGCATCCTTTAACGTATTGCTGCCGGAGCGCACGCTGACCACTTCTGCTCCCAGCATACGCATACGCATCACGTTGAGCGACTGACGTCTGATATCTTCTTCTCCCATATAGACCGTACACGCAAGATCAAAGAGCGCCGCGCCCGTCGCCGTTGCGACTCCGTGCTGTCCCGCCCCTGTTTCTGCGATTACTTTTTTCTTTCCCATGCGTTTTGCAAGCAGAATCTGACCGATTACATTGTTGATCTTATGCGCCCCGGTATGATTTAAATCTTCCCGCTTCAGATAAATTTTCATACCGTACTCCCGGCTTAATCGTTCGGCAAAATAGAGCGGCGTTTCTCTTCCGACATACTGCTTCAAATAGTAACCGCACTCGTTTTGAAACGATTCATCTAAAATGGCTTCCTCAAAAGCCGCGTCCAATTCCTCCAGTGCGTTCATCAGTGATTCGGCGACAAACTGCCCGCCATAATTTCCGTAATATGCTCTCTTATTCATCTTTTCCTCCATCTCTGCATGCTCTGCAAAAAGCTTCTATTTTTTCCCTGGATTTTCCTGTAAATACGGGTGTATCTGACTCTACGCCGCTACTGACATCCACAATATCCGGCTCAAACAGCCGTATCCCTTTTTTGACATTTTGATCATTCAGCCCTCCTGCCAGAACGAGCGATATATGGCGTTCCCGCAGACGCTCCCGCAGACGCTGATATTCCGTTGTCCGCCAGGCCGCGGCACTCTGCTCCCAGCCAAAGGTCTTTCCGCCTCCGTAACTGTCCGCGTCAATTACAACCGCCTGCGGCGCGTTCTCCTGATCAATCAGTTGTTCGATCTCTTTGATCTGCTGCAGATCGGCTATGTTGACTGCCCGCCAGACCGGAATCCTGATTTTTCCTGCAATGGCGTCATCCCACTTCCCGTGCACCTGCAAAATATCAAATCCTGTCTCTGTCACTTTCTCGATCTGCTTCCGTTCAGGCGATACGGTTACGGCCACTTTCTTTATCTTTGGATTTAATTTTTCTGCAATCTCCGACGCCTGCCGGATCGAGACGCCGCGCTTGCTTTTTTGATAAAAGACAAATCCTGCATACGCCACGTCCGCCTCATTGAGCCAGAACGATTCCCGGAGTTCTGTAATACCGCAGATTTTAATTTTTACCATGGCATCCCCCGTTAAATTGATTTCCATCTTTTTACGACCTCACACGGGCGCTTCGACTCCATCAGCGCTCTTCCGATCAAAAACGCGTCCACACCGCACTCTTTTAACAACAACACATCCTCGTCCGTGACAATCCCGCTCTCCGAAACAAAAATCTTATCGTCCGGAATCATCGACGACAACTGCTTTGTTGTCAGAAGACGAATCGAAAAATCCTTAAGATTTCGGTTATTTACGCCAATAATTTTTATATCCTGTTTTAATACGCGTTCTGTCTCTTTCTCGTCATGTACTTCCACCAGAGCGTCAAGTTTCAGTTCCTTTGTGAGCTGATAAAAGTCATGCAGCCTGGCATCGTCTGAAATTGCGGCAATCAGAAGCACCGCGTCAGCGCCGATTGCTTTCGCCTCATAAATCTGATATTCGTCGATCAGAAAGTCTTTCCTCAACATCGGAAGCGGCGAGCGTTCTCGGATCTGACAAAAATCCCCGACACTCCCGTTAAAATAATCTTCCTCGGTCAGACAGGAGATCGCATCCACAGAATTGTTATATTCCGCAATTCGGTCAGACAGGCTGATCTGACTTTTTATTTTCCCAAGGCTGGGAGACGCTTTTTTAAATTCTCCAATCACTGAAATCCCCGGTTTCTTCAATGCGTTTGCAAACCCTCTCTGTATCGTCCGACTCTCTTCTGCCAAACGACGCATGGCAGCTTCTGAAATATGTTTTTTTTGCTCCTTTAGCCGTGTTTGTTTTTGCTCTACTATATGATCCAGTATCATTTCTTCTCCTTTCCACGCATCCGTTTTACTCCTGATCTTTGCTTTTGATCACTGCATTCTTATTCCTGCAGCGCATAACGCTTCAGAAAGTTTTCTATCATGCGTTTTCCATGTTCGGTATAGATGGATTCCGGATGAAACTGCAGCCCGCATACCGGATACTCCTTATGCCGTACTGCCATAATCTCTCCGTCGTCTGTCTGTGCAATAATTTCAAGACAGTCCGGCAAACTATCGCGCAACAGGGCAAGAGAATGATATCTTGCAACTTTAACCGGTGAAGCGATCCCGGAAAAAATACCGTCTTTCGTGCGCGTAATCTCCGACTGCCGTCCATGAAACAGCTCTTTTGCATAACCGACCGTGCCGCCGAATGCCGCTCCGATACACTGATGTCCAAGACAGATGCCAAGAATCGGAATTTCCCTGTAACAGCTTCTTACAACAGCAAGACAGACGCCGGCTTCTTTGGGGCTTTTCGGCCCAGGCGAGAGCACGATGCACGACGGTTTGCTTTTTTTTATTTTATCCACAGTAATCCGGTTATTTCGCACAACCCTGATTTCTTCTGTAAATGTACCGATATACTGATAAAGGTTATACGTAAAAGAATCGTAATTATCAATTAACAGGATCATAAATTTTCCTCCTCCGTCAGTGTGCGTGCAAGCGCCATTACTTTATTGCAGCATTCGCTGTATTCGTTTTCCGGAACAGAATCGGCGACAATGCCTGCGCCCGCCTGCAGATAGACGAGCTTTTGCCGTTTGACCATAGTGCGTATTGTAATGCAAAAATCCATGTCGCCGGAAAAATCGACATAACCGGTTGCTCCGCCATACAGTCCGCGTCTTGTCTCTTCCAGTTCTTCGATGATTTCCATCGCTCTTATTTTTGGCGCCCCGCTTAACGTGCCTGCCGGCAAAAACGATGACAGCAGGTCAAACGGATGCAACTCGCCTTTCTTTCTTCCCTCTACCAATGATACAAGATGCATCACATGTGAATATTTGCGCACATGCATAAACTCTTTCACTTTCACCGTGCCAAATTCACTGATACGGCCCATATCGTTTCTGGCCAGATCCACTAACATGACATGTTCCGCCCGTTCTTTTTCATCGGAGAGCAATTCCTCCATTAACGTCTGATCTTCCTGTTTTGTGTTTCCTCTTTTTCTTGTTCCCGCGATCGGGCATGTATAGACGCGATTTCCCTGCTGTTTTACCAGCATCTCCGGAGAACTTCCGATCAGCTCAAATGTCTCAAAACGAAAGTAATACAGATACGGGGACGGATTGGACTCCCGAAGTTTCTGATACAGCAAAAATCCGTCCTGCTCCGTCTCTATGGTCCATCTCTGGGACAATACGGCCTGAAAGATGTGGCCGTCCCGTATATAGTGTCTGATTTTTTCGACTTTTTTACAGTACGCTTCCGGCGTATCGGATTTTTTTAATATTTTTCCGTCGCGCACCGGCTTTTTGGAATCATCTGATCTTTTGGGATTTCCCGGATGCATCGCTCTTTGGATTAATTTTTTCGCCAGCTGCGCTGCACGATTTCTTCCTGTCTCGCTGTCCTCATCCAGGATAACAGCCGTCAACGTTTCCGCCATGTGATCGATGACAAGAAATTCTTTCATCCACATCATCTGTACTGTCTCAATCCCGATTTCATCCGGATTCTCTGACGGAAGGTCTTCGCTGCAGCGAATAAAGTCGTAACCGATGCTTCCGACAAGGCCTCCGGAAAAACCGGGGCCGTTCTGTTCTCTTTTAATCTCAAATTCGTTATAATAGGCTTTGAGCAGTAAAAGAGGATTTCCTTCCCGAATTTCTTTTGTCCCGTCTTTCTTTTGAATGACCAGCGCATTCCCGGAAGAAGTAATCACTTCCTCCGGATCGGCGCCCAGAAACGTATAGCGGTCATAATTTTTATCATAGCTCTCCAATAAAAATCCGACTCTTTTCCCCGCCAGATTTTCGTAAAGTGAAACAGACGTCTCATTTACGATACTGACTGTCTTTTGATAGGCTTTATATATGCGTTTTCCCATTTTTCCCTCTCTTTCTGTACTTTCAAACGTTAATACAACATGGGCTTTCCTGGCAGATAAAAAAATCCCTGACCCGGATTAAAATCCGGATCAGGGACGATATGCTCGTGGTGCCACCCTTATTCTTTTGGCATAATACAGTGCGCCTCCTGCCCGCAGGACTTTTTATCTTATAGGAATGTCTGCACGTACTTTCAAACATTATTACAACATGGGCTTTCCTATCAAATAAAAAACGGATACTCCCTGAATGGAAATATCCGCCACCAAATCATGCCAAAACTCTGTCGATACGAAACATTATTGTTTGATATCTGACCTCTGTAACGTGAGGACACGGCATCCGCTACTGAAAACAGCGGATGTACCATGATACAGCGCCGTCTTTTTCGCTTTGCTCTCGCAAATCCATTCCAGCCATACTATCCTGCCTGTTCTCACCAAACACAGGCTCTCTGGGAAGACTCATACGGTGTACTACTTTTGCTCAACGATTTTTCATTTACTTTTTCTTTTTCTTTTTTGCATATTACCACTTTTCACCTGCTCTGTCAAGCAGAATCGTTTTTATTTTACACATAATTTTATATCATAAGAATTATCGAGACACTTCCGTGCCTGCCACAGCTTCCGGAATCATCGCCTTATGACGCCTTCCGCTATCGCTTCGCTCCGCATTTGGCTCTGTTCAAAAACAGATCCCGGCTGCGGTCCTGGCATACTCGAAAGGAATGTTACTTCCTCAGCTAATGCCGACTGTCTGCCTCTATTAATCCTCTATCCATGCGGTCTGCCAAATACAGTAAAAGCTTCGTCAGCTTCATCCCCATTCTTCAAGGCATCAATCAACTCTTATATTTCTTCTCAATATTTCGCGCCCCGTTCTCACCGTAACTCGCTTTATATCCGCAGACGTTACATACAAATCCCGCTACTGTCCTCTCGCCCTCCGCTCCGCACATACAGCAGCTGCTGCCGGTTCCTTTCGAATTTATCTCAATCAGTTCCACACTGTTTTGCATACATTTAAATGCTAACCTGTCTCTGATATAGCCCTCATATCTGCGTGACAGCGTTCTGTTTGCCGCTGGCGAGTTAAAAAACTCCCTGTTCTTTACCACCGGTTTCGTAATCACGATTTTCCCCGGCTTTTCTTCCCGTAAAAGCTTTCCCAGCTCCGTATTAATATACGTCTGCATTCTGGCTTTCACTCTTTCTTTCTGCGCATGATACTTTTTTAAACCCAGATTATTTACGTCAATTACGGCGCCTTTTATCATATCGCCTCTTCTGGCATGGTACATCAATCGCCTGCGCTTCCGATTTTTTTCATTCAGGCGCGTCGTTTCCGGCGAAACCATATTTCCGAATCCGGCTCCATAAATATGTCCGTTTGATAATGTAAGCATATCCCGATATCCAATATGTACATAAACAGTATCCGTATAATCCTCATGATGTTTTACCATGACTTCCACAGGAACAGCCAGAGCCGCATAATCTTCTCTGATATTTACTACCATCTGCCTGTCAAACCGCTGTTCATCCCTAAGAGGGATACACACCCGTTTTCTCGGCTGTCTGCTCACAATACAGAGCCCGTTTTCCGTATACCTGTAGCCGCTCGGAGATATCCTGAAATAATCTTTACTGCTAATCTGAGGCGTTGCCCTGAGTTTCCTCACTCTGCTGCACAGCCACCTGTTCAGTCTCACGATATCCAGCTCATCCCCCTTACAATTGTCCGGGATTTCACACTGACTTCGATTTAAAATACCTGCAAACATACTGTTAACTTTGAGCACTGTCCGCAAATATTTTTTCTCCTGTTCCGAAAAAGAATCATTTTGGGTCAGGATATCCCTGACTCTCGTCTTTACCAGCGACCACATCCCCTTAATATCCGTCACCGCATCGATCACCGCCAATTCATAATAGACTGCCGGAAGCTTTAGCTGCTCTCGAAGGCCGCAATGCCGCATCTCTCCCATAACCGTAAAAACCGGCGTGAGTCTGTCCACATTCCGGATGCCGGAATAACGCTCATACACACTGCGTTTTACTTTCGCATAATCCTCCGCCACTCCCCGGAGAAATTCCATCTTATCCGGCGGTAAAACCTTACTGTACTGCCACACTGTCTTCGTAATTGTCTCAGCCAAGATATCACCTTTCCTTTTTTCAGTGTAAGCCAATCCTCAGAACTTCAGTTCTTTCACATGTCGGATAATATCGCTGTAAATCTTTCCCTTTCCAAATAGCACCGTTGTACCCAGAACAAAACCGTCAAAACCCTTTGGCGCATACTCCAGTATTCTTTCGGCAGAACAGGCGCCGTCCCAGTAAAGTTTAAAATCCATCTCTTCCTTAAGCGCCAGAAGTTTTGTAATCTTTTTTCCCACATAGGGCAGATACATCTGACCTGCATTTCCCGGATTTACCGACATGACAAGCACCTTGTCCACAATCCGCAGCATTTCCATCACAGACTCCACACTGGTACCAGGGTTAATTGCAATCCCTGGCACCATACCCGCATCTATTATTTTCTGCAATGTAGTGGAAGGATGATACTCCGCCTCCGGATGTATATATACGGTATCTCCTTTCCGAAGCCCCGCCAGAAATATTCCGATCAAATTGTTTGGATGTTCGATCATAAGATGCACATCCAGCGGCGTCTTCGCAGCGGACGCGATATACCGCATGTCGTTCAGGCTCATGGCAAAATTCGATACATAACGGCCATCCATAATATCTATATGAAACGAATCAATTCCTGCCTCTTCCAGATCCCGAACCTCATCCCGAAGACTTCCATAATCGGCACACATCATGGATGCGTTCAATTCAAACTTCAAATCGATGTACCTCGTTTCTTCTTTTTTCATAAATCCCAAAAACTCTTCTTTTCGTTTTCGCAGGCCCTTACGCAGACATTCTGTATCATAACCGGCATCTTTACTGACTGACACAGTTGTACCACACTGCTTCCATCCCCATAGTATGCGTCTGCGACAGCAATCGCCCGGTAGAGATCAGCAGAATTATCATAGATTCCAATATCATCCGCCAGGTACTTTTCCACAATCCTGTTATATGCGTCCCATAACTGAGGCCTCATGGAGCTTATAGCCGCCTTAATCAGCGGATGAGGCCTCCAAAGCAGTGTAACGTCCTCTTTCTTTTCCCTGAAAAAAGCAAGAGTATCTGCAATCTTGTCAATCATCTTATCTGACTCCTGCAGCAATGCGGTTACTCCCGTATTGTAAAGAATTACTTTCTTCGCACTGCCGTCTGCTCTATATATCTTTTCTCTCCATTCGTCCGGAAGCTCTGTCTCTTTCTTCTTTGTGTCAGCCGCCTTATCAAACTTGGGAGAACCTGTTCCTTTTATCTTCTGCTCCCAGATCTTTCTGGTATCCTCACCTGCCAGCTGCACCAACGCCTCAATATAACAGCGCCGCATATTCTCGGACTGTACGATCACCTCATCTGCATAAAATACTCCGGGCGACCGGGCAAAATGCGCCACTCCCTCTATGGATGACTGATTATGCAAATCCGGCTCAGGCAGCACAAAATATGGGATATACACAAGCTTGTCTGTATATTCTTTCAGCTTACTTGAATAATATGCCGGATGTACACTTGTCACGTAATTCGTTTCATCGTACGGGTTATGGATATATATCACATCCGGATGAATTTCCTCTAAGTCATATTCCTGATAATGTAGCAGCGGCACATCCTTTGGAAACTGATCGCCTTCATAGTGATATTCCCGCATACTTCCATCGGGATTCCTGTCATAATATGGAACAGGCACCACCTTTGCATCCCACGCAGGATCTGCGTTATACTTTCTCCAGACGCTCTCCAGCGAATCCCACATAGATGCTTTATATGGAAGAAATACAACTTCCTTTCTGACCCGTACTTCCCTGTTATAGCTTGTCCGTATCTGTTTCATAGCCTTATCCAGCAGCTTTGTAAGTTCCTGTATCTTTATTTCCGCATCCGTAAACAATTCCTCATGGATGCTGTACAGTGTTTCACAATATTTCTCCAGATATTTTACTGTAAGCGTATCCTCACCCTCAGATTCTTCAATCGCAGTTCCAATACTGATTGCTGCGTCCTGACAGTCCTCTATGACTGCAGCCGCATCCTGCCGTTTTCCCGTCCTGACAGATTTTGCCGCCTGTACATGAGCCTGCTCTATCAGCCTTAACAAAGCATCAATCCGTTTTTTCTGTGATTTTCTCAAATTCCCGTCCTCTCTTTAAAATAAGCCGCGCTGTATTATCTTATCTGCTCTTTTTGTTTTTCCTGTATGTCCGCAGCAATTCTCCTGATGCTTACTTCTTTCGGCGCATCAATTGCCAGCTGCGCTCTGCTGTCACTTTGCAGCTTAATCACCACATGATCGCCAATCTGCAGTTTGTCTCCTGACTTCATTACTACATTAAGCATGTAACCATCCTTTCTTTCCGATCTCAACGCATTTGTCTGCTTCATGCAATGCAGACGCCTCCTGCGCTTTTTTGGCGTTTTATAACCGCCACCAATTAAGGTTTGATAATTTTAAGTCCTCTCTGTTATAGACGCCCTTGACATCAATCAGGACTTTTTTACTTGAAAAACCTCCAAACAACTCCTGCAATGCCTGCAATCCATTCTTTCTGAACTGACGATGTGCAACGGCTGCCACGATACAGTCTGCATGATGTATATCCGTTATTTTTGATAAATGAACGCCATACTCCTGATATGCTTCTGCATCATCCGCCCACGGATCCACAATATCCGGCTCAATTCCATATTCATTGAGTTTCCTGACAATATCAATCACTTTGCTGTTTCTTATATCAGGACAATCTTCTTTAAAAGTCAGCCCTAATATGACGATCTTTGATTTCCTTGGAGCCTGTCCCGCTTCCACCATCTTTTTTACAACAGTTTCCGCAATATAGGCCCCCATCCCATCATTTACAATACGGCCGTTTAGAATAATCTGGCTGTGATATCCAAGTTTCTCGGCTTCATAGGTAAAATAATAGGGATCTACTCCGATACAGTGCCCTCCTACTAATCCCGGCCTGAATCCGAGAGCATTCCACTTTGTATTCATTCCGTCAACAACCTCGTTTGTGTCAATACCCATGCGGTCAAACACCATGGCAAGTTCATTCATAAATGCTATATTGATATCTCTCTGGCTGTTTTCCACAACTTTGATCGCCTCAGCGGTTTTTATGTTTGAAACCGGATATGTCCCCGCCTCAATCACCAGATCATACACTTTTTTTATAACCCCGCATGTATCCTGATCCATACCTGATACTATTTTTTTGATGTTCTCAAGCCTGTGGTTTTTGTCACCCGGATTTATCCGTTCCGGTGAATATCCAACCTTAAAATCCGCACCGCACTTCAAACCGGATTCCTCTTCCAGAATTGGCACACAGATATCTTCTGTTACGCCTGGGTAAACGGTGGATTCATACACGACGATGGATCCTTTGGTAAGATTCCTCCCCAAAATCCTGCTGGCGCTTTCTACCGGCGATAAATCAGGCGTATGATCCGCATTGACCGGGGTCGGTACCGCAACAATATGAAATTTTGCTTCTCTCAGCCGCGTTTCATCTGAAGTAAAATCAACGGTACAATTTATTATCGTTTCATTCCCCACTTCATTTGTCGGATCTACGCCGCTTTTGTACAGACGTATCTTTTTTTCATTCAAATCAAAACCAATGACATCCGCTTTTTTGGAAAAAGCAACCGCAATCGGCATTCCAACATATCCCAATCCAATCAGCGATATTTTTTCCTTGCGCGCTATAATTTTTTCGTACATGGACATTTTATTATTTTCATGTTCCGCTAAACACTCTTTATATAACCGAAGATACTTCTTTGCTGTAAGATCGTTCTGCTCTTTCATTTTCTCATCAAGCCATCCGCCATTAAAATGATGAATGGAATATGTATTTTCTGTAACATGCAGCAATCCCGACATATAATCATAAGGATGAAAATAATCATAGGCATATATATTCATTCCGTCTACCGTCTGCGTAGTTCCATCCGTTCTGTAACCTCTCTCAAGAATCAGTTTCGTATCATAAAAACCGCAGGTGCTCCTGTTCTGGTTTCCATTTTCATCCACAAAAAAAATATTTTCCCTCGCATCAAGAAAACTTTTCATCATCGGATGCCCTTTCACTGCCCCGCTGCATCCGCCAAAATTCAGAACCTGCCATTTTTCAACCCCGCAAAATACTTCCTGGTAACGCATGGCATCAAGGCTCTTTATCAGTTCTACATCCGTATCCATGTAAAATCCGCCGTGCGAGTATAAGATATCCAATCTGGCATAATCAGGAACAAAACCATACGCGCCTCTCTCATATGCCTGCCTCATATACGGGTGTTTCCATATATCATAATTGCTTTCATTCCATTCAATTATTTCATAGTCAGGGCAATACTTTTTCCAACTATCCATACATTTTTTAAGATTATCCGGTATTTCTTTTTTCCCTATCCACATATAATGAATCTTTTTGGGGATCAATGCTTCGTCTTTTTTGACCGCCATGCCGCCAGACCTGCCGGAACACATATTATGAATACACATCATCGGCATAATATAGATATCCAGTTTTTCGATCACAGCCATATGCTCCATCTGAATTTTGACTTCATCAAAACGGCTGATATTGATCAGAACTACCCTGTTTTTATTACAGCCTTTCAGATACTCCGGCTCTTTTATTTCATATTTCCTGCCGTCTATTTCAATAACTTCGCCGCATTTATTATGGTCGTTATCCAAATAGCACTCTAAATATGACAAAACGCCATATCTCCTGAGTATCTCGGGTGTAGTTATCTGTCCTATGACGCCGGCGCCGAACATTATAATTTTCTTATTATGTTTTATAATCTCATCTGCCATCCGGCGAAAAGAACAACATTTTATGCTCATATCGTCACCACCGTAAAAATTTAGTTTTATGTCATGCTGCTATTCGTAAAAAATAATATTTTCTTTCTGATCCCTTTTTTGATAAAAGTATCTTTCATTCTTCTGCATACATTAGAATCAAGAATTGATATATAGATATAATCATATTCATTTTGTCTTTTGATCAATTCCGCAGTCGGCCTGACTTCCATCCCGCTCTTACAACAGGCCTCATAATTTTTGTCTGCCCATAATAAGATCTGATCCGAATACTCACGATACAGCGCCTGTCCAAATCCACCGGCTCCATACAATGCGATTCTATTTGCAGGATTTGAAAAAAACGCATTTATGGTCTCAATACTCCCCGGATTTTTCAGCAGCTTCAAAAAGATGATATAATCATCCAGCTGCCGTTTCATAAGATCGTAAAAGTTTTCCTCCAGAAACGACATTTTCAAATCACATTCCAGCGCATCAATGGCAGAAATACTGATTTCTTTATGCATCATGGAATCGTCGCGCTTACAGTAATGATATGGATAAATATCCACAATCTGAAGCGTCCTGGCCTGTACCATTAATTGAAATGTGACGTCTGCATCCTCGCCAATCGTAACCTGATTTGACACACGCAGTTTACTCCCGTTTAAAAAACGGCGGTTTATCAGTTTGCAGACAAGATTAGGCAGAATGCCGAAATCAAAGAAAGGCTGATAACTCAACATTAACGGAAATATTTCTTTTTCCAGTGAATGTCTGTTATAATAATTCGCCGGAAAATGATTTTTCTTTTTTCCCGTATGATCGGCGTATTCTTCCACTAAACCAAAAGCTGCTATGTCCGGGCAGTTATCGCCTATAGCATCCAGCAATCTGGTGTACATATCGTTTTCGATATAATCATCCGCATCCACAAAAGAAATATAATCCCCCTGCGCCATACGGATTCCGATTCTTCGGGCGCACACCAAACCTTTGTTTTCCTGCCGGACCAGAACGATTCTGTCATCTTTTTCTGCATATTTTTTACATATGGAATAACTGCCGTCTTCTGATCCGTCATCAATCAGAATGATCTCCATATTGAAATAATCCTGTGAAACAATACTGTCCAGGCAGTCTGCCAGATATAACTCCGCATTATATACTGGTACAATCACACTTATCTTCCTGCTGAAATTATCCGCTCTGTATTTGCTCATACTTTCTCCAAAATCAAACTCCGTTTCACGCTTCGCTTATTTATCTCGTATTTTTCATTACAGACGACAGAACAGGCCTGCTCCATATAAGTCTGTTTTCCCCAATCCCCATCGCCGCTAATTCTTCCTTAATATGAGCTGCCTGACGTTCAGATAAAACAGCGATCACTATGTAATCAAATTCCCGGGTCAGAATATGATTCACCGTCTCTATTTCACAGTATTCGCTTTCCATGTTCTGCGCATTCTGATCGATCCATGCCACCAGATTTATACTCATATAGAGTCTGATTTGGCTGTAATAGTCTCTTCCAACCGCACCTGCTCCGTAAAGTATCACTCTCTTATTACGCAGTGCTTCCACTAACGGAAAATGAAAGACCCGAACCGCTTCCGGATATATTTTTTTCAGATCATCCAGGATCCCGGTCAGCCAATAAGTATCGATCGCCTCCCAAAGCTCATCGTATTGTCCTGATTTAAGCGCTAATTCTTCCAGACAATTACGCAGGCTGTTTTGCCTTAACAGCATCTGACGATTCACCAGATTCATAATGGAATCGTTTCTTATTGTATAGTGATAATATGCCTCCTCAAGTATCACAACTTTTTTGCAAAGATATAACGTGCTGCACAGTGAAATTAAATCTTCTCCATAAGATTGTGCATCCGGCACAGTTTCATAGGATCTTTTGATCAGATCCGCTTTAAAAAGTTTAAAACAAAGGCAGGGCGACATAATCTGTCCCTTTTTTAAATCAAATATCAATTCAATAATGCCGGACGTCCTGTCCGCATCGTGAAAGTCGATTACTGCATGATCTCCTGTACCCCTGACCTGCGTTTCATCATTTCTGAAATATCCGGCATGTACCATGTCTGCATCTGCATTACGAATAGCATAAAACAGTTTTTCATACATGTCCTCTTCAATATAATCATCGCCGTCCACAAATCCGACATACTCTCCTTTAGCAATATGCAGTCCGGCTTTTCTCGCACTTACAAGTCCTTTGTTTTCCTGATGAATCACAACGATTCGTCCATCCTTTTCCTGACAGGCGTCGCATATTTCTCCTGAACGATCCACAGAACCGTCGTCAACTAAAATTATCTGCAGGTTTTTATAAGTCTGAGATATAATCGAATCAATACACTTCGTTAAGTACCTTTCCACATTATAGATCGGTACGATAATACTGATCAGCTTTGTCATTTTGTCCTCCCTCAAATTGGACATAATTACAATTTAATATTCAAATATCTCCTCATATTTTCTTTGATCCAATGCGAACCGTCTTCTTTTTTTCTGTCTCTGATTGTCATATAGGTAGGTACATCCGAAACCGGCAGCACGCCTAAGGCCGCATACACATGACAGTTAAAACAATAATTCATTGGACAGTAATCGCCGACTTTAGCAATGTTTAAATTTTCAATACCGTCAAAATATGCATTGCCTATACTTTCCGGAAATATGCACCTGCTCAGTCTGCCTGTATACAGATCCATAAATAAACTCTTTTCTCCGGCCTGACAGTTTTTTCCTTTTCTCATATACAGGTCCATTCTCATATCAAACATGACAGATTCAAATACTTTCCATGTATGATAAAACTGCGTATAGGTCTGCTTTGTTAAAAGTTTTGCACCGTCCTTTTCATCGCGTCCTATTGTCAGATGCGGGTATGCGCCGAAATTATGCAAAGAAAAATCCAAAATCTCCTGAATATATGGAATTAATTCATCGTGAGGCATTACCTCGATTGTATAGGACGCCAAAGACGCTTCAATCAGCCTGACCGTCTCAACAAATATCGGCAGCATTTTTTTCTCTAAAAGCTGTAAATAGTGAAACGACAGTTTAAAAATAATATTTCCCGCATAGTCCCCTGCCGCGTCTAAAAGACGTTCAATTTTATCTTTTGGTATGCCGTTTGTAACAATATGTAAATAATGTCCCTCCTTTAACAATTCCAGACATACTTCTTCAAAATGATCCGCAAAAAGAGTCTCCCCGGCTCCGGTCAGACCAATCAGGCAGCTGCCGCCCAGAACCTCTCGTCGCAGCCTCCACCTTATAAATTTTGCCGAATGCGGATTCTTCCTGTTGATATTAATATACCTTCGATAAGGGATCAACTGAAGATAACAATACATGCAATCCAGATTGCATATATTTTCAGGTATCGAAATGCCGATATATTTCTTCATTTCAGATTTGGATCCGGGCCAAACGTCTTTGAAGACCGGCTTTACCTTCTCAAATACTTTCTTTTCGTAAACAGGCCATATCCTTTCCATGATTTCAGAACAGGTACAGCAATTGATCTCATTGCAAAAGCAATAGTCCTGGATCTCCAATATCGCAGATGTATTGTCAACTGTAATAACGACCAATTCCGCTTCTGCCGGAATGTCTCCCGCAGCAATACAGGGATAACCATGAATTTTACTTCCCTGCAGCCGCCTGTCACGATCAATAACAGCAAGAATATCGCAGCATTCCTTTAAGATATCCTTATATTCAGAAAAAATATTTCCGGCTCCCCAGGCCGCGATCTGGATTCGTCTGTTATCTGCAATTGCAGCCAGCAGACGCTCCTTTTTTATCTCTCTCTTCTGTTTCAATCTGCCGTATTCTTCTATATCACGATGAAGCAATGACTTTATCTCATTGGATATGTGCACAGCCAATTGCTGATTTACCGTATTGGTAAAATGTGTCGCATCTATATAGTTTTCTTTTTCTGTTCCGTTGACCAAAGAATACAGATCGTCCACGAAATCCACCTGTTCTCTCAACACTTTGTCTGCAGCTCTGTTGTATTTTTTTATTTCCTCGTTTGTTCTGTAGAAATCGTCTTTGTAACGCTCTTCCAGCACCGGAGTGGTGAGAGCGAAACAGATCTTTGCTCTCGGAAATAGTTTTCTGAGTCTTTTTACGGTTCTGTTCAAATACGTTTGATATGTTTCCACATCAGTATTGGGGCCTTCCCCAAATATGTTTACGACGTCCCATAACCCGGCATTCCAGTAGATCAGCCCAACGTCATCCAGATCATCAATTAAATCTCTGCTCCATTCATAAATCATTCGATATAGATCTGCCGCATTTTTCCCCTGTTCTTTCGGATAGACTACAGATAGGGAATCTTTCAATATGCTCCTTACTTTCTGCCGATATCCCAAACTAATCGAATCCCCAAGAAGTAAAACTGTTTTTCTTGTCATCTTTTCACCTGCCGTATCATTTCATTTATCAGTTCCGCCATTTTTTCAAATTCTTCTGCAGAAAAAACAAAATTTCCCGCCTCTTTTTTATTCTGAATCGTCTGATGAATCAGCTCTTTTATCTCAATCCCATCAATGTCATCACAATAACTGACCATTCTTTTATCCGGCAGCCATTCGATTACACCTTTTACTTTTTTTGTCCTGTTGTCCAATGCGATACATGGAACATCTGAAATAACAGAAAGGATCATTCCGTGCAAACGGTCAGTAATCACACAGTCAAATTGCTTCATTTTTTTACAAATTTTCTTTATATAATCATAACCGTCTGAAAATGGCAGATATCTTTCCGCATTGACAGAGAAACTTTCGTATTGATATTCATCCTGTGCCTGCATTTTTCGAATAAGCTCGTCAGAATCTGCGGCTTTCTCCCTGTCATTTCTCAAACATAACAAAACGCTTTTTTCATTTCTTTTATGGGACTCCTCCCTGCTGGAAAACAATCTTTTGCATACGCCCGCGTAAAATACCATGTCCGGAAAAAAGAATGCCTTACCGCCATATTGGTTAAAAACTTTAAATGATCGATAATCGCGAAACATCACACAGATATTGTTATGTTTCCCCAGCCAGATCACTTCTTCTTTACAGACTTCATTCTCCTGCGTTCCGTCTTTAAAGGTCAGAGTATTTGGAAAAAAAATAATTTTATGTCCGGGAAACAACTCGATCACACTTCGATAATTTTCTCTGTCTCCCTCCCATAAGTCGCCCAAATATCCTCCGCCGTTAAAAAAAATAATATCATCCGGCTGTATATACCCAATGATCGCTGCTTTTGCATTGATCCATTCGTTGGTAGTAACTGTAAGTACGTCATAGTCCCAAAAATAATCTCTGAAAAAAGCCAACTCTGCATATGCAATCGCATAATCGCCGACATTTCCATGTTCCGGAATCATAAAGATAAATATTCTTTTTTTTGACGTCTTCCAATTACGCTCCAGAAATTTATTGTATTCCCATTTTCCCCGCATCCCTGTCGTTTTATCACTGCCAAACCATACTAATTTATCCGAGGGTATGCCAACGGACACGAAATACGACATTGCATCTCTGGCATTGGATAAGGTTTCTAAAGCAATCAGTACATAATCAAAACGGTACGTTACAATCTCCGACGGTTCTATGATGATAAACCCCTCGCATTCTTCTCCAAAACGATTCCTGTCTGCAATTGCTTCGATCGAAAGCCGCTCTGTATTCATTATTGATTTGATATATGTAATGCCGATCAGTCCCGCTCCGTAAACGATCACACGGGAATTGTATGGAAGTTTGGTATAATCAATGCTGTAAACATCATGATCCGACTCTCTCAAAATTCACTCCTCTGCTTAATTAAATTTTCCGTTCCCTCAAAACCGCAGCAAAACAGCGCATCAATTACGGACAGCCCTCCCACAAAATTTTCGGAACATTGCTTATACGGAATCGGGTTATAGTTTTGGTATATAACCTCTATCTTTTGCTTTTGAAATAAAGCGACATCCTGATATCCGTCTGCACCGCCGCCGCACATATATTGATCGCACATCTCTTTACGTACAATTTCAATTAGCAATTCATTGGAATGATTAACGGTATTCAGGTCTGACTGCCTTTCCCAGACACAGGCTATATTTAGTCTTTTTAAAAGGGAAGTAATTGTATGGATATTATATTGCCCTAATTCATCTGCATCATAACGAATCAATTCACAAATATAATCAAACACTTCGTCAAAATAATCACTTTTTTTATAATTAAGAGAAAGCGTTTTGATAACTTTATCGCGCCAATTCGCTGTATTATCTATTTTTATCTTATCAAAATATTGGACTCCGTCCTCTCTGATCAGCGGGCAATGGATCCATTTCTTCTCTCCCATAATATTGACAGCAACCCTGTTTCCCCAGGTTGACATTGTTTTGCTGCTTTTGGGGTAAGAAACCTGATCCAGAAACACAAATTTATCAGATCTGTGCATTTTATCAAAATATCCTAACCACGGGAAAAAGTTGGGCTGATGGATCGCGCAGATCATGATTTCACCTCCGGGATAACATAAATATTTACATTTCTCACGGAATAATCGGTATATACTTTCTTTGTCAAAATAAAACAGTTATCTTTTACCACCAGATCGTGGCAGTATGGGCCGGAATACAATAGTGTGATCTTTCTTTGATTTCTCTTCCAGCTCATTTGGAGATTCTTTATCACCTGATAGAAAGTCTCGCCCTCAAATGGATGATACAGAAAAAAATAATTATACGCATCCAGCTCGGTTGTCAGCATTGCCGCGTCATCATTTATTAACCCCGATTGATCCAATCCCAGAATATCGAAATTTTTATGCACGACAGAGTACAATTGCTTATCGTACTCTACGCCGCCATACTTCTTAAAACCATATTTTTCAAAAAGTATTAATGCCCCGCCTTTCCCGCAGCCAAAGTCAAAAACCGCATCTTTGCCGTTAATATGAAACTGCTCCATAACATCAGCCAGCGCGTAACCGATTCCCGGAGAATACATAAAACAATCTTCTGCCGGTTTTTCCATTTGTTCCGGCATCTTTCTTTCTGTAATGTCAACGTGATAATAACTCTCTAAATATCCAAAATAGGAAATATTTCTTTTTTCATCTCCGGATTTCAGAAACAAATCTTTCGCATAAATATAATGCTCATTTTTCTGAAATCCATTTTTTTGCAAAAACTGCTCCACTTCCATACTGTAATCGCCTGTAAGAATGACTGCATGTTTATTTGGGGACAGGTCTGTTAATTCACAGGATCTTGTGATCGGTATCCTTGGGTTAACATTCCCATCCTCTACGATATATTCAATATTCTTATTCGATATCTTAAACATATGCTCGATAAAATAAGCATTATATTCATATCCCCATAAAATCACCTGTTTTGCGTTTATAAAATCAAATAACAGCGCTTTCGCATTTTCAAATTGTTTCCATATTTCCATCAAAATCACCTCTGTCACTCAATGATAAACCGACCGTCCTGCCAATAAGAACGTTCAAATCTTTTCTCATTGACTGCCTCTAATGCCTTTACAACGAATCTGGCATGCGCCAGCGCCGTATGTGTCTGAAGAATCATTTTCCTTCCGTTATTTGCAATATTTCGCATATCGCCAACATGATGCAAAAAATACTCGCATGTATCCAAAACATTCTGCGGTGTGACTGTGACTGCATGAAATCCATTTACAAAACCATAATTTGCAAGCGGCGGTATGTCTTCACACAGCAATAGCGCTCCTGCACAGGGAATTTCAGCAAATTTTCTTAAAATCTGTCTTGATACTGCACCGCAGGCATACCCCATCTTAGAACGGCGAAGCGCATCATAATAGTTTTCTCTCCAACAGAGCACCGACTCTTTTGTCTGCCGAAAATCCATATATACGCAGGAACTTCGTAATTTCTGATCCAGTTCTTTATCTTCCTGCCTTTTGTATCTGTTGCAATCGCTGTTTTCCGTATTCAGATATCCCATCGTCCTGTTTCTGTAGTCATCATATACTTTCAAATCAGATACCTTTACGATATCCTCAATTTGTGCACGCTCCGGATAATGAAACCGATCAAGATTTCCGGGAATTGTAATATCATATTCCCGTTCATCGGAAGGCGTCATACAGCAATCAATATAATTCACGGTTGCATGACACATCGATATCAGAACTTTACTGTTTCTCATACAAAACGCACGGTAACGATTCGACGCGCCGGCTTTTTTTAAGTATTCTTCGTCTTTCACTTCCGGAAAAAACTCGATTCCCGGGCCAAGAAAATAGAATCCCTCTTTTATCAGATCCTCTATGATACGTTCCCAGCGCGCCTGTATGTTGTATGTGTCACACCAATAAAAAAGCGCTTTTGCCACGTCTGCTTTTTTTAATTCATTTATAATCTTATCCGCATAGTAAATTGCCATATGTAATTTATAATCTGAAAGCGCATATCTGTGCCAGTGATATGCTTCACGTATATCCAAAAAATCTATTTGCAGTATGGCGAGTGCAAAATCCAATATGATTGCGTCATATCCGCCATTTTCTTTCCAAAACCAGTCAACCCCCTTTTCCAACACCTCTCTGGATTGAAAACCCGGGCCGTAATAATCAACGGCGGCAACCTCTAAAAAGGATAATATATTGTTAATATGCATATCATTTTTATGCTCGTATTTCATTGTTACAAACAGGATTTTCACTCTTGTTCCTCACTTCCAGATAAAACTATTCTTAACATCAAAAAATGGTAAAATGATCCACTGCTTTTGCTGCTCATTCCCGTTCTTTCGAAACTCGGTTACAATATCTTTATAATCAGCCCCGCATATCAAATATTGATATTCCTCAGGATATACCGCAATCTGATTCTTTACGATTTTCAGGTCATTTAAGTGAGCAGCATCAAGAAATGTACTTACAATCTCATAATCTTCGTCTGTTCCAAAGACAGAGATCACGCCTCTGTTCCATAATTCCCCTGTCTCTTTCACTTCAGACAAAAGCCCCGTTTTTATCTGTCGGACTGCAGATTTCTGATAAGCGCTTTCCTCTTTATATCTGCTGTACATCTCCTGTAACGGAATAATCCGATCTGCTTTCGCTTCGTATATTTCAATAAGTTCTGTTCCGATTCCCATAGATAAGAGGACGTCTACAACCTCAACATAACTGTTTAACGAGACTACAACGGATCCGTATTCATGCCTGTTCAGAAAATCAGGCGGACACACCGAAATGTTACCAATTTCTAAATTCCATTTATTCGGATTCCGGTCTATAATACCAAGAATCTCATCATTACACTTTCTTACTAATTTGATACAGCTCTCACAGTTATGCCCCGCGCCATATATGTACTTTTTCATACACACTACCCCATATTGTCCAAACCTGTTATATACATTTCCACATCTGCAGCCTATTTCTCAGAATTGTAATTCACGGTATGATTTGCTGCGTGCAACAGGCTGCATGACGTTTTCACGATGATTTTTCTTCAATAATTCATCATATTCTTTCATCGTATTCGCAGCCCGGCCGTCTACGCACCTCATAACGCGTTCTCTTGGCGACATCCCCTCTTTCTGCCAGAAAACAGGATGCGTTAAGATCTGTATTTTTTCATCCGGCCGTCCGTCCCTGATCATATCCTCCAAACGCCTGTATCTCCAATAGCCGTTTGAATCGGAACAATAAGAAAATTGATTTCTGATGGAAGAATGATATACATTTCTCATCCCGGCTATATGCGTTTGTTCCAAATCCAAAAAACCTCCGCCGGTATCCGGATTGTGAAATGAAAAAACGTCGATTTCCGTTTCCAGTACACGTTCCAATAATTCTTTTTCCAAAATTAATTTTTCTTCCAGACCTGTGATATCGCTGTTTACTGATTCATAAAAATCAGGATCGAAATGAAGGCCTATGATCCCGCCGTTTTCTTTTATCATCTTCAGCTTTCTGTATATATTTTTTTCAAAAACATTATAAAAACTGCTGTGTAATAAAACAAACCATGTCGCAAACACACCCTCTTCTTTTTCGATCCGTGACAGGGCTAACGCCCTGTGAACTGACATATCGATATCGTGCCTCCATATAACGCCATTCTTCATACTGTCAACATCGCCGTAGGTACGGAACGAATATTTTTCTTTTGCCAGCCGGATCATTTTTCTATAGTTTTCCTCTGTAAAATCCGAAAAATTATACTGGTCCATTCTGTTTTTTCCACCTTACATCAGGATTCTGTTTCTTCTATGTCACAGTCCCAAATAATCACTTTCTTGCTGCCAATATAGGTAAATGCGCCGGGATACGGCTTTGTCTGCGCTCTTACAAAATTCCGGATCTGTTTTGGGTCCATACTCCAGTCAATCATCCCATCTTCCGGTTTTCTTTGCGGCCAGATATCTTCATCCGAAAGATTCTCCTGTTTTTTCCGCGCAGCCGTTCCCTTTTCTATTCGTGTAAGATTTTCCAATAACAGCTCAATCCCACAATTCCCAACTTTGTCATATAAGGTTTTTATTGTATCCTCTTCCAGTATATCCACTTGTTTCTGCGCAATAATATCCCCGGAATCGACGCCCTCGTCAAGGTAAAATAACGTAATTCCCGCACTGGATTCTCCGTTTATCATCTGCCAGACCAACGGCGCGCCTCCGCGATACCTGGGCAGCATAGAAGAATGCAGGCCAATTACGCCTTTTGGAAATAAATCCATGATATTTTTTTTAATCAGATGATACCAGCCCGAAACAATCATCAATTCCGCCGAATGATTCCTGATAAACTGTTCTGTTTCCATACTGTTCATTTTTTCTATCTGATACAGCGGAACGTTTTTTTTCTGTGCATATTCGCAAACCTGCGCATACGCCTGATTTTCCATTACCCTGTCTGTATCGCCGAACCTGATTTGAAATTCTTTTTTCGTCGTGATAATGCCAGCAATCGTAACAACCTGCTCTATGCTTTCAAGGCAGCGCATTCCATACGGAGATGCTACACATATTATGACATTCATCTTTCATTCTCCTATATATTTCTTATCATGATATCCACAACTTTATCCATATCTTCCATTGACATATGCAAATATATAGGCAGCGTTATGGAAGAATCTTCACAATACTCGGCAACCGGAAACTGTCCATAATCCAGGTTATATTTTTTTCTGTTAAACTCTGTTCTGGTGATTGCTATCGTTCCTGGCCTCGATTGGATTCCCGCGCTCGCCATTGCGTCCATAATAGCGTTTCTTTTATTACGGTCGCCGGATCTTAACAGAACGACAAAAGCCTGGTAGGTATGTCCAATATGAACCCTGTCATCCGGGACAATCAATGCCCGAATGCCCGATAGTTTTTTCAAATAATACGCTGCGCATCTGCGTCTGTCATTCAGCAGCATTGGTAATTTTCCAAACTGGGCAACGCCAACCGCTGCCTGGATGTCGGAAAGCCGCAAATTGTATCCCACTTCATCATAGACTCCCATGTAATACGGCTTTTTGTATTCCGCTGTGCGCTTTGTTACACTTGCGCCATGATTTCGCAGCTGCTGCAATCTGTTATAAAGCTGTTTATCATTTGTGACGCACATCCCGCCTTCCCCGGTGGTGATGGTTTTCCTTGGATGAAAAGAAAAACATCCGATCTTGCCTGTTGTTCCTACTTTCCGCCCTTTATAAGCGGTTCCTATTGCGCATGCGCAGTCTTCAATCACATACAAATGATATTTTTCTGCGATTGCCATGATCTCGTCCATCTTCGCAGGATTTCCAAACAGATGAACTGCTATGATCGCTTTCGTCCGCTCCGTAATGGCAGGCTCAATCATTGACACATCTATATTCATTGATTCTTTTTCAATGTCAACAAATTTTACATCTGCGCCGACATACTCTACGCAGCTTGCCGATGTAATCCATGTAAATGCCGGGACAATTACTTCATCTCCCTTCCCGATTCCAAGCGCCAGCAATGCAAGATGCAGCGCCGCCGTACAGGAAGAAACCGCAACTGCATATTGACAGTCCTGATATTGTGAGAATATGTTTTCAAATTCTGCAGTAACCGGTCCCTGCGTAACCCATCCGGAATCTAACACTTCTTTTACTTTCCGCAATTCTTCCTCATCAAAAAACGGTTTTGTAATCGGAATGCCCATATTTATCCCCTAAGATTGATAACTTCGTCCCAGGAATCCTCCTTCCACATAATCAATTTTCCAGTGCTGGCATTCCTGACAAATTTCGTCTCCAAACGCTCCGCACAAGTGCTTTTGCCTTATTTTTTCATACTCATCCGAATGCCAGGCTTCCTCAATTGACATTTCATTCAAATTTCCCAGTTTCCTTTTTTCATCCCAATCGTAGTTGCAGAGCGCTAAACTGCCGTCATAATAAATGATCATATCTGTAAAGACCTTCCGGCATGGTTTCCTGGCATCAAAAATATTCAGCTTCTCTGCTACTTCAATATTTGCAAACCGGCCTTTTTCATCGTGCTGCTCATAAACTCTGACCACATCCACATAATTTTTCCATTTTTCTATAAAAGCTGCCTGTGTCGGTTTATATTCTTCCATATCAATGGTAGACACCTGAAGCGTTGGAGCGAATAAGCCCCTCCTTTTTCTTTCCCTGCATTTTAGTCCAAATTGCTCTACATTTTTCTCACTGGTCTGTAAATCACCCTTTAACCGGGAACACCGATAAATAGCAGGATCTGTTGTATCTAAACTAAACGAGATATAATCTATGCCCGCTTCGATTAATCTGTCCTGCATTTCTTCATCAAGCAGCAACGCATTTGACGCCATTTGTACAGGCCCGATTCCTTTTGATTTTGCATATCTGATCAATTCTGTAATATGCGGGTGCATTAAAGGTTCCCCTCTGAAAAACGGTACTAATTTAACCGGAAGTTTTTCTGCCGCTTCATCAATAATTTTATAGAAAAGCTCATCTTCCATATATCCGATCTTCATTTTTATTTTTTGCCTGTTGCAAAAGGTGCAGGATACATTGCAATCATTTGTCAGTTCCACTGTGATTCTGTTGGGAAATAATAATGTTTCCATCTCCATCTCTCCTATGCATACAAATGTAACCATGTTTCAAAGTTTAATAACGACCATATAAACAACCGTCTGTTTGTTTTTCCTGACATATGTCCGGACACTGCAGCCTGCACCGCTTTTTTATCCATATACTCATATATTCTGGAATTTGGATTGTCAACAATACTTTTCACGTAAGCGATGCTTTCGCCTCTGAACCAGCTTGCATCAGGCGCGGAAAATCCCTGTTTGACATCCCTGGTTATTTCTTTTGGAACATATTTCTCCATTACGTTCCTCAGGATCGTCTTGCCGTCATTTGATTTCTGCCAATAAAACTGTTTTTTATTTCCTGCGTTATTTTCATTTACCAAAACTACTTTATCCAGATTTGACAGTTTATATTTCACAGGAATCTTCATCGCAAAATCCACCAGATCGTTATCAAGAAAAGGCACCCTGCTTTCCAGTCCAAATGCCATACTGATTTTGTCTTCTATAATCAACAATCCATTTAAAAAGGTCCTGGCTTCCAGGTATAACGCATTGTTGATATTCTGCTCCAGCGTATTCTCTTTATGCGAAACCCGCTCAAAGATCCCCCTGAATATACTTTCCGTTGAATAATTTCGTGTTTTTTCATAGATCGGAGAAAATAT
Source organism: uncultured Roseburia sp. (assembly GCA_947088675.1). Classification (GTDB taxonomy): domain Bacteria; phylum Bacillota; class Clostridia; order Lachnospirales; family Lachnospiraceae; genus Roseburia. The sequence goes on from CAMUHN010000008.1 coordinate 59,382, forward strand.
ATCCTCCTGCTCTTTTTCACTCAGCAGACGCTGCCAATAACAATAGTAATTTTTCACATATTCATCATAATCCTTACAATTTGCCGCCCGGTAATACCTCCACGGATAACCGGCAAATATTTCATCCCCTCCGGTACCTGCCAAAACGACTTTTACAAATTGCGACGCTAATTTCGCTGCATAATAATTGGGATAACTCTGGCCAACTCTCGGATCTTCAATGTGCCATACTAAATTTCTCATGCAGCGCTCCATATCTCCCGACTTAAGTACCATTTCATAATGCTCTGTTTTAAATAAATAGGACATATATTCCGCTTTTTCTCTTTCATCAAAAGCCAGTTCGATCCCTGATGCGGAATGCAGATCAAAACCGCAGGTAAAAGTCTTTAAATCCGATATTTTTTTTGATGCGATTGCTGTAATTGAGCCCGAATCAATCCCGCCTGACAGATAAGAGCCAATGGAAACATCGCTCACCAGCTGACGCATGACGGCATTTTGGAACAGTCTGTTCAATTCCTCCTCATATTCTTCCTTTGCGCGTATGTCTGTATCTTCGTAAAAATTGTATTCCCAATAAATCTTTGGCTCCGGAAGTTCCTCCATGGAATAATCAACTTTTAAATAACTCCCGCTTTCTAACAGCTGCACATTTCTTAATAAGGAATTGTTTGAAAAAATATTCTGGAATGTAAAATATTCTTTTAATGATTCCAGATTTACTTCACGCCTGAACTGCGGATGTTCTAAGATCGCCTTATATTCAGAAGCAAAAACCAACTGATTTCCCACTTTTGAATAATAGAGCGGTCTGGCTCCGTATCTGTCCCTCACAAGTACTAACTGCTTCCTGCAATTATCCCAAATACCAAAAGCAAATACCCCGTTTAATTTTTCAAAGGCTTCCACTCCCCATGCAATATAGGCATTCAGAACCACTTCCGTATCAGAATCCGAAAAAAAACGAAAACCTTTTGCTTTCAGCTGTCTGCGAAGCTCCCTGTAATTATAAACTTCGCCATTGTATGTAATTGTAAATCGCTTATCCAAACTATGCATGGGCTGACGGGCGCGTTCCGACAAATCGATCACTGCCAGTCTTCTATGTCCCATATATACATGCCCGTCATCCAATACTTCGCATCCCTCGCCATCCGGCCCCCTGTGCGCGATTATATCCGTCATTTTTTTTACAAGCATTCCTGCATTTTTCACACTGCAGTCAGTCCTGTTTAAATTCATTAATCCTGCGATTCCACACATTTATTTTAACCACCTATGTTATTTCAATTGATCCGTCGGCTGTATATTACCCCGTTCATCAATCCAGCCGGTTTGTTTTGCCGGAACTCCAACTACTATCGCCCCGTCAGGTACATCGTCCGTTACGACAGCGCCGGCCCCTATCATCGCATTTCTGCCAATTACCGTGCCGCATACAATGGTAGCGTTTGCGCCGATACTCGCCCCGGACTTTACAAGAGTACGTTTATATGCCGCTTTTCCTTTGGGGTACTTTGCCCTTGGAGTTAAATCATTTGTAAAAACACATGACGGACCGCAAAAAACATAATCCTCCAGTTCAACCCCTTCATAGATGGACACATTATTCTGAATTTTAACGCCGTTTCCAATTTTCACATGATTAGCCACATTTACATTCTGCCCAAGCGTACAATGGCTGCCAATACTTGCCCCGCGCTGTATATGGCAAAAATGCCATATTTTTGTTTCTTTCCCTATAGAGACGTTTTCATCTATATAACTGCTCTCATGAACAAAATAATCAGACATCCTGGCTCCCTTTCATAAATTCACATATTTTGTCAACTACAAACTGAATCTCCCAACGATTCAGATAGGGATGGCACGGCAGAGACAATACCGTTTCACATGATGTATTTGTATTTGGATAATCGTCATCGTGATACAAATCCATATCAAACGCCCTTTGCCGATGCATGGGTTTCTGATAATAAATCATAACCGGAATACCGGAATCGGACAGATATTTTTTCAGCCCGTCTCTTTGCTGCCGATTCCCAACCCTTATGGTAAATTGTGCCCAGGCAGAGAAATAATCCTGCAAAACAGCAGGAACTATCACCATATCCTTTAAGCGGCTGCTATAAAATAAAGCAATCTCCTGTGCAGCGTCCAGTTCCTCTTTTATAAAAACCGGAAATTTCGCAAGTAATATGGATGCCTGCAGGGTATCCAGCCTTGAATTCATTCCAATTCTTACATTGTCATACTTTGATTCGCCTTTCCCATGAACCTTATAAGATCTTAAAAGCGCAGCCCACTCATCGCTGTCAGTAAAAATTGCTCCGCCATCCCCATAACAGCCGAACGGTTTGGCAGGGAAAAAACTGGTAGTAGAGATATCTCCAAAAGAACAGGCTTTCTTTGACAATATCTTTCCGCCAAAACCCTGCGCGCCGTCTTCTAAAAGAAATAAGCTGTATTTATCAGCAATTTCACGAATTTTAATATAATCTGCCGGCTGCCCAAACAAATCGACTGCTATGATCGCTTTCGGCGTCCCTGTTCCCTGTGAAATTACTTTTAATATCATTTTCTCCAGCGACTTTGCAGAGATATTATAAGTATCCATATTTACATCTACAAAAACGGGGATTGCGCCAACTGCCGAAACCGCTTCTCCGCTGGAAAAGAAAGTAAAATCCGGAACAAATACAACGTCATTCTTACCTGTTCCCCATGCAAGAAGAGACAATTGCAAAGCGTCTGTCCCATTTGCACATGAAATACAGTGTTTTACCCCAACATACTCTGCCAGCTGTTTTTCTAATTCATAAACTGCCTGACCGGAAATAAAGTCAGCAGATTCGATCACATTTTTGATCCCGTCATCTATCGCGGATTTATTATGTTCATATTGTTTCCTCAAATCTCTGAATTGCAATTTAACCTCTCCCGAATATTTAATTTCAAGAAAACCGTCCCGAAAAATCAGTTGTCGCGCATTTTTCCAAAGGCAGCTTTACACTTCTCCCTTCTGCTGCAGACTTATAAATAGCCAGAACCAATTCCAGTGCGCGTTTCCCATCCATGGCCGTAATATACGGCTGTCTGTCATGTTCAATCGCATTGATCATATCTGCATATAACGGCGTATGCCCGTATCCGTAAATATTAGGAGGATTTTCATGAAATTTTCTCTTTATTTCCTCCGGATCATCTAATAAATCCGAAAATCTCCATTCTTCAATAACATTAACAGATTGTCCGCCCGCTTTTACTGTGCCTTTTTCACCAAAAATATAAAGCGTCTCTTCCAGATTTTTCGGATACACATCCGTTGTTCCTTCTACGGTTCCATAACTTCCGTTCTTAAATTTAATCAAAGCAATCCCCAGATCCTCAGCTTCAATATAATTGTGATTAAGCTTGTCCGTCATACCGACAACTTCAACGATATCAGATCCCATCATCCATCTGAGTAAATCTATATTATGAATACACTGATTCATCAATGCGCCGCCATCATGCTCCCATGTCCCTCTCCATGAGGCTCTGTCGTAATACTCGTGGCCGCGGTGCCAGCGAATGTGCGCAGCTGCATAAAAAAGTTTCCCAAATCTGTTCATGTCGATTGCTTCTCTTATTTTTTGAACCGACTTATTAAACCTGTTCTGATGACATGCGCAGACCCTGACATTATACTTGATCGAAGCGGCAATTATGGCATCTGCATCCATGATCGATAACGCGATCGGTTTTTCTATGATGCAATGAATTCCCTTTCGTATGCACTCCATTGCAATTTGAGCATGTTTGCCGCTGTCTGTGCAAATCGCTACCAGCTGTGGTTTTTCACATTCAATCATATTCATATAATCCGTATATCTCTTAACATGATGATCGAATTTAAATTTCAGAGCCTTGTCCTCCATACACTTTTCATCAATATCGCATATTGCAGCCAAATCCAGCCCGTTATTCTGCGCTGCCACAATATGATTGGGGGAAATTCTTCCGCAACCGATTAACGCATATCTCATAACTCATCACCTTTTCTCGCAACTACAGTTATTCCTGCCTCTTCAACGTGCATTCTTTCAATGACAAGGCCCGCCTGGGCACACCACATCCTGACCTCATCCGGCGTCTGACGATGACAATTTAAGGGACGGTACCAGTCAAAGTTTATATGGTTCATTTCGTCTATCGAATATTCCGGTTTATAAAAACATTTAAAGATATTCCAATAGAAAAATCTCTGTAAATCAATATCGCCTTTTTTTACTCCGATGCATGGTATATCCTCGTCAATATGTAATGTAACGTTTAGATCTCCCAGCATTTTCCCGAATTTTGTTAATGACTCAAGCCCATTCCACGTCTCTTCATTGCTTTTATCCCTGAAATACTCTCTGATATAATCATCCGTATATTCTCTGATCGGAGCCTTTTTCGCATATACATAAAAAAGAAAATATCCGCCTTTTGCCAAATGTCTGCCAAGATTTATAATCGCTTCTCTCGTAGAATCCGTGTGATGAAGCACTCCTTCCGAAAATATGACGTCCACTTTTTCTTTCAAATCAATGTTGTTAAGGTCACACTGTATCACTTCATATTCTCCGCCTGTTTTTTTCAGATTTTCCCTCGCTTCTGAAACAGCATCGGAAATATCGACGCCAATATACTTTAGCTTTTTTAGTCTTTCTCCCAGCAAAGCAATCGCTGACATGCCTGCGCCGCAACCAGCGTCAAGCACTGTTTTTCCGTCCGCAAAAATCTCATCCCGCTTTGCCGCATCGCCGTCAAAATATTTCTGCATCAGCCAGTCGCCGGTATCTCTTAATATATGCGCACTGGAATATGTTTCTGTCATTCCCCATTTAAAAGAAAACGTATCTTTTGTCTGTTCCTGTTTTTCAGAATAACCATTCATATGTTTCACCTTTCCTGTCAAATTTAACAAGCTATCCTATGTTATTTGTATCTGCAATCATTTCTATAAATGACGCTAACATTCCGTCTTTCCATTCTCTTACGATCCCGTCTGCTGCATCTGAAATGATCTGATTCAGCCTGTGGTTCCTGTCAGTATCTTTACTTTCTTTGACTGCCATTCGCGTTGCTTCTGTTGTTCCGGTATCTATGGAAACTACTTCCAGAGTCCATGGATTAATCGCTACGATATGCTTATCCTCTGTGATACAGGCATTTCTATACACAAACTCATAGGGATATTCTGTACCCGGCCGTTTACAATTTGTCCCGCATAATTGTTCAGGCCGGATTTCTTCATGATTCGCCAGATCAATTACCATTCCCTCATCCCTCTGTGAAAAAAGAAGATACAGTCTTTTGTCCATAATTGCTGTATAACCGAAAGCCCTGTAATCCATATCCCTGTTTTTTCCTGTGTAAATAATATGGTTTTCTTTTGTCAAAAGATCATAACAATTCATTTGTTCTTTTCCATTTCTCGGACTGTAGTACACTTTGTGATCAAATAATCTGATATTGTCCAGACATTGCGCATTTTCTGCCCCCATTTTTTCAAACGCCATTTGTCTGCTGTTACAGTCGAGTGTTATGACGCACGGAAAAGTCTGGGGAACAAAATATATTTTCCCGTCACTATAATTTGCCCCTTCCCACATCCAGGAGTCAATCAAACATCCGTCCGGAACAATTTCCTTTAAATCTATCTCTTCCATCTCTTTTGCAGACATATCAAAGATCAATACTTTTGAAAAAATACCATACATATATATTTTTTCATTTACTATTTCACACCCGGTAAATCTGCAAAATTCTTCATTTTCAAAAAAAGATTTTTTTATCTCAATTCTTTCAAAAGTATCTGAGGAGATATCATAGATACTTACTGCTCTTTCTTCATACGGTAACAGAACAATCTTATTTTCATAATGAGCCAGAAATCGGTAAGGAATTAACGTATCATATTTGGAGGGAATCGGCAGACAGGATACTATCTCACCACTGAAACGATTCATTCCTATTAATAGATTCTTTCCGGTACTGATCAGCCAGATCATATTTTCTATAGCAGTAATCCCATCGTATAACAAAGCCTCCGCTAAATAAAAAGTGTTCATCCTGTCCATTTTTTCTTCTCCCCGATATTGCCGTCAACAAAAGAAAGACTCCACACTTTCTGTATGAAGTCTGCCAATCCATCCTGACACTGTATAACGTGACTCCTTCACACTTTTCCCATTTCAAGAGCAGTCTCTTTTGTTTCTGCTTTGCCTGTCCCCTGATGCTGTCTTATTATTTCAAAATTTCTTAATTGCGTCCGATATTATATAAGTGGTCAAAAGTTGCGTAGAACTGTTAAATCTTAACCACCAAACTGGAATTTATATTGCGCAAAAACTTATTCGCATATATATTATCGTCACTTTTTATAAATAGTTTATAGTAAAATTTATGGTGAATTTAGATTATCTCTTTAGAAGTTCTTATATGTCGGTATA
>CAMUHN010000009.1 GCA_947088675.1 uncultured Roseburia sp.
CCCGGCAGAAATCCGGTGAGAGCAAGATATCAGCTTGTGCTTGACATGTCAAATAAAGATGTGAGAGAATATCTGTATCAGGCGATGCGAAAGATTCTGACCGAGAATCATATAGAATATGTCAAATGGGATATGAACCGGAGTATATGCGACTGGTACAGCAACGTGCTGTCGGATGACTGCCAGAAAGAACTGCCGCATCGGTATGTGCTTGGCGTATATCAGCTTCTGGAGCGGCTGACCAGTGAATTTCCGCATGTGCTGTTTGAGGGATGCAGCGGGGGAGGCGGCAGATTTGACGCCGGGATGCTCTACTATTGTCCGCAGATCTGGTGCAGCGATAATACGGATGCATATCACAGGACATTTATTCAGTACGGAACAAGCTTTTTTTATCCGATCTCATCGGTGGGAGCCCATGTGTCGGCAGTCCCGAATCATCAGACCGGGCGCATAACGCCGTTTACGACCAGAGGAACCGTTGCGATGGCCGGCAGTTTCGGTTATGAACTGGATTTAAACCGGCTTGACGACGAGGAGAAAGAGCAGGTAAAAAAACAGATCTGTGCGTATAAGGAATACCAGGATCTGATCTATAACGGGGATTATTACAGACTGAGCAATCCTTTCTGTGATGAAATGGCAGTATGGTCATTTGTTTCCGCTGACCGGACAAAGGTGCTTGTACAGGGGGTTGTATTCCGGGCGAGAGCCAATCTGATGCGTCATCGGATTCGGCTTGCCGGTGTGAAAGCAGATGCGCTCTACCGTTTCAAAGAGGGAGCTGTCTATACCGGTAGCGCACTGATTGAGGCGGGGATTCTTCTGCCGCAGATCAAAGGAGATGATGAATCGTTTGAATTTTATCTGGAAATAATCAGCAGAGAAGAAGCAGAGTCGCCGGATGCAGGCAGCGCGGAACATGCAAAGGACGGCGGCGCAGGAAGCGGTATTCGTGCAGGCGGGGGCACTTCGGTGCATACAGCCCGCAAAACGGAATTGGTATGGTATGAACTGTAAGAATATGCAGCCGGGATAAGCAGTACAGATACGTTGGAGGTGGGCTGATGAAAAAATATGATGCAACAGCGCTTGGAGAGCTGTTAATTGATTTTACAAGAAACGGGGAAAGTGAGCAGGGAAACGGCCTGTTTGAGGCGAATCCGGGCGGCGCGCCCTGCAATGTACTTGCCATGCTGCAGAAACTGGGCAAAAAAACGGCATTTATCGGAAAAGTCGGACAGGATATGTTCGGTCACTTGCTGCAGAAAGTCCTGCAGGAAACGAAAATCGATACGACAGGCTTATGTTTTGATGAAAAGACAAATACGACGCTTGCGTTTGTGCAGAAAAACGAGAACGGGGATCGGGATTTTTCTTTTTACCGTAACCCGGGAGCCGATATGATGCTGACAGAGGATGATTTGCAGGAGGATATTCTGACGGACTGCAGGTTGTTTCATTTTGGTACCTTGTCAATGACATCAGAAAACGCAAGGGCTGCAACAAAAAAAGCGGTGCATCTTGCGAAACAGTCCGGCGCCAGAATTTCATTTGATCCGAATATACGAAAACCTCTATGGGCATCCTTGCAGGACGCGAGAGAACAGACGATTTACGGAATGGAACAGTGCGATATTTTAAAGATATCGGATGACGAGGCAGTCTGGTTTACCGGAGCAGAAGAGCCTGCCGCTGCGGCAGTGCAGCTGATGAACCAGTATCAGATTCCGCTGATGCTCCTGTCGCTGGGAAAAGAAGGGAGTATGGCGTTTTGCGGCGGCCAGGAGGTTTTTGTCTCTTCGTATCAGATGGATGGCGCCGTTGATACGACGGGTGCCGGCGATACGTTTATGGGATGTGTGCTTTCCTATGTACTGGATCATGGAACAAATCTTTCCAGAGCACAGCTTACGGAGATGCTTTCCTTTGCAAATGCGGCGGCGGCTCTGATTACAACAAGAAGAGGAGCTTTGCGCGTAATGCCCAAAGAGAGTGAGATTTTGCAGCTGTTAAAACGATAATAAATTCTGGGCTGTTCGATTGCGATAAACGCATCGGACAGCCTTTGTTTGCTGCCTATTTGCCGGCGGAGCGAAAGGCAGCCGCATGCTCCGGGCAGAGCAGTTCCTCTACGCCGCAGTTTAAGTAACCGCACAGTTTATCCAAAATGTCAAAACTGATTCTGGCCGTTCTGTTATGGTTTAAATTTCGAAGCGTTGTGACGGAGATCCCGGTATCTTTGGCCAGCTGATTCTGGGAGATCCCACGGTCGTCTAACAGTCTGTTCAGTAAAATTTTCATTTTCATCACTCCAATCTATCCGGATATGGATTATAGTGTCCGCTCAGTTATTTATTATGTATTGAAAAAAAAGGAAGAAAATCTTATTTTTGAAAAAAATACAACAAATCAAAAAAAATGGTTTGAAAAATATAGAATATTGTATATAATGTTACTGTATAAGTAAAAATATGATTAAATGTGGTTTTGTGTCCATTTTGAAAATAGAAGATGGCAACGCAGGCATGGATAGATAAGAGTCGACTGAGGATTAAGATGAGAGAGAGGAAAAGGGCCGTATGTTAGGTACAGATATTGGCATAGATTTGGGAACAGCAAGCATTTTAGTATATATCAAAGGCAAGGGAGTTGTTTTAAAAGAACCGTCCGTAGTGGCGTTTGACCGTGATACCAATAAAATAAAAGCGATTGGCGAGGAGGCGAGACTGATGCTTGGAAGGACGCCGGGCAATATTGTGGCAGTCAGGCCGCTGCGCCAGGGCGTTATCTCCGATTACACCGTAACGGAAAAGATGATCAAATATTTTATCCAGAAAGCGCTCGGCAAAAAGACATTCCGTAAGCCGCGCATCAGCGTCTGCGTGCCGAGCGGCGTCACCGAAGTAGAAAAGAAAGCGGTGGAAGATGCGACGTTCCAGGCGGGCGCCAGGGAAGTCAAAATTATTGAGGAGCCGATCGCAGCTGCGATCGGGGCGGGGATTGATATATCAAGGCCCTGCGGAAATATGATTGTCGATATCGGCGGCGGTACGGCGGATATCGCAGTGATTTCGCTTGGAGGATCCGTTGTCAGTACATCAATTAAAATTGCAGGGGATGATTTTGACGAGGCAATCGTCCGATATATGAGAAAGAAGCATAATTTACTGATCGGAGAGCGCACCGCAGAGGATATCAAGATTAAAATCGGTTCCTGTTTTCCGTTAGCGCAGGTTGAGACAATGGATGTCAGGGGCAGGAACCTTGTGACGGGGCTTCCAAAGACAGTCACTGTTTCAAGCGAGGAGACGGAGGAAGCGCTGCGCGAGCCGACGCTTCAGATTATAGAGGCTGTGCATTCGGTACTTGAAAAGACGCCGCCTGAACTTGCGGCGGATGTGGCAGACCGTGGTATTGTATTAACGGGAGGCGGCTCGCTTCTTCGGGGGCTCGAGGAGCTGATCGAGGACCGGACCGGGATTAACACAATGGCGGCAGACGAGCCGATGACCTGTGTTGCCATTGGCACCGGCAAATATGTAGAGTTTCTGGCAGGAAAACGGGACGACGAATAGCGTGAGAAGAACTTCTGATCGCTCACAGCAAAGGCTGCTTCGCGAAGAGAATGGATGAAATATGAAATTCACACACGGAAAGGAAAGGGATTGACATGGTAAAAGGACTATATACCGCGCACACCGGTATGATCAACGAACAGAGGAGGCTTGATATTCTGTCGAATAACCTTGCGAATGCCGATACAAACGGATACAAAAAAGAGGGGGCGACTTCCCAGACGTTTGCGGATGAGCTGGCAATACGAATAAAGGACTCCTCCCGCTACAATCTGCCGAAAAACCTGGGGATTGTCAGCATGGGCGTCCATATCGGGGAGACATATACGGATTACAGCCAGGGGAATTTTAAAGTGACCGATAACGAGACGGACGTTGCGTTAAACGGGGACGGTTTTTTTGCGATTGCCTATACGGACAAAGCGGGCAATACCATGGTAAAATATACACGCGACGGCGCCTTTACCGTAAATACGGAAGGATATCTTGTCACGAAAGACGGGGATTATGTATTAAATATGAATGGGGCGCAAAACGGCGATCCGGCGGATGGAAACCGAATCCGCATTGACCCGAACGCACATATTTTAATCTGGGAGAACGGCGATATCTATCAGGACGGCGCTCCTGTGGCAAGACTTGGGTTCGTTGATTTCGAGGATTATAATTATCTGCGCAAATTTGGCGAGAATATGTATGATCTTGTGGAAGGCGGCGTGCGCGTGGCGTCTGAGGCCAAAGTCGATCAGGGAACGATTGAGGGGGCAAATGTCAATATTGTCTCGGAGATGGTCAATATGATTACGATTTCAAGGGCATATCAGGCCGGACAGAAAGTAATCAATTCCATAGACGATACATTGGATAAAGCGGTAAACAGCGTCGGTACGGTATAGCACATCACATAGCATAAACGGGAGGTAACAGAAATGGTCAGATCACTTTATACGGCGGCAACAGGTATGATTGCGCAGCAGTCAAATGTCGACAATATTTCCAACAATCTGGCAAACGTTAATACAATCGGATACAAACAGGAAAAAATGGAGTTTAAGTCGCTTTTGTATCAAACGCTGCAGACGAGGACGACGTCGGCAAACGGCGAGACAAAGCCGATTCCCGCGCAGGCCGGACTTGGAACAAGGGTTGCGTCCAATACATCCATATTTACGCAGGGTTCCATGCTTGAGAGCGAGAGCGCAACGGATTTTGCAATTGCAGGGGACGGTTTTTTCGCGGTGCGCGGAGCCGACGGCGAAACTTACTACACGAGAGCCGGAAGTTTTACATGGGCGATGGGGCCGACAGGACTTACGCTTACGACGCCGGAGGGATATCCGGTGCTCGGCACAAACGGTAATCCGATTGTGATTCCAAACGGCGTACAGGCGGAGCAGGTCAGCGTAAGCACCGACGGTTCGATTGGTTATCGCACCAATGAGGGTAATTTTGTGGATTTAAATCAGCGGTTTGCAATCTATCAGTTTAATAACCCGGCAGGTCTTGAGAAAGTCGGTTCCAATCTGCTCAGTGTGACAGACGCGTCCGGAAATGCGCTGCCGGAAGCTACAACTGCAAACTTAACGGCAAGCCAGGTGCGTCAGAAATGGCGGGAGGGTTCCAATGTCAACGTTGCAACCGAGATGGTCAATCTGATTGTTGCGCAGCGCGCATACCAGCTCAATTCCAAGGCAATTACAACTTCGGATGATATGCTGGAACAGGCAAACAATCTGAAACGTTAACATCATTTTGAAATAAAGATTAAAATCACAGACAGGTGTTTGTAAAGTGCGGTACAACAGAAAGTGAGGGATTACATATGGCATTGGACGCGATTACTGCAATGATGAGCACAAATGCAGGCAATGCGGCTGCGACCAGCAAGGCGGATTCTGTAACCGGAAATCTGAAAAATATTTCTTCCGAGACAAGTGCGGACGAATTAATGGATGTCTGCAAGGACTTTGCTTCTTATTTTGTCGAAGAAATCTTAAAAGAGATGAAAGAGAATATGACGTTGGAGGAAGAGGACGAAGATCCGACTGTTTCTATGATGACGGACTATCATATGGACAGTACGATTGAACTGCTGGCGGATGAGCTGACCGATTCGGTCGGCGGAGGATTTATCCAGCAGATGTATGAGCAGATGAAACGCAATTACAATATTACCGAATAAAATGATCAGGATAGCGGAGAGAACCATATCGTGAACGTGTCAGGTTCATGGATATGGTTTTTTCTGCTTCAGGGAGACTGTCTGTAAGAGGGATTATGGAAAAGATAACTGGTTATGTGGAACATATTAGATACAGAAATGCAGACAATGGATACGCTGTTTTAAATTTGGTCAGCGGGGAGGAAGAGATCACATGCGTGGGTATTTTTACCGGTATTTCCGAGGGGGAAAATATCGAGGTTTCCGGTGAATTTACCGAACATCCGACTTATGGCAGACAGCTTCGCGCAGAATCTTTTCAGGAAATAATGCCGGAAAATGAGGAGGCAATCGAACGCTATCTTGGTTCGGGCGCAATCAAAGGAATCGGACTTTCACTTGCGGCGCGCATTGTGCGTCATTTTAGGGAGGATACGTTCCGGATTATTGAGGAGGAACCGGAACGTCTTGCAGAAGTGAAAGGGATCAGTAAGAGAAAGGCAATGGAGATCGCCGACCAGGTCAACGGAAAAAGAGATATGAAACAGGCGATGATCTTTTTGCAGCAGTACGGTATTACAATGAATCTTGCCCTGAAAGTCTATCAGGCGTACGGGCAGGAGATCTATACCATAATCAGGGAAAATCCGTACCGCATGGCAGAGGACATCGAAGGTGTGGGGTTTCGGACAGCTGACGATATTGCAGCGCGCGCCGGGCTTCGGATGGATTCGGAGTATCGCGTGCGCAGCGGTATCTTTTATGTGCTGCAGCAGGCGACAGCCGAAGGGCATACTTATCTGCCAAAAGAGGAGCTGACAGAGCGTGTGAAAAATCTGCTGGGGGTGGAGGAGGAGCAGATTGAGAAACAATATATGGACTTGTCGATTGAGCGCAAAATTATTTTAAAGCAGCAGGAACAAATGCTTCAGATTTACAGCGCCCCGTTTTACTATATGGAATCCAATACGGCCGTTTTGCTGCAGCGCTTAAATATGAGCTACGATGTGCCTGACATTGAGATTGAACAGAGAATCAGGGACATCGAAAAGAGGACAAAAATGCAGTTGGATGAATACCAGGCGACTGCAGTAAAAGAGGCGGTGAAGAACGGACTCCTGGTGATTACAGGAGGTCCCGGTACCGGGAAGACGACGACAATCAACTCAATAATCAAATATTTTGAACTGGAAGGGCTTGATATATTTCTGGCAGCGCCGACCGGCCGCGCAGCAAAGCGCATGAGCGAGACAACCGGTTACGAAGCGCGAACCATACATCGTATGCTGGAGTTAAATGGAGGGATGGAAGGAAGCGCCGGGTTTGAGCGAAACGAAAGCCGTCCGTTGGAGACGGATGCCATTATTGTTGACGAAATGTCCATGGTTGATATTTCGCTGATGCATGCACTGTTAAAGGCGGTTGCAGTCGGCACGCGGCTGATTTTAGTCGGAGATGTCAATCAGCTTCCGAGCGTTGGCGCGGGGAGTGTCCTGCGCGATATCATTGCCTCAGGGACCTGTCATGTCGTTATGCTGACACGCATTTTTCGGCAGGCGGCCAGCAGCGATATTATTATCAATGCGCATAAGATTAATCAGGGCGAGGAAGTTTCTTTAGATAACAAAAGTATGGATTTTTTCTTTCTGAAGCGCTATGATGCCAATCTTATTATCAATGTTGTTTTGCAGCTTGTCTGTCAGAAGCTGCCAAAATTTGTAGAAGCGACATCCTTTGACATTCAGGTTCTGACGCCGATGCGAAAGGGATTGCTTGGGGTGGAGCGCCTCAATGTGATTTTGCAGCAGTATTTAAACCCGCCTTCGAAAGAAAAGGTTGAAAAGGAGCATCGGGATTTTGTATTCCGCGAGGGTGACAAGGTGATGCAGACAAAGAATAATTACCAGCTGGACTGGGAAATACGCGGTAAATACGGGATTCCGGTTGAAAAAGGAACAGGTGTTTTTAACGGTGATATGGGTGTAATCCGCGAGATCAATGAATTTGCGGAGATGATGACAATTGAATTTGACGAGGGCCGGACGGTAGATTATCCGTTTAAGATATTAGATGAACTGGAGCCGGCCTATGCAATTACCATACATAAATCGCAGGGGAGTGAATACCCGGCGGTTGTCATCCCTCTCCTGAACGGGCCTTCCATGCTGATGAACCGGAATTTACTGTATACGGCCGTGACGCGCGCGCAGAAATGTGTGACGCTGGTTGGCAGCGACGGCACATTTCAGACGATGATTCGAAATAATTCACAGCAGAAGAGATACAGTGGATTAAGAGAAAGGCTGGAAGAAAATAAAGGAGTATAAATGAGCGCCATATCTTTCATGATATGGCGCTCATTTATGGCCGGGGATATGGAGTGGTCAGGAAAGAAGCGCTTTATCGCTTGCAAATTCCTCTCCGCTTACTTTCTCAAACTGATGCAGCAAATCTTCTACGGTCAGCTTCTTTTTTTCTTCGCCGGAAATATTTAAGATTACTTTTCCCTCATGCATCATAATCAGACGGTTTCCGTGCGCAATGGCGTCTTTCATATTGTGTGTGACCATCATGGCCGTAAGATGGTTATCTGCAATAATTTTATCGGAGATTTCCAGTACTTTTGCGGCTGTTTTTGGATCAAGCGCTGCAGTGTGCTCGTCTAAGAGCAAAAGTTTTGGTTTTTGAATGGAAGCCATCAAAAGAGTGATTGCCTGGCGCTGTCCGCCTGAGAGCAGGCCGACTTTACTCGTCAGACGATCCTCAAGACCCAGATCAAGTGTTTTCAGCAGGGAGCGGTATGTCTCGCGCTCTGCTTTTGTAACGCCCCAGGCCAGACGGCGTTTTTTCCCTCTGCGCGCGGCGATTGCCATGTTTTCCTCAATGGACATTGTCGTGGCTGTGCCTGTCATCGGATCCTGAAAGACACGGCCGAGATAGCGGGCGCGCTTGTGTTCGGACAATTTTGTGACATCGTCGCCGCCGATATATATTTTACCGGAATCAACCGGCCACACACCGGCGACTGCATTTAATGTTGTCGACTTTCCGGCGCCGTTGCCGCCGATGACCGTGACAAAATCGCCCTCTTCCAGAGAAAAGGATACGCCGTTGATGGCAATTTTCTCATTGATCGTTCCGGCATTAAATGTCTTATGGATATTGTCTATTTTTAGCATTTCAGCCATTTGCTTTTTTCTCCTTTTTCATATATTTCCCTTTCAGGTAAGGAAGCGCAAGGAAAAGCGCTACGACAATCGCAGAAAACAGTTTCAGGTCGTCGGAAGGAAGTTTCAGCCACAGTACCACATTAATGACAATATAATAGATAATTGCGCCTGCGATCACGGACAGCAGCGTATAGGCAAATGCAAAGCGTTTTCCCTCGCAGAGTTTTGAAAACAGAACTTCGCCGATAATCACGGAGGCAAGTCCGATTACAATCGCGCCGCGGCCGATATTGACATCGGCGGCTCCTTGGAACTGCGCATACAGAGCGCCCGAAAGGCCGACAAGACCGTTTGAGAGCATCAGTGCGATTACGATATGAAAATTTGTACTGATGCCCTGTGCTCTTGCCATCTGCGGGTTACAACCGGTTGCGCGTATCGCCTGTCCCTGTTCCGTTCCGAAGTACCAGTACAGAAGTAATATGATCGCAAGACAAAACAGAATGCAGGTTGCGAAAATTCGTACTTTTGCCGATTCCGAGATATAACGCAGCGAAACGACAAGATTATATTTGTCTACGCTGACTGCCTGATTGGATCGGCCCATAATATTTAAGTTAATGGAGTAAAGGGAGATCTGTGTCAGGATACTTGCAAGTATTCCCGGAATACCGAGCGCGGTGTGAAGCATTCCGGTGACAAATCCGGCAAGCATTCCTGCCAGAAATGCGGCCAGAAGCGAAACCCATGGGTTTACGCCGTTTCGAATCAGCATAACAGCCACGGCGCCTCCTGTTGCAAGGGAGCCGTCGACCGTCAGGTCGGCGAAGTCAAGCAGGCGGTATGTAATATATACGCCAAGCGCCATAATGCCCCAGATAAGCCCCTGCGCTACCGCGCCCGGCATGGAGCGCACAAGGGCCATGGGATCTAAAAACATTAAGATAGCCATAAAATAACCTCTCATTTCCTGGTAAATCTGATATTTTTATTGTCTACGGAAAAACCGCAGGCAAAGGAACCTGCGGTTCGTATATCCGGTGCAGCGGTTGTTCTGTTTTTATCGGTTACTGCTCAATTGCGACATAGTCGTCCGGAGGTGTAATGTTTAACTCTTCGCAGATGGAAGCATTGTATTCCTTTGTTACTTTCGGCGCGTATTCGATTTCCATTGTGCTGATATCAGCGCCGTTTACCAGGATATCGTAGGCCATCTCGCCGGCTTTATATCCGATATCATAGTAGCTGATCGAAAGCGTTGCGATGCCGCACCCGGTGCAGAGGCCCTCTTCGCCTGCAATAATCGGGATGCCGGCCGGGACTGCAATATTGTAGACTGCTTCCGTATTGCCCGCCATAGTGTTGTCGGTCGGAATATAGATCGCGTCCACTTCGGACACTGCGCTCTGTACTACGGCTGCAATATCGTTGGAATCGGCTGCCGTATATTCGGTAAACTCAATATTGTCTTTTTGCAGAGCCTCGCCGAACAGTTTTGCCTGATAAGCTGAATTTGGCTCGGCCGAACAATAGAGAATACCGACTTTTTTTGTATCGGGAAGCAGTTCTTTTAGCATCTTCTCCTGCTCTTCAATCGGAGCCAGGTCGGAAGTGCCTGAAATATTCATGCCGGTTGCGCCGGTCCATTCGTCTATTTCAAGTGCAACGGCATAATCCGTAATGGAAGTTCCAAGAATCGGAATGGAGCTTGTCGCTGCGGAGGCGCACTGCAGTGCCGTTGTAGCGTTTGCAAGGATCAGGTCGACATTGTTCGACACAAAACCGTTGCAGATCGTGGCGCAGTTTGCCTGTTCTCCCTGTCCGTTCTGCAGATCAAACGAGACATTTTCTTCGCCCAGCAATTCTTTTAACGCGTCCTGAAACCCTTCGCTTGCCGCGTCCAGCGCCGGGTGCTCTAACTGCTGGCAGATGCCGATGGAGTATTTTTTGCTTTCGTTACCGGCGGAATTGTCAGCGTCGTCGGCATCATCGGAATCATCGGAGCCGTTGGCATTGTCGGCGTTGTCTGCGTTGCTTCCGGATGCAGCGCTGCCGGAAGCATCGTTACTGCCGGAATCGCCGCATGCCGCCATGGAGAAAGCAAGCGTGCCTGCCATCAGGATTGAAATCAGTTTTTTTACGTTTCTCATAAATACCCTCCTCGTAATTCTAATCACGTTACCGCATTAAATTATAATAAGGAAATCGGGATTCGTCAACAAAAAACTGTGATTTCCGTGGGAAATCGGGAAAATACAGGTCCTGTATCGAAAAGTAACAGAAAAATTAATAAAATAATATGGTATTTGCACGCAATAGGTGGTACAATAAGAACAATGGAAGATTTCTTTTTCGGGGAGAGCGGTCGGAAAGGAAATGATGAGAACTGCAAAGTTAATTTGTAAAGAAAAAGCGTATGCGGCGGGTAAATTTCTGTTGTCAGTTCTGTATCCGGACAGATGCCCGCTTTGTGACAGGCTGCTGATGCCGGGGGAATCAATCTGTGCCTGTTGTGAAAAAGAGGTCGGCAGGGTGCGCGGCGCAGTCTGTCTGAAATGTGGAAAGCCGCTTTCGGATGAGAGGCGGGAGTACTGTTTTGACTGTACGAATAAAAAGCATTATTTTACACAGGGAAAAGCGGTTTTTTTATACGAGGGAAAAATAAGGAGTTCTCTGTACCGTTTTAAGTACAAAAACCGGCGGGAATATGCAGGCTATTATGCCGGGGAGGCTGCGGCGCAGTTTGACGGATGGCTGCGCGGGACCGGCGTGCAGGCGATTGTGCCGATTCCGATGTACCGGTCAAAACAGCGATTGCGCGGATATAACCAGGCGGAAGTATTTGCACAGGCGCTGGGACAAAGAACCGGTATTCCGGTAGATAGAAAACTGCTTCTTCGTGTGCGTAATACGACTCCGCAAAAAGAATTAAATGAACATGAAAGAAAATATAATTTAAAAAATGCTTTCCAATTGCGTGCAGATATAGTAAAATATAATAGGATACTGCTTGCGGACGATATTTATACGACGGGCAGTACAATGGACGAAGCATCAAAAACCCTGCTTGAGGCAGGGGCAACAAAAATATATTTTATCTGTATCGGGACTGGCGCAGGGTACAGGTAAAGCAATAAGGGGGAACGGCGTATGGATGCAAGAAACTGCAGGAGTTGTGGGTCATTATTTAATTATATAGGAGGAGAGCCGATTTGCGCGTCCTGTAAAAAGAAAATGGAGGACGTATTTCTGCAAGTTCGCGAATATCTGGATGAACATCCTAATGCAACTATCAATGAAGTGTCGGAAGAGGTCAGCGTATCGGTAAAGCAGATCAAGCAGTGGATTCGGGAGGAGAGGCTTACGCTGTCCGATGCGACAGATGCGGGGATTACCTGCCTTGTCTGTGGCGTTCAGATCAAAAGCGGCCGTTATTGCGACAGATGCAAAACAAAGATGCAGAATGATCTTGCAAGCGTGACTGACAAGCCGCGTGCACAGGAGCCTGCACACAAGAGGGAATCTAATGGAAACCGGATGCGTTTCTTTCAATAACACGTTATTATATGGAAGAAGCAGGAATCAATGCGAGGCCTGCTTTTTTTCCTATGTCAGACAGCAGGAGAGGATAAAGACAGTATGGTCAATGAAGAACGGCTTTCACATATGATTAAAATTGCCCGGTTTGATACGTATGACGATAAAACCTGCAAACCGATGGCACAGTATGCAAGACGTGACTATGTTTCGCTTCAGATGTTAAAGAGCTTTATTACAGGTTCGCTTGTATATGCCCTGATTTTTGGCATGTGGTGTCTCTATTACATGCAGTCACTGATGGAAGAACTAAATAAGATCGATCTGAAAGAGTCTGCAGTGACGCTTGGCATTTCTTATGCAGTCTGGATTGTGTTTTATGAAGCTGTGACCTATATTATTTATCAGCTGCGATATACGAGAGGGCGGCGTAAAATCAAAAACTATTATGCCAGCTTAAAAAAAGTGAATCAAATGTACGAACGAGAAGAAAAATTAAAAATACCTGAGGAGAAAGCTTGGGATTCATAACAGGAGGAGGCAATGACATCTTTATTAGAATTGAGGGAAAAACTGATACGGTTTTACGGCAAAAACGAGGTGCTGATCAAACCGGTCATAAAATTTATTGTTTCTTTTGCCATATTTTTCACAATTAATAAATATATAGGATATATGAGCAGAATCAGCAAAACGTCCATTGTACTGATACTTTCGCTGATCAGTGCCGTGATGCCGGCAGGCATTATGATTTTTCTTGCGACAGCAGTGATTCTTGCAAATCTGTTTGCGCTGTCACTGGAAGTCTGTATTGTGGCGCTTGTATTGTTTCTGCTGATCTACCTGCTGTATTTCCGGTTTGCGCCAAAGAGTGAATATGACATGTGTCTGATGCCGCTTTGTTTTCAGATGGGGATTCCGCAGGTAATGCCGCTTGCTATGGGGCTTGTACGGGGCGTATATTCGGTGTTTTCCATTATCTGCGGGACAGTGCTTTATTTTTTCCTGCAGGGAGTGTATCAGAATGCGGCCACACTGGGAGCTGCTTCGGATGCGGGGGAGGATACTGCTTCAAAGATTGTTGTACTGATAAATCAGCTTCTGGGAAATAAAGAAATGTACCTTGTACTTGGTATTTTCTTTGTGACGGTGCTGATTGTCTATCTGATTCGCAGAATGTCAATTGAGAACGCATGGACAATCGCGATCATTTCCGGTACATTGTTTGAGGCGATCGGCCTTACGGCCGGCTATATTCTGATGGAGATTCAGGGGAAGATCGGCCTGACGCTGATTGGGAGCGGCGTTTCCTGTCTGATCGCATTTTTGCTGCAGTTTCTGTTTTTTAATCTTGATTACTCAAGAACGGAACGGCTGCAGTTTGAGGACGACGAATATTATTACTATGTAAAAGCTGTGCCAAAGGCAATTGTGTCAAAGACAGAGAAAAAGGTAAAGCGTTTCAGCGGTAAAGAGGAACATTTGACGAAAAAGCAGTTTGCGGAAGAACTTGATATAGATGAGGAACTGTTAGATTAAATCAGAACCTGAGACAGAAAGGAAAGAAAATTTGTGCAGAATATGAGGGCGGCATGGGATACGTTCTGGGAAAAAGCTTCTTTATATATGGATGTGCCAAAGATGACCAGAACTGATATCGTAGAGATTATCATTATAACGATACTGCTTTACTATGTGCTCATATGGATTCGAAATACACGGGCATGGGCCCTGCTGAAAGGGCTGCTCGTTATTTTGGTGTTTGTCGGTATTGCAGCTTTGTTCCAGATGAATACGATTATCTGGATCGTAAAAAATACGGTGAGCGTTACCATCATTGCGCTGGTTGTTGTCTTTCAGCCTGAGATGCGCAGGGCGCTTGAAAATCTGGGCAGAAAAAACATACTTACATCAATTTTCTCGATCGAATTCAATAAAACTGCGGAGGGGAAGTTTTCGGATAAAACGATTAACGAGCTGACAAAAGCGTGTTATGCAATGGGAAAGGTGAAAACAGGCGCGCTGATTGTTCTTGAGAATGAGATTACACTGACCGAGTATGAAAGAACGGGTATTGAGGTGGATGCGATCCTGACAAGTCAGCTTCTGATCAATATTTTCGAGAAAAATACGCCTCTGCATGACGGGGCAATTATCGTCAGGGGAGATCGTGTTGTCGCAGCCACCTGCTATCTTCCGCTTACGGATTCAAGAGCTTTAAGCAAAGAGCTTGGTACAAGGCACCGCGCAGCGCTTGGGGCAAGCGAGGCGAGCGACTGCCTTGTAATCGTTGTGTCAGAAGAGACAGGAAATGTATCCATAGCCATGGGCGGCAAATTAAACAGGAACATAGACGCAGACTTTTTGCGCAGCAGACTTCAGCTTCTTCAGAAACGGGAGCAGGAGGTATCAAAGATCAAATCCATAAAAAGGAGGCTGACCAATGCTAAAAAAGCTAGGGAAAAGGATCATTAATAATTTTGGCCTCAAAATTATAGCCGTCATGGCGGCGGTCAGTTTATGGATTTTTGTCGGAAATATTGACGATCCGCAAAAATCACTGCCCTATACAATCAGCGTTACTCCGATTCATACGGATTATCTTGCCTCACAGGATAAATATTTTGAGGTGCTTGATTCCAATAATACAATTACGTTTACTGCGACTGCAAAGCGCAGTGTAATGACCCGCGTTTCCGCATCTGATTTTTCGGCGACAGCGGATATGGAAAAGGTCGAATACGACGAAAAAACCGGGAACTACCGTGTACCGGTGACAATTACAAACAACAAGTACAGCGCTTCGCAGCTTACCATTACGGCCAAAAATCCATATCTTCAGATTGTATTGGAAGATATGGGCCGTATCCAGAAAACAATTACGGCTGATACAAGGGGAAATGTCGCTTCGGGCTGTGCGCTCGGCAACGTTCATGTTGTGGGATCAAACCTGTTAAAGATTACCGGGCCTTCCGCTCTTGTGAGCCAGGTGGATACGGTAAGAGGGACGATAAATGTCGATAATATGTCACAGGATGTGACAGACAGCGTTGTACCAGTGCTCTATGATGCGCAGGGCAATGCGATGGATACAACAAAGCTGACACTCAGCATGAGCACGGTGACAGTAGAGGCGCAGATCTTAAATACGAAAGATGTGGCAGTAGAAGTCAGTACATCAGGGAAGCCGGCGGACGGATATATGGTGACAGCTGTTTCCAGTGTGCCGGAGTCAGTTAAAATCAAAGGGGAAGCGGCAGTATTAAATCCGATTAATAAGATTGCGATTCCGGAAGATGTGTTGAATCTTGCAGGGGCAAATGCGAATCTGGAAACATCCATAGATATCTCTGCATATCTGCCGCAGGATACGGCTCTGGTAAACAATTCGGATGCAAAGATTCATGTGACGGTCAGGATAGAGCCGATTGTAAAACGCACTTTTGAAGTGCCCGTTTCACGTCTTACCGTTTTAAATCTGCGTGAGAATTATCATGTGGAATATGGAGTGGAGGCGATGACTGTAGAAATTGCAGGATCCGGAAGAGCGATGGCGTCTTTTTCAGAAGGACTGCTGCGAGGCACGATCGACGCGGAGGGTTTATACGCAGGTCATTATAATCTTCCGGTGGAATTTGAACTGGATGAGGCAAAATATCAGACAACCGCCATTGTGCAGGTGCCTGTGATACTGACCTATCAGGGGACTGAGAATTCCGGCGGACAGCCGGAGAGCGGCGGGCAGCCGGGAGAAAACCAGACGCCCGGCGATACGCAACAGCCGGGAGAAAACCAGTCGCCCGGCGATACGCAACAGCCGGGAGGAAATCAGACGCCCGGCGATACACAGCAGCCGGGAGAAAACGGACAGCCGGAGAGCGGCGGGCAGCCGGGAGGAAATCAGACGCCCGGCGATACGCAGCAGCCGGGAGGAAGCGGACAGCCGGAAACAGGGCAGTAGGAGAAAAAATCAAAAAGTCTGGGATAACGCAGATGTTATGCTGTGGAAAAAGTCAGGAAAGGAATGAGAAAACAAATGGGGCGAATGTTTGGTACGGACGGAGTGAGGGGAATTGCCGGTTCGGAGCTGACAATTGAACTTGCAACAAAGTTAGGACAGGCGGGAGCATATGTTCTGACAAAAGAGAGGGAACATCAGGCAACGATTATCGTGGGATGTGATACCAGGATATCAGGCGGGATGCTTGCAAGTGCGTTGATGGCAGGTGTTTGTTCCGTCGGTGCAAACGCGATCTTTGTGGGGGTAATGCCTACGCCTGCAATCGCATATCTTACCAGGCGTCACAAAGTCGATGCCGGAGTTGTCATATCAGCGTCGCATAATTCGATGGAGTTTAACGGGATTAAGTTTTTCAACGGGGAGGGGTATAAACTTTCCGATGAACTGGAGGATGAAATTGAGGCTCTGATCTGCAATCATATGAAAGACATCACGCTTCCGATCGGTTCGGGGGTAGGGAAGATCGAGTACCGCTTTGATTTAAGGGACGAGTATGTTGCATTTATGAAAAAGAGTGTTCCGGTAGACCTTGGCGGATTAAAGATTGTCGTGGACTGCGCCGAAGGCGCCGCGCATTACACATCCGTAAAAACGCTGCGCGATCTTGGTGCGGATCTGATTGCGATCCACACGGAACCGGACGGGACAAATATCAATGCAAACTGCGGTTCGACGCATATGGATGAGCTGAAAGCACGTGTGGTCTATGAGAAAGCAGATCTTGGGATTGCATTTGACGGAGATGCGGACCGCATGCTGGCAGTTGACGAGCAGGGACAGCTGGTGGACGGCGATCAGATTATGGCGATCTGCGGTAATTTTATGAAACAGAACGGCACACTGAAAAAGAATACGATTGTTGTCACGGTTATGACAAATTTAGGATTTACACTGATGGGAGAAAAACAGGGGATCCATATTGAGAAGACAAAAGTCGGAGACCGGTATGTGCTTGAGCTGATGAGAAAAGACGGGTATAATATAGGGGGGGAACAGTCGGGACATATTATATTTCTGGATGAAAATACAACAGGGGACGGACTTTTGAGCGCGCTGCATCTGCTTCGCGTGATGGTGCAGACAAAGAAAAAGCTGTCAGAGCTGGCAGGAATCATGGAAGTGCTTCCGCAGGCGCTGGTCAATGCAAAAGTTCCGGAACATAAAAAAGATCAGTTTATGGAATATCAGGAGATTGCGGAGGCGGTACATGAACTGGAAGAAAAATTTCATGGAGAGGGAAGAGTGCTGATAAGACCTTCCGGTACGGAGCCTTTAGTGCGTGTAATGATCGAGGGGAAAGACCAGAAAGTTATTGAGCAGGAGGCGGAGAAACTGGCAGGACTGATTACAAAAGTTATGTTATAAAACAGATGTATTGGAGGAAGAATAATGGTAAGCCAGAAAGTGACAATAAAGAATCCGACAGGCCTTCATTTACGGCCGGCGGGGATTTTGTGCAAAGAGGCAATGCAGTACAAAGCGCATATTACGTTTCATTACCGGGAAAATACGGCGAATGCAAAGAGCGTCTTAAGCGTCTTAGGGGCGTGCATCAAATCCGGTGACGAGATCGAGCTTGTCTGTGAAGGGGAGGATGAGGAAGAGGCGCTTGGCGCGCTTGTAAAAGCAATTGAAAACGGATTGGGAGAGTAAACAGGACAATGTCAGAAAAAATATTGGTGACAGGTGCAAACGGGCAGCTGGGGCGCGCTCTTTTGCAGGTATATGACAAAGAGGACGTGGAATTTATACTGACGGATGTATCCGGTGACGGAAATGTCAGAGCGCTTGATATCACGGATATCCATGCAGTGCTCTCCATGGTGAGAGACAATAAGCCGGATGTGATCATGAACTGCGCCGCGCATACAAATGTGGATGCGTGTGAAAAACAATGGGATCTGGCATACCGGATCAATGCGCTTGGCGCAAGGAACTTAAGCGTTGCCGCGGCGGAATGCGGCGCAGTTATGGTACATGTTTCCACGGATTATGTGTTCGAGGGAAACGGGGTAAAACCATATACGGAATTTGACGAGCCGCATCCGATCAGCGCTTATGGGAAAACCAAGTTGGAGGGCGAGCGGTTTGTAAGAGATTTTGCCGGAAAATACTTTATATTTCGAACGGCATGGCTCTACGGAGACGGTAAAAATTTTGTAAAGACGATGCTTTCGCTGTCAGAGAAGCATGATGAAGTCAATGTCGTCTGCGACCAGAAAGGTTCTCCGACAAGCGCGCTGGAGCTGGCGCGCGCCATTTACCACTATGCGGGTACGCAAAATTACGGTATTTATCACGCGACCTGCGAGGGAGATACAAACTGGGCCGATTTTACCGAAGAAATTTTTCGGCTTGCAGGTAAAAATACAAAAGTCAATCATGTTACAAGCGCGCAGTACAAGGAGATGAATCCGGCGTCGGCAGAGCGGCCCGCGTATTCGATTCTGGATAATTATATGATGCGTTTGACGGACGGTTATTGCATGGCGGACTGGAAAACGGCATTAAAAGAATATATGAAATAAAATATGCATAAGACGGAAGGAAACCGGATCAGATGAAAAATGTAAGGATAGATTGGAAAGATTACGTCACGAAACACAGCGGACTGATTTTGCTCTCTGTCGTTACATCAGTTCTCTGCTTCGGTTTTCTTGCGTTGGACGGAACTATCCGCATTGACACAGAGGAACTGATCAATACGCCCGGCACAACGTTGGGCTGGCTTCGCATTGGCAGATACGGACTTGTACTGCTAAAACGCTTTCTCGGGCTGTCGACGCATCGTGTGTGGCAAAGCGGTCTGCTCTTTCTGCTGTTTTTTATTCTTTCCGGTAATATGCTCGTTTTTTTGTTTTATCATGTGAGCGGAAAAAACGAAAAATATCCGTATTGGGTCTTTCTTCTGCTCTACTGTACATCGAATATCTGGTGTTATCAGATTTATTTTTCGCTGCAGCAGGCGGAAGTTGCGTTCGCGCTGTTTCTGATTGCACTGGCGGCATTTCTTGCATTTGAAGGCAGTTTTATCGTGCATGGATTGCGTGGGACTGTGTGCCAGTTTTTTGCCGTCATTCTTTTGGTTATTGGGTTTGGCGTTTATCAGGCGTTTGTCGCATATTATATCGCAATTTGTGTGTCGGCTTTTTTAATGTATCTCTTTCACAGGCATACGTCCGATTTGCGCGCGCTGTTTTTTGGAACAGGTAAGCTTATCGTGTCTTTTGCCTTATCGTACGCAATTTATCTGGGGATTGCGAAAACGTGGTTTATGTCAACAGGTGAATATCTGACCGGTCAGATGGGATGGGGCAGACTGACTGTGGCAGGCTGCATCAAAAATATTGTTAAGACAGTGCAGCGTGTTGTATTTTGCCGCGGATCGGAATATTTTTCCTTTTATGCAGCGGGAGTAATTTTTACATGGATCGCCGTTTTTTTGATCTGCCGCAGAAATTTTAAAAAAGACCGTGTAAAATGCGTTCTCTGCGCTGCGTCGGCGTTCGGACTGATGTTAACGCCGTTTCTCATGACGATCTATATGGGAGAGTTTATTGTGACAAGGGCGCAGTTCGCGCTTCCCGTTGCGTCAGCGTTTCTGGGCATGTACGGAATCGGGGAGCTGACCGGCAGGGCAGGCAGAAAATTTGCTGTATGCAGCAGTCTGCTGGTATTTCTTTTTATGCTGGCGCAGTTTGCCTATTGTATGCAGCTGACTTATACCGATTATGTGCGGTATCGGGAAGATGCGTTATTTGCAGAAGATTTGCAAAAAACAATGAACGAGATATGCGGGGAAAATGCGGCGAAAAAGCCGGTTGTTTTTGTCGGACGGCGCATTCCGCACCTGAAACGGGGCTGTGTCAGAACGGAGATGTTCGGGTGGTCGTTTTTTGAGTGGGATTATCATCCCGACGTGCAGACGGGAGCAACGCATCGTATTGCAGGTTTTCTTAACGCCTATGCAAATGCCGGATATCAGGAGCTGCGGGATGAAGCATTGCTGACGGAAGCGGAAAAAGCGGCAGAAAAACTGCCGGTTTACCCGGCAGAAAAATCGATTTTGGAGACGAAAGATTATATTGTTGTGCATTTATCGGATGAAAATGAGGGATACTAGTGTGAGAAACCAAACTGTTACAATTTTAAAATTTCTTAATAATGTATAACTTGTACTGTGGTTAAGAATATGGTAAAATATGGTAAATATTGTTGTTTCCTGGCTTTTGTATGATAGAAGCATGTACTTGCGTCAGGTAAATGAGAAAGGGGATAAATGTAATGAGAACATATCTGGTGACAGGCGGCGCGGGATTTATCGGTTCTAATTATATCCATTATATGTTCCGCAAATATGGAGATGACATTCGTATCATAAATGTGGATTCGCTGACCTATGCGGGGAATCTGGAAAATTTAAAAGAGATTGCCGGACGCAGCAACTATACGTTTATCAGGGCTGATATTACGGATAAAGAGGCCATTAAAAAGATTTTTTCAGAGAATGAGATTGACAGGGTTGTGCACTTTGCGGCTGAGAGCCATGTCGACCGGAGTATTAAAAATCCGGAAGTTTTTGTCAAAACAAATGTACTCGGCACGGCCGTCATGTTAAATTGTGCAAGGGAAGCCTGGGAGCTGCCGGACGGATCTTACAAAGAGGATAAGAAGTTTTTGCATGTTTCAACAGACGAAGTTTACGGGTCTCTTGCGGATGACGGCTCTTATTTTTATGAGACAACGCCGTATGCGCCGCACAGTCCGTATTCGGCCAGCAAAGCTTCCTCTGATCTGTTGGTGAAAGCATATATTGACACGTATCATTTTCCGGCGAATATTACGAACTGCTCCAACAATTACGGCCCGTACCAGTTTCCGGAGAAACTGATCCCGCTTATTATCAACAATGCGCTTTTGGGAAAAAAGCTTCCGGTTTACGGCGACGGAAAAAATGTGCGCGACTGGCTTTATGTGGACGACCATGCAAAGGGCATTGATATGGTGCAGGAGATGGGGCGTCTGGGAGAGACTTACAATATCGGCGGACACAATGAGAAGCAGAATATTGAGATTATTTCTATTATCCTTGACACGCTGCTTGAGATGCTGCCCGAGGACGACGCGCGCAGAGCGCATATCAGCAGAGATCTGATTACCTATGTGGAGGACCGCAAGGGGCATGACAGGCGTTATGCCATCGCGCCGGACAAAATCAAAGCCGAAATCGGCTGGGAGCCGGAAACGATGTTTAAAGACGGCATTAAAAAGACAATCGCATGGTACTTTGAACATGAAGACTGGATGAAAAACGTGACCAGCGGCGATTATCAGAATTATTATGAAGAAATGTATCACGGGAAATAGAAAGTGCGCGGGGGCGTACTTTCTATTGTTGCGTTATAAATCCCGAAATCAGATGGAGGAGCGATATGAAAGGGATTATTCTTGCCGGAGGAGCCGGAACAAGGCTGTATCCGCTTACCAGGGCGATATCCAAACAAATCATGCCGGTTTATGACAAACCGATGATTTATTATCCGTTGTCAACGCTGATGCTGGCGGGCATACGGGAAGTACTGATTATTTCAACGCCGCGTGATCTGCCGGTGTTTGAACAATTGTTCGGGACAGGGGAGCAGCTTGGAATGCGTTTTTCGTATGCGGTTCAGGAAGAACCGCGCGGTCTTGCGGATGCGTTTCTGATCGGGGCGGATTTTATCGGTTCCGATGCCGTTGCGCTTGTTCTGGGAGACAATATTTTTTACGGACAGAGTTTTTCGCGTGTCTTAAAGCATGCGGCGGAGCGCACGGAGAGCCGGCCGGGGGCTACGATTTTCGGTTATTATGTAAAAGATCCGAGAGAGTATGGCGTTGTGGAATTTGACGGGGAAGGAAAAGCGCTTTCCATTGAGGAGAAGCCGGATCAGCCAAAATCGAATTATGCAGTGCCCGGTCTTTACTTTTATGATAATGATGTTGTGGAGATCGCGAAAAATGTAAAGCCGTCTGCGCGGGGCGAAATCGAGATTACGTCAGTGAACAATGAATATCTGATGCGCGGTACGCTCTCAGTCGAGACGCTTGGACGCGGATTTGCCTGGCTCGATACCGGAAATCATGATATGCTGCTTGCCGCGGCCGATTTTGTCAGCGCATTCCAGAAGCGCCAGGGACTTTATATCTCCTGTATTGAAGAGATCGCATATAAGCGCGGGTTTATCAATAAAGAACAGCTGCTCGCACTGGCTGAGCCGCTCTTAAAGACGGACTACGGCAGATATCTTGTGGATGTTGCAGAAGGGTTATAATTGCGGAGGAAAAAGATGGGAAAGATAAAGGTAACAGAGAACTGTAACGGGATTCAGGGATTAAAAGTGATTGAGCCGGCGGTATTTGGGGATGCGCGCGGTTATTTTATGGAGACGTACAACTACAACGACTTTGCAGAGGCGGGGATTGACTGTAAATTTGTACAGGATAATCAGTCGGCCTCCTCAAAAGGCGTGCTGCGCGGACTTCATTTTCAGATCAACTATCCGCAGGATAAACTGGTGCGTGTGATCAGGGGCGAGGTTTTTGATGTGGTCGTTGATATACGCAGAGGATCAGAGACGTTTGGAAAGTGGTTTGGCGTTCGTCTCTCCGACGAAAATAAAAAACAGTTTTTTGTCCCGAAAAATTTTGCGCATGGATTTATTGTGTTATCCGATTATGCAGAATTTTGTTATAAGGTAACGGATTTTTATCATCCAAACGATGAGGGCGGAATTATATGGAATGATCCGCAGATCGGGATAGACTGGCCGATGCCGGACGGGATGACGGAAAAAGACCTGCTGCTCGCCGAAAAAGATAAATTATGGGGCGGGATCAAAGAGGTGAGCGCACGTTTCGGGAACGAGTGATAAGGAGGTTGGCTGCTTGGGAAAGAAGAAGAAAAACGAGCGGATGCCGTTTCCTGCTGCAGGCAGCCGGAGTATGATCTGGAATCTGGCGAAAAACGATCTGAAAAAAAAGTTTGCCGGGTCCGCGTTTGGTATTTTCTGGGCGTTTATACAGCCGGTTATTACGGTTTTGCTGTACTGGTTTGTGTTTGAAAAGGGATTAAATTCCAGGGCGACGGATCTGAGGACAGGACTTCCGATGCCGTTTGTTCTCTGGCTGATGGCTGGACTGATTCCGTGGTTTTATTTTCAGGAGGCGGTAAACGGAGGTACCGGGGTTTTGGTGGAATACAGCTATCTTGTTAAGAAAGTTGTGTTTCGAATTGAGATACTGCCTGTTGTAAAAATAGTTTCCTCTTTATTTACGCACCTTTTTTTTGTTGCGTTTGCAGTTGTTTTGTTTGCATGTATGGGGTATTATCCTGATTTGTACCTGCTTCAGGCGGTTTATTATACGTTTTGTATGATATTGTTTACTACGGGGATCGTCTATGTGACGAGCGCCGTCAATGTGTTTTTCCGTGATATGAAAGAAGTAGTCTCGATTGCATTGCAGGTTGGTATGTGGGTAACGCCGATCATGTGGTCATTTGAGACAATGACGAGTATTCCAAATTGGGCGGCGTCGCTGCTGCGGTTAAATCCGATGTATTATATTGTTGCGGGATACCGTGATGCGCTGATACACAAAGCGGGGTTTTGGGAACATCCGTATCTGACGCTGTCGTTTTGGCTGTTTACTGCCGTTATGCTTCTTTTTGGCAGGTTTGTCTTTCGCAGACTGCGGCCGCATTTTGCGGATGTTTTATAAAACCGATCCATACAGCAGAAAGGTAACATATGGAAGAAATAGCGATCCGGGCAGAAGAGATCTGTAAAGTATATAAGCTCTATAACCGTCCCACCGATCGTCTTTTGGACGCGCTGGGGCTGATGAGAAAAAATCGTTTTCAGGAACATACGGCGCTTGACCATGTATCGTTTGAGGTCAGAAAAGGCGAGACAGTGGGGATTATCGGAACGAACGGTTCCGGAAAATCTACGATACTCAAAATCATTACAGGTGTGTTGAATCCGACAAAAGGGAAGATTGCAGTAGACGGCAGGATTTCGGCGCTGCTTGAGCTTGGAGCCGGATTTAATATGGAGTATACCGGAATTGAAAATGTCTATCTGAACGGAATGATGATGGGGTTTTCCAGAGAGGAGATGGACGTGCGGTTAGAGGGAATACTTTCGTTTGCCGATATCGGAAATTTTGTAAATCAGCCCTGCAAGACATATTCGAGCGGTATGTTTGTGCGCCTTGCATTTGCCGTTGCAATTAACATTGATCCGGAAATCCTGATTGTGGATGAGGCGCTCTCGGTAGGAGATGTGTTTTTTCAGGCGAAATGCTACAAAAAATTTGAAGATTTCAAAGCGCAGGGAAAGACGATTCTCTTTGTAAGCCATGATATCAGCAGCGTTGCAAAATATTGTGACAGGGTGATTTTATTAAACAGAGGGAATAAACTGTCCGAAGGGGAACCGAAAGAGACGATAGAGCTTTACAAAAAAGTACTGCTTAAGCAGGAACAGAATATCACAAGCGGCCAGGTGCTTGGCGGCGCGGACGGTTTACAGGCAGCGTGGAAATCAAATTATGTTTTAAATTCAGACGTGAATGAGTATGGCACAGGGGAAGCCGAGATTATAGATTTTGCACTGATTGACGAATACGGCAGTTATACAAATTGCATTCAAAAGGGCACTTCCTTTACCATTAAGTCAAAAGTAGCTTTCCACAAAAAGATTGTTGACCCGATTTTTACTTATACGTTCAAGACTGTTTCGGGTACGGCTGTAACGGGAACAAATACCATGTACGAAAACGCCGGGATTGGCACGGCAGATCAGGGGGAAATTTATGTTGCAACTTTTTGTCAGAATATGGATTTACAGGGAGGAGAATATCTTCTGTCATTGAGCTGTACCGGCTATGTCGGCGGAGAGTTCCGCGCATATCACCGGCTTTATGATGTCTGCAGCGTGACTGTGATTTCCGATAAAAATACGGTGGGATTCTTTGATATGAATTCAAAGACTACCGTAGAACGGGTCCGTTAAGGAAGAGTATCATTCTGACATTGCGGCAGTGGATATGATACAGAGATAGAACAAATCATTGCATTTCAGGACAGGAGGGCGTATGGTTTCGGAAGAGCTGCTATTTATTTTAAAACAGAATAACAGGCCCGACTTTAACGAGCTGATCCGCAAAAAGGCGTCCTATGAGTACCTGTACCATCTGTCGTTTCAGCGGCCCAATATCATTGACTGGGTTGCGCTGCAAAAAGAAATGCATGTGCTTTTGTGGAACGGGGAGTGCGGCGCTTTAACCGGCGTATTGCTGGAAAAGGCGAAAACGGTGACTACAGTCTGCGAGACGCCGATGGAGGCTGCGGTTGTGCGGGAACGGTATCGCGATGCCGGGAATCTTTTCGTTTCGCAGATGGAATCGTTTTCGACTGCAGATACAGAAAAGTATGATTTTATTTTTCTGATCGGACATATGGCAAAATATAAACGCATGCTTTCTGATTTTTACCGTTTGCTAAAAAAGGAAGGCAGCCTCATCGTCGCGGACGCCAATCGTCTGGGACTGAAATATTTTGCCGGTAATCAGGAGGAGTACCTGGGGGGCTATTTTACCGGGATCGAAAATTGTTATCCCGTGGAGAAAGCAGATCGCTGCTATTCGGCGAAAGAGTATGAAATGCTGCTTGTGGAAGCAGGGTTTGAGAAGCAGAACTGGTATTATCCATATCCGGACCATAAATTTATGACGGATCTTTATTCCGACGCGTGGCTGCCGCGTTCGGGGGAGTTGAACGACAACAGAAGAAATTTTGAACGTGATCGTTATCTGTTGTTTGAAGAGGGAAATGTTTTTGACGCGCTGCTTGCGGAGGGCGTCTTTCCTGTTTTTTCCAATTCTTTTCTGATTGAGGCAAAAAAACTGGAAAAAGCAGGAAAAAGAAACGTGCTGTATGTGCGTTATTCCAATGAGCGCAGGGCGTGTTTTCAGATCAGGACAGATATCGTGCAGGAGGATGGCGTAAAGTGGGTGCATAAGCGGGCTCTCCGGGAAGAAGGGCGAGAGCATGTCTTTGGGATGGAAACAGCGTTTGCGGCACTGAGCAGCTGTTATACAACAGAAAATTTTGCTTTTTGCAGATGCAGCAGGACAAATGAGGGGGTACGTTTCCCGTTTGTAAACGGCACGCCGTTATATGAGAGGATTCACAGGGCGCTTGCGGCGAAAGAAGATGCTTATGTTTGGGAAGTGGTGGGAGAGTTCGTCAGAAGAGTTTTAAGGGACGGCGGCAGCCGCCCGTTTGAAATGACAGATGGATTTCGCGCGGTATTCGGGGAGGCCGCCCTGGACAAAAGCATGGATTGTCCGATATACTGTGATATTGATCTGATCTTCTCAAATTTATTTGCAGAGGACAGTACAGGGGTATGGAATGTCATTGATTATGAGTGGTCGTTTGATTTTCCGATTCCCAAAGCTTTTGTTGTTTATCGTGCGCTTTATTTTTCCTATTATCAGATGTTTCAGGGAACGCATATTACCTTTGCCAGGCTGATGGAGGCGGGCGGTATTTCAAAGGAGATGGAGGGCGTATTTCGCGGGATGGAAGAACATTTTCAGCGCTATATCGGAAGCAGCGCGTTTCCGGTCCGCTCCATTCGACATTTGATGGGAACAAAGACGATGCGGCTTTCGGATACGTCGGATGCGGCAGAGACTGCGCGTTTTTTTGCCGGAAAAGTAAGATTTTCCGTTGACCGGGAAGAAATACAGGATGGATGCGTTGTATTAAGCGGCTGGGCGATGGGGATTTCTCTTCGAAAAGAGGCTTTTGCGGCGCGCATTTGTGTTTTTGGAAAAGGGGGCGCTCCGATTTCTGCGGAGATCACGCGCACGAAACGCCGGGATGTGCTGGAGGCTTTTTCTATCCGGCGGCAGGAGGAACCGCCGGTCGGTTTTGACTGCGTGTTTATAGAGCCGGAGGACGGAATCTGGCAGGTTGTCTTTTCGGTCGGGGGAAAGAGAAAGAAATATATACGGAGCTGACATAAGGAGGCAGGGGGCATGTATCAATCAAGGGAAAAACTGCAGGATATGGTGTTACTGCTTACCGATATTATCTGTTTTATGGTAAGTTATCTGGGCGGCGGCTATCTGTGGCTGGTCGGATACCGCAATGTCTCCGTCGCGGATATGAAGACGGAGCTTCTGGAAAGTTTTGGCGTTGTTTTTGTGATCTATGTGCTGTTTGTACTTTTTTCAGATATTGAACGAAAGTTTGTCCGCAGGAGCGTTTATCAGGAGATGTGGGCGGCGGTCAAAGCGGGCGTTGCGCTTGTTTTTATCATGGCAATGATTATCTTTTTGCAGCACAATAATGCGGATGCATCCAGAGGCGTTTATTTTTGTATTGCAGCGATCAATACCGTGATCTTTTTTTTGGCTCACATGCTGTTAAAGTATTATCTTTTGCGCGTTTACCGCAATAAACGCGCAGCGAACCAGGTATTTCTTGTGACGACAGCCGACCGCGTATCTGATATAATGGCGGAAACGGACAACGCAAGGGACTGGGAGCATCGGCTGGCCGGGATTGCCATTATCGACGACAATCAGATTGGCAGATGGTATGACGGCGTTCCGGTTGTTGCGACCTATTCGAATATGTTTCAGTATGCGAAAGAACAGATTGTGGATGAGGTTTTTATCGATGTACCGTATGAGGACGGCAGTTCGCTTGCGAAAGTGGTACAGGAGTTTGCCAATATGGGGGCAACGGTTCATATCACGATTGAGCTGCTGCACAAATTTGACGATTATCATAAGAGTTTTACCATGCTGGGATATATTCCTGTCATTACATTTACCAATCAGTATAACGACTGGAAGATGCTTGCCGTAAAACGTCTGATGGACATTGTCGGTGCGCTGATCGGGCTTGCCGTTACTGCTGCAGTCACGGTGTTTCTGGCGCCGCCGCTTTTGTTGGAATCACCGGGACCGCTGTTTTTTTCTCAGCAGCGCGTCGGCAAAAACGGGCGTTATTTTAAGATCTATAAATTTCGTTCGATGTACAGGGATGCGGAAGAGCGGAAAAAAGAGCTGGAGCACCAGAATGAGATGGGCAGTGCGCTGATGTTTAAGATGAAAGAGGACCCGCGCATCACGAAAGTCGGGAAATTTATTCGAAAGACAAGCATCGACGAGCTTCCGCAGTTTTTTAACGTATTAAAGGGCGATATGAGTCTTGTGGGGACAAGGCCGCCGACGGTTGATGAATTTAAGCAGTACGAGCTGCACCAGAAGCGCCGCTTAAGTGCAAAACCCGGCATTACAGGACTCTGGCAGGTCAGCGGCAGGAACCGGATCGTCGATTTTGACGAGGTGGTAAAGCTGGATGTGCAGTATATAGACAATTGGAGCATAGGGCTGGATTTAAAGATCCTGTGCAAGACAATATTGGTGGTATTTAAAAGCGAGGGCGAGTAGTGTGAAATATCAGTCTGTTTTATCCATGTTTCTGTTGTTTGTTGTGATACCGGTATGGATCGGTGTGATCTGGGTGAATTTTCTGCGGATCAAAGACAGGGCGGAAGCGTTTTTTATGGCCTGGATTACCGGGATTGTGACGATGTTTGCAGTCGGACAGATTGTGCTTGTTCCGCTGATTGCAGCGGAGGCAACGCTTACGCTGGCGGTTTCCGTCATCAAAATGCTCTATACGTTGCTGGCAGTGATTTCCTTTTATCTCTTGCTGGAACATATTTTTGGATGCAGTTTAGAAGCAGAGAAAAAACAGGCCCGCAGGATGAACGCGGCGGACGAAAAGAAAAGCGTATTTACGGCTGTGTTTGGCGTGGCTGCCGCGGTTCTTATTTTTCTGCAGGCTTTTGTGCCGGCATATTATCAGCATATTGACGATGACGATTCGCGCTTTGTGGCCGAGGAGGTGTCGGCAGTCGTACATGACACCATGTTAAAGGATGATCCGATCAGCGACCGGTTTATGTACTGGGATATGGGGGAGACGCGAAAAGATCTTGCTTCGCCCTGGACAATGTATGTCGCTGCGTGCTGCCGTATTGTAAATCTGGCGCCTGCTGTTTTTTCTCATACGCTGTTTCCTTTTTTTATGATACCGATCTGCTATGCCGTTTTTTTTCTGATCGGATGTATTTTGTTTCGGGATGACAGGGAGAAAGTGTTTTTGTTTTTGATTTTTTTATCGGTACTGCTGATCTGGGATTATACATCGACGCATACGTCAGGCTCGATGCTTCTGCTTCGGATCTGGCAGGGAAAAGCGCTCGTGGCCGGCTTTTTCATACCGGTTCTGCTGCTGTTGTTTTACCGTATTTTGCAGCAGAGGGAGTCGGTGCGTGAAATGGCGCTGCTGCCGGTTGTATCGTTTGCCGGATCTCTGGTGTCAGGGATTGGGATTGTAATCGTTCCGATACTTCTTGCCATTTACGGACTGGTCGATTTTATCTATTACAGGAATTTAAAGAAAACGCTTGCCGTCTGGATGTCGGCAGCGCCGTGCGGGATCTATCTGGTCTATTATTTAAACGGAATCATTTGAAAGAAAAAAGAGGCAGAATGGAGGCGTGGTAATGCTGACGGATTGTATCGCTGTCTGGGATAATTTTAAAAATTTTATAGGCGGCAGGGCCGGTATTTTTCATTGGCTCCTGTTTTGCGCGGCCATGCTTGTTCTGCTTTTTTCGGGAAAGAGAGATCGAAAACTGATGTTCTGGCCTACGGTCCTTGTGCTGCTTTTTTTCTTTAATCCGTTTTTTTACCGGTTTGTCGGAAACCGGTTTTTGTCAGGCGTCTACTGGCGTCTGATGTGGATGGCGCCGGTCGGCGTGATTACGGCCTATGCCGCGGTACGGGCAGTCTTTCGACTCAACCGCAGTTATCTGCGCGCGGCGGCGGGCGCGCTTTTCATCGTCTGCGTGATCGTGACGGGAGAGCGGATGTATCAGCAAAAGACGTTTCAGAAAGCAGAAAATATTTATAAGCTGCCGCAGGCGGCAATTGACGTCTCGGATGCGATTGCGGCGGCGGGCGTGAACTGGAAAGTGCGCTCCGTTGTGCCAAATGAGCTGTTGTGTTATGTCAGGCAGTATCGCTGTGATATCGGCCTTTTTTATGGGAGGAACGCGGGCGGATTTATCTCGGATATCGGGGAGGATGAAAAGCGCGTCTATGAAGAAATGTGCAAAGAAGAGCCTGATATCGAGACAGTGACGCAGCTGTGTAAAAAAAATGAAGTGATTTTTATATGTTTTAACCGCAATACGCACAGGATACCGGATGATCTGGACGGATACGGGTATGAACATTACCGCGATGTAGGCGTCTACCGTATTTTTATCAAAAGTTAAGCAGGGAGAGTAAAGATTGAAAAATTACCGGATTTTACAGATACACAACTTTTATCAGATCCCCGGCGGGGAGGATGTTGTCGTGAGGAACGAAAAACAGCTTCTGGAGGAACACGGGCACACTGTATGCACTTATTACAGAAGCAACCAGGAGTTAAACGAGGGCGGATTCTTAAAAAAACTGCTGATTCCGTTTACCGCAGTATTTTCGTTTCGCACTTACCGCGAGGTAAAGCATTTGATCCGGGAGAAGAAAATTGACCTTGTCCATGTGCACAATACGCTGATGATGGTCAGTCCCGCCGTCTTTTACGCCGCGTTTTCCTGTGGCGTTCCGGTTGTGCAGACGCTTCACAATTTCCGTATGATCTGTCCGGCCGGCTCGTTTTTCCGGGATAATGTAATCTGTGAGGAGTGTGTCGAACATGGGATGAAATGTGCAATTCGCCATAAATGCTATCGCGGGAGCAGGCTGCAGTCGT
This sequence comes from uncultured Roseburia sp., assembly GCA_947088675.1. GTDB lineage: Bacteria > Bacillota > Clostridia > Lachnospirales > Lachnospiraceae > Roseburia. The sequence continues at coordinate 31,367 of CAMUHN010000009.1, forward strand.
TTGTCAGCTCGGCGATCTTACAGATTCATCGTCTTCTTGGGACGTATTACCGTGTCAATTTTATCTGTCTGACAGATTTTAACAGGGAAAAACTCTTAAGTTCGCTAAATCCGGCAAAAAAGATTGTAAACCCGGCGCGTATCTACATCAAGCCGAATTTTACGTTCGCGGAGGGGATACGCCCTGTTCCAAAGCAGCCGAAAGAAAAATATTTTCTGTTTGCGGGCCGTATCGAGGCGTTAAAAGGAATTGACATTGCGATTAAGGCGTTTGAAATGCTGCCGGAGGAAACGCTCTATATTGCCGGCAGCGGGCCGCTGGAACCGGAGATGAAAGAGTATGTAAAAGAGCGCGGGATCAAAAACGTTACGTTTCTGGGGTATCTGCAGAAAGAACAGATGAAAGAGAAGTTTTACCATGCAAAAGCGGTGATCATGACCTCGCAGTGTTATGAGGCGTTTGCGATGACGATTGCCGAAGCTTATTCTTACGGGGTGCCGGTGATTGCCGGCAGAGTAGGAAATATGGAGGGTATGGTAAACGACGGTGTGACGGGCGTGAAATTCACTTATGACTCGGCGGCCGATCTTGCAGAAAAAGTACGTGAATTTAACGGGATGGATCTGATGCAATTAAAAGAAAATGCGCGTAAGTTTTACGAGACCAGGCTTCGGCCGGAGGATAATTACAGAAAACTGATCGATATTTACGAGAGCATTTCATCGGAAAGCTGAGGCAGAAATGAAAAAAGTTGTTTTTATCACGAATATCCCGTCGCCCTACCGTGTTGATTTTTTTGTTTTTTTGCAGAAAACCTGCGCGCAGTATGAGTTTCATGTCATCTTTTCCGGAGGCGGCATGGAAAACAGAAAATGGCATGTGGAACTTCGGGAATTAAAAAATTACAGATTTTTAAAATCAAAGACACTGATTATACGGAAGCGTTATGATGACCGCTATGTTTTTCTGCCGCTTGGCGTGGAAAAGGAATTGAAGCAGATCGGTCCGGATTTTGTGTTTGCAATGGAATACAATCCGACGATTTTGCGCGCCGTCCATTACTGCCGTAAAAAAAAGATACCGTTCGCGAGCTGGACGGACGGGACGGCCCATTCGGAGCGTGCGATCGGAACAGTGCAGAAACTTTCCCGAAAATATATTATAAAGCGCGCCAGTGCGTTTGTGGCCAGCAGTACGGCCTCGCAGAAAAATCAGATCTCCTATGGCGCGGATCAGAAGAAGTGTTTTCTTTCGTATCTGACCGTTGACATAGAGAAATATCTGATGAAAAAGGACAATTACACGGGCAGGCAGATGATTTATGTCGGAAGCCTGATTGAGCGCAAAGGGCTGGACCTTTTGCTGGAAGCGCTTGCCCTGCTGCCGGACGATATCACGCTTGTCATTGTCGGCGAGGGGCAGGAGAGAGATCTTTTGCAGAAACAGGCGGGAGAGCTCGGGATTTCAGACCGTATTCGTTTTGCCGGATTTCTGGAGGGAGAGGCGCTCAAAGAACTGTATCATGAGTCCGATCTGTTTGTACTGCCGACCAGGGAGGACTGTTTTGGGCTTGTAATTTTAGAAGCAATGTGCGCATCCCTGCCGGTTGTCTGCTCCAGATATGCGGACGGCGCATACGATCTTTTAAAAGAAGGAGAGAACGGGTTTCTGGTGGACCCGTTTGATGCGGCGCAGTTTGCCGAGACGATAGACCGGATGTTTACCAGGGAAGATCTTGCCCTGATGGGCAGAAAAAGTTATGAGCGGGCGAAAGAGTTTTCGTTTGCAAATGTTGCGAAAGGTTGTATGGAAGCCTTGGAATGCTGTCTGTGACAGTCTGGCTTGTCTGCACATAAATTTGTATCTGGATTTGGGGTAGGAATGAAAAAGAAAAAGATTTTATTTAACGGACTTGGAAACAGAGGCTGGATCGGAGGCCTGTACTATATAAAAAATATTCTGTTCAGCTGCCTGCAGAGCAAAAGGATTACGGAATCTTTTGATTTTGTTGTGCTGATTGATCCGGAACATGCGGGAATCTTTTCCTGTTTTGAAAAAAACGCAAAGATTATTGTGTATGCGGGGACAAATAAATGGAAACTGGCGCAATTTGAGATGAATCTGATCTGGCTGCACGGGGTAAAATATTGCTATGCACTGGAATTAAATAAAACAGGAAAGTTGTTTTCCCGGAAAGGTATTTTCTGGATTCCGGATTTTCAGCATAAGAATCTGCCGGAATTTTTTGGCAGGGACGAGCTGGAAAAGAAAGACCGTAATTTTTATGAGGTCACAAAGAGGAAGAATCCTCTCGTATTAAGCAGTATGGACGCTGCGCATGATCTGGAGCGGTTTTATCCGAATCATAAATGCAGCGTAACTGTCGTCCATTTTGTTTCCTATATCGAACCGGAAGTGCGCGCGATTACGCAGGAGACGGAGCGGCGTGTGCTGGAAAAATTTGGCCTTTCCAGAAAATATTTTTATCTGCCGAATCAGTTCTGGCAGCACAAGAACCATATTGTCGCGGTCAGGGCGATTGAGCTGCTGCGAAAGCGGGGGGCTCTTTTGGATTATGATTTTGTGTTCACCGGAAATTTAAACGATTATCGAAATCCGGATTATATTGGGCAGTTAAGAAAGAGGATGGAAGCGCCGGAAGTCTGCGGCTGTATGAAAGTGCTTGGCTTTGTTGAGCGCACGGAACAGCTTGCTATCATGAAACGGGCGGCTGTGATTGTGCAGCCATCGCTCTGCGAGGGATGGGGAACCGTACTGGAAGATGCAAAAGTGTTGGACAAGACCGTGCTGCTCTCCGACATCCCGGTGCACAGAGAGCAGAAAAACGACAGATGTTTTCTGTTCGATCCGCATCAGCCAAAGGAACTGGCGGATTTGATGGAAGAGGTCAGCAGGAAGAAATTTGAGGAGAATGTGGACAGAGGGATTGCCGCTATGTACCGCGAAGCGGGCGAATATGCAAAGTCGCTGGAGCGTATTTTTATATGAACCGCGACATGGAGGTTAGTGTGAAAAATCAGCTTGATAGCTGATTTTATCACACGTGAACTTGTTCACGTTGGCTATATTGTGCCGGGAACGTCACAAATAAGCCCTGATCCGACAGGAGAAACTGCATTCGCAGATTTCTCCTGCGGTTCCTCGAACGTAAACGTTCTCGGAATGGGGGATTCGTATGAAAAAAATGGTGATTACCGGAGTGAACGGTTTTATCGGACGCAGTGCCGTGAATAATTTTAAAGATGAATATGAAATCACAGGGATTGATCTCGGGGAGCAGGGATCGTGCGGCCTATTGCGTTATTATGCCTGTAACATGTCAAAGGAGAGGGACGCGCTGATAAAGATTTTAAGCGGCGCTTCGCCTGATGTGGTACTCCACTGTGCGGGGAGCGCAAATGTGGGAGCCTCTGTTTTACATCCCATGGAGGATCTGGACGGAAATCTGCACAGCCTTTACGGGCTTCTTCTGGCGCTCCAGCAATTGCAGATACGGCCAAAGATTATATTTTTTTCGAGCGCTGCCGTGTATGGGAATCCAAAAAGCCTGCCGATTTGTGAGACGGATGCGCCGTCGCCGGTGTCGCCGTACGGTTTGCACAAGCTGATGTGCGAGCAGCTCTGCAGCTATTACAACAGGCTGTATGGGTTTCGGATCCGTTCCGTCCGTGTCTTTTCAGCATATGGAAACGGGCTGAATAAGCAGATTCTCTGGGATATGTATCAGAAATATACAAAAGACGGACAGATTGCGCTGTTTGGAACCGGAGACGAGACCAGGGATTTTATCCATGTGTCTGATATTATGCGCGCAGTCTCATTGATTATAGATGATACAGGAAGTGAGGAGGTCTTTAATGTAGCGAACGGGGAGGAAATTTCGATTCGCCGCCTGGCCGAAACATATGCGAAAAAGCTGGGGGAAGATGTCGGGATTGTTTCATTTAACGGCAGGGGAAAAGAGGGCGATCCGCGAAACTGGCGCGCCGATATCTCTCTGCTGGAAAGTCTGGGATATCGAAAGACCGTGGAGATCGGAGCGGGGATTGACAGTTATGTTGACTGGGTGAGAGGGCTATGAGTGAGGAGAAAAGCAGAAAATGCGCGCCGGTTATAGTTTTTACATATAACAGGCCAAAGCATACAAAAAAGACCATAGAGGCGCTTGCCGCAAACGAACTTGCCTCGTCCACAGAATTATATATTTTTTCCGATGCCGCAAAAAAGGAGGCGGATCGGGATAAAGTGAACAATATTCGCGCATATGCAAAGACGGTGCAGGGATTTTCCAAAGTGACGCTGATTGCGCGGGAAGAAAATTTTGGACTGGCTAAAAATGTGATTCGCGGCGTGACCGATATTATCAACCGGTACGGAAAAGTCATTGTATTAGAAGACGATCTGGTCACAAATCGTTTTTTCCTCCGTTTTATGAACGACGGCCTGGACCTCTATCAGAATCAGCCGGGAGTTTCCGGGATCACCGGATTTTCACATTTTGCGGACAGCCTGCCATTTCAGGGTGAGACGGTGTTTCACACACTGACCGGGACAAGCTGGTCCTGGGCGACATGGGAAGACAGATGGATCTATTTTGACGAGGCGTGCAGTGACTGGACGGATCTTACGCGTGACGCCGCGCTTCGAAAGAAATTTAATTATGATAATACCTATGATTTTTATAAAATAATGAAGATGCAGCAGACGACCGAAAACATGAATTCATGGGCCATTCGCTGGTACTGGGTGAATTTTAAAAAGGACAGTCTGATTCTGGCGCCGGTGCGGTCGCTTGTCAGCAATGAGGGATGGGACGGGAGCGGCGTCCACTGCGGAAGCAAAAAAGGAGCGGCATTTGAACATCGTCTTGCGACTTCCCGGGCGATAGAGGAGTTCCCAGAAGAGATTGCGGAGTCAAAGGAGACGCACAGGCAGATGAAGCGGGTGTTAAAACGTGAGTGGGAGCCGGTGCTGATAAAACGGATTTATCACCGTGCGGTGAGAAAAAATTATGTTGGAGAGAAATAATATGAACAGGACCAGGATACTTGCGATCTTTACCTGTTATAACAGGAAAAAGCTGACGGAAAAAAGCATAGCTTCGCTGCAGCAGAATGAGCGGGCTGCGTTTGATTTTGTTGTGGTAGACGACGGGAGTACGGACGGGACTGCAGAAATGTTAAAGAGCCTGCCATGGCGTATCGATGTGGTGAAAGGCGACGGCGGCCTGTTCTGGAACCGCGGGATGCACAGGGCGATTGAGTATACGAAAGAGCATTATCCCGATTACGACTGGTATATGCTGATGAATGACGACACCATGTTTTTTCCCGGAGTTTTTGACCGTATGCTGCCCGCTTTGCGGCACAATGAGGTGAAAGTGGGGGCGATCTGCGGCGAGAGCGGAGAATTGAGCTATGGCGGCATTAAATATGTCCGGGGGATACGCTACAAAAAAATGGGGCCGGAGGCGGAGGAGGTGCATTTTGACACGTTCAACGCGAACTGTGCCCTGATTCCGCGGGAGATTTTTGGGAAAGTCGGCATAGACCCTTATTACCAGCACAGTATCGGCGATTTTGACTACGGCTTGCAGATCAGCCGGCTTGGGTACGACATTCGTGTATTTGGCGAGTATGTGGGCGAATGCAATGACAATACGCTGAAGAAAACATGGCAGGACGAGACGCTGCCGCGCATGGAGCGGCTTAAGTTAAAGGAGAGCCGAAAAGGACTTCCGTTTTGGGACTGGTTTCATTTTCTCAGAAAAAATTTCGGACTGCCGACGGCAGTTTTGCGTTCTTTCACACCGTATGTGCGTATCCTGCTTGGGACAAAGACCCGCTATTCCGGAAAATAGTGTGAAACAGGGAGGGAGCCATGGGACATATCTGTTTTGTGATTTTAAATTATAAAGTGGACCGGGAATCCATATGCTGCGCCGAGTCCATTTTACAGACGCAGACGTATGAGAACTATGATATTGTGATTGTTGATAACGGATCGGCAAACGGAGGGAAAGAGCGTCTGGAACAGTATTTTGCGGGCCAAAAGAAAGTGCATGTGACTGCATCCGAAAAAAATATCGGGTTTGCATGCGGCAACAATCTTGGCATTGATTATGCGAGAGAAAATTTTGACTCCGATTTTATTGTGGTTGCAAACAGCGACATTGTGTTTGAGCAGCCTGATTACTGCGAGAAGCTCATTGCAGTTTATAAGAGAAGGCGTTACGATATTCTGGGCGGCGATATCGTGGATATCACCCGGACTTTGCATTTTAATCCTGTTGCAAGAAATCGGGCGTATCATATCGGCTATATGAGAAAACAGGCTGTTGTATCCTCTTTGAAAGCCCTGCTGTTTCGCCTGATCAAAATTTTTCATTTACAGAAAGCGGCCGCAAAACATTATGGGATCGCGCAGGATCGAAACAGCGGCGGTCAGATGTCCGGCGCTAAATCCGCATCGCGCGAGGTAAACGGCGTGTCGGTTTTGGCTGACAGCAGGGTAGAGCATGAAATGCAGGGTGTGCTGCTGCACGGCTGCTGTCTTGTGTTTTCAAGAGATTTTTTCCGGCATCTGAAAGGATTTTACGATAAGACTTTTCTATATGCAGAAGAGGAAATTTTATATTATCAGGCGATGGAGCTTGGCATGACGACGCTCTATTCTCCGCAGATCGGATGTATTCATAAGGAAGCTGTTTCGACAAACAGCATGCAGAAAGATTTCTGTGACGGCAGGATATTTTATTTTTCCAATGTGGCAAAGTCATACCGTATCTTTTTAAGGCTGATGAGACAGGCAAAAAATTAGTGTCGCAATACGAAATAAATTCTGTTATACTATAGTGTGAGAAGAACTTCTAAAGCTCGCAGCAGAGGCTGCTTCGCTAAGAAGTTCTAAGTCTCACACCAGAGAATCCCCAAAAACAGGGGATTCTCCGCGCGGATTTGAGTCACAGCAAAGCTGTGACATGGGGGTTAATATGAATGCAGATATCCTTACGAGAGGAGGAAATTCATATGAAACAGACAGATGCAAACATAGATAAAATACGATATGCCGCAGTGATCGCGGGACTCTTTTTTGTTCTGGCGTTTGGCAGGGAACACGTATCCGCAGCGGGATTTGAAAATTTTATCACGCCCATTGAGGGGCTGATCGTTCCCCCGGCAGATGCAGACGAAAACAATCCGGCGGGGACAACGGGCGGCAGAACCGAAACGCAGGGCAAACAGATCCAGAAAGAAAAAGAGCCGAACAACGATATTGTATCTGCCAGTCAAATCAGTATAAAGGAACCGGTTTCGGGGACAACGGGCGCGAACAACGATATTGATATTTTTCGTTTTAAAGTGGATCAGGCTGCCTGGTATAATATCAGTCTGAAACACCAGGTATTCAATTTCACCGGAAGCATGTGGTTTGCGTATCTGCGGGATGATACCGGAAAACTGATGAATCAGACGTCCGATCATGTGTTTTCTTCTGCGCAGCAGGCGTATGCGGAATCAAAACCGGTCAAGCTGAAAAAGGGGACCTATTATATTACAGTGGTTGGATATGCGCCGGCAATCGGTCAGGAGTACACGCTTTCGGTCAACAGGATAACGGCAAAGAAGCCAAAGCTTATTTCCGCGGTTTCGACCGGCTGCAGCAGCATTGCGCTTACCTGGGAGGCGGTGCCCGGCGCGTCGGCTTATCAGGTGTACCGTGCGACATCGAAAAGCGGCAGTTTTAAGAAAGTGGCTACGCTCAAAAATACAAAAGAAACAAAATGGACGGATGAAAAACGGATAACGGGAAAAAAATATTATTATAAAATAAAAGCGCAGGTTTCGGCCGGCAAAAAGAGTACGGGCAAATTTTCCAATACTGTTTTTGCAAAGCCGGTTCCGGCGGCTCCAGGGCTGGTTACGTTTGTGTCCGACAAAAAGATCACGCTGCGATGGAGCCGGGTTTTTGGTGCGGACGGATACGAGATTTATCGCAGTACGAAAGCGGACCGTTCATTTAAATTGATCAAACATGTCAAAAAGGGAAAAACGACTTCTTATGTGGACAAAAAGAAAAAAAGCCAAGCAACTTACTATTATAAGATACGTGCATACCGGAACGTAAAAGGAAAGAAAATATACGGCTCGTATTCCAATACAGCATTTGGGATTGTTTCCGGAGCATAAGACCAAAAGATAAGGAGTAGCAGTCGGATGAGGAGAAGAGATCAGTACAAGCATCTGTTAAACGGCATATCAAATTTCATATTGATGCTGATTCAGACGGCGATGTTTGCTTTTGTATGGTACCAAATCTATGAGCCGTCTTTAAAGCACCATTTTTTCCGCCGCGGAAACTGGGCCGTGATCGGTATCTACATGTTGTTTGTATATTTTTTCACCCATTTTTTTGGCGGTTATAAAATCGGGTATCTGCGGATTACCGATATCTGTCTGTCACAGATACTGGGAATCTGCTGTGCGAACGTAGTCGCTTATATCGAAGTCTGTATGGTCGCCCGCAAATATCTTCTGCCGGTGCCGCTGATGGCGCTTACGCTGGCGGAGGCGGCGGTGATTATTCCGTTTGTGTTTTTTGTGCGCTATATCTATGTACGGCTCTACCCGCCGCGAAGGATGATTGTCATCTACGGCAATTATCCGCCGGACGATTTGATTGCTAAGATCAATACACGAAAAGATAAATATAATATCTGCGCTTCTATCAGCTATTGCGTTGGCTATGAAAAACTGTACCCGCTGATGAAAGAGTATCAGGCAGTCGTACTGTGCGACCTTCCGGCGCACGCGCGCAATCAGATTATGAAATACTGTTACCAGGAGTCCATCCGCATGTATGTGACGCCGAAAATTTCGGATGTCATACTGCGCGGCGCCGAAAATATCCATCTGTTTGATACGCCGCTTCTGCTCTCAAGAAGCCAGGGGCTCTCGGTCGACCAGCGCTTCTTTAAACGTATCATGGATGTTGTATGTTCGGCAGCAGGCATCCTGCTTCTCTCGCCGTTTATGCTGCTGACGGCGTTAGCGGTCAAATGCTACGACGGGGGGCCGGTCTTTTATACGCAGGAGCGCCTGACACGGGACGGGGAGCGCTTTTCGATTATCAAATTCCGCAGTATGTCGGTGGATTCCGAACAGAAAGGGGCAAGGCTTGCCGCGAAAAATGATGCGAGAGTGACGCCGGTCGGGAAGCTGATCCGCAGGATTCACTTTGACGAGGTGCCGCAGCTATTTAATATTTTAAAAGGCGATATGTCGATCGTAGGCCCGAGGCCGGAGCGCGAGGTGATCGCCGAAAAATATATGAAAAATATTCCGGAATTTGTGCTGCGCCTTAAGGTAAAGGCCGGGCTGACCGGATATGCGCAGGTCTACGGAAAGTATAATACGACGCCGTATGATAAGGTAAAACTTGATATTTCCTATATCGAAAATTATTCCATCTGGCTTGATTTCAAGCTTCTTCTGATGACGGTAAAAGTCATATTTCAGAAAGAAAATACAGAGGGAGTCGGAAAAGATCAGGAAACGGCAATCAAAGAGGTGCAAAAGGATGGAAAAAACGCTTAGCAACGGAAAAAAGGAAGCAAAAAGCGATGCAGGGCACGGCGGAAGCGGCTTTAGGACTGCCTCACAAAGACCCGCGAGAGATGGAATTTCCGTGCTGATGTCTGTCTACCGCAATGAAAAACACACGTATTTTCGGGAGGCCATGGAGAGTATTCTGCATCAGACGAGGATGCCGGATGAGATTGTGCTGATGGTAGACGGGCCGCTGTATGGGGAGTTGGAGCGCTGTGTGCGTGAATATGAAAAGAGATGTCCGATCTTAAAGGTGTACCGTCTGAAAGAAAATGTGCAGCTGGGCAGGTCGCTGCGAAAAGGCGCGCTTCTCTGCCGTTACGAGATGATTGCGCGGATGGATACGGATGACATCGCGGCGCCGGACCGACTGGAAAAGCAGTATGCATTTTTAGCGGAGCAGAGAGACGTTTCGGCTGTCGGCGGCTGGATTCTGGAATTTAACGACGAGAACACGATGCATACCGTGAAAAAAATGCCGGAAACCAATGAAGAGATACGAAAATACGGAACATACCGTTCGCCGCTCAATCATGTGACGGTAATGATGCGCCGCTCGGATCTGCTTGCCTGCGGGAACTACCGGCATTTTGCAGGGCTTGAGGATTATTACCTGTGGATGCGTATGATGGCGTCGGGCAGACAGCTTTACAGCCTGCCGGAGGTACTGGTCAAAGTCAGGGCGAACAGCGATGTCTACAAAAGACGGGGCGGCTTTTCCTATATGCTGCGCTACCTGAAGCTGCGCCGCATCCAAAGAGAGCTTGGACTGACGCATGGGTTTTCGTATCTGAAAGCAATTGCAGTTACGGTCGGGATCACCGCGATTCCGCCGGGTGTAAGAAAACTGGTATACCGAACAGTTTTAAGACGCAGTCAGACCGCGGTATAAACAGCGCGCATGTTTCAAACAATAGAAAGAAGGAATATCATGAAACAAAAGATTTTCATCGGAAAGCCATATCTTTCCCATACATTGACGCATGTCTCTGTCAATTGTAAGATATGTCTTCCGTGGACAAAGAACATGGAACCGGACGAGCCGGGATACGGAGCGGAAAGGGAGTTTATCCTCCATTATACCGTTCCGAAAAAATTTGGAGGAGACAAATACCTGGTGAGCGAGCGCGCCGACGCTTTTGTGGTCGCAGCTCTCCCGCAGGCGATGCTGCACGGGTATGATATTGTCTGTGAGGCTCCGATTTCGGAACGGCTTTATTTCCAGCTTACAACCATGCAGATTCCGGCAGTCGAAAACTATATGAAAGAATGGCGCTCAGTCGGGATAGAAGCGTCCGTTTCGCATGAGAGGCTGGAGTCGGCGGGGGCGGCCGGCCTTGCATTTACGGCCGGGATTGACGCATTCTATTCGTTAAAACTACTGACGGAGACAAAAGCAGAGCGCTACCGCCCCGATTATCTTGTATTTTTAAAGGTGGGCAGTACCGGGAGCAAGGGCGGGAAAGAAGAGGAGCGTCTGTTTCAGCTCAGAATGAAGCGCCTGAAAAAATTTGCGGCGCAGTATGGCTACCAACTGCTGCCGGTGACATCGAATCTGATCGAGATGCTGGACGAAAAAAACGTGATCAATCATACGTACCGTTCCGCATCCGCAGCATTGGCGCTGCAGAAGCTGTTTTCCGTTTTTTATTATTCCAGCGGGCTGGAACTGACTGATTTTGCAATTCGTCATGACAGCTGCGGCGCGTATGATCTGCTGACGCTGCAGAGCCTGTCTACGGAAAATACGCAGTTCTACAGCGCGGGACTTGCCAGCTCCCGCTATGAGAAAGTGAAAGCGGTTTCAGAGTACGAGCCCACTTACGAATATCTGGATACCTGCCTTAAGGACAGGGAGCCGGACTGCGGATGTGAGAAATGTATCCGGACCAGAATGGAGCTGTATGCGGCCGGCGCACTGGAGAAGTATCACAAAATTTACGATCTGAACTATTTTCGGGATACGTTTGGAGAACAGATGGATCTGATTGAAAGAAAAGCAATGAAGGGCAGAAAAAAGCCGATGTACCGGGAGATCTACCGTTCATTCCGGCAAAAGGGACTTTCGTTGGAAGAGTACCACCCGCCGGAGGTGCGTAAGGCGCTGGAGGAGGAAAACAGAGGGAGAGAACTGGGGCCCGACGATCTGCCCTGGCAAAACAACAGGGCGGCGGATGCTGCAAAACAACAGATTTGACTTTGAAAGCCCGATATGTTACTATTTACAGCATCAAAAACCTGAAGTGATCTCAGGGTATGCGGGTGAAAATCACGGCGGATTTGGGAGACGAGTACAGATGGAAGATGAAATAAAGCAGATACAGTCGATTTTGCTTGACATGTACCGGGATTTTTACAGTCTGGCCGAGTCGATGGGAATCGACGTGTTCTTAGTCGGAGGGAGCGCGCTTGGCGCAGTCAGACACAAAGGGTTTATTCCGTGGGACGACGATATGGATATTGCAATGCTGCGCAATGATTTCGAAAAGATGGAGCGCTATTTTGCAAAAAATAAGAATCGATGGAACGCATACCGCTATATTCCGGTGGAGAATAACATTCATCCAAGCGCTCCGGTCGGCCATTTTTACCGGATTGATCAGGCGAAAAAGTATGGGTATGCACATGCGCCGAAACTGGATATTCATCCGCTTGACGGCGTGCCGGAAAACCGCTTTTTGCAGAAAATACAAAATATTGCTTCAAAAGTCTATTATCTGTATGTCTATAATCTGCCGACAAAGAACAAGGGCAGGCTGATGCATCAGGCGACAAAACTGATCCTGTTTCTGACGCCGCATCGTCTGCGCCGCGTTCTGTTAAGAAAATGCAAGAGACTGATTACGCGTTGGAATACAGGCGCGGAAAAAGAAATCTGCAGCCTGTTTGGCGTAGCCGGCTATGAAAAGGAAAAGCTCGCGCGGGATACCATACTTCCTGCGAGGCCCTGTACATTTGAGCAGTGCGAGTTTAAAGTGTTCCACCGCGCGGAGGAATACCTGACAAGCCGTTACGGGGACTATCGAAAGCTCCCGCCAAAAGAGGAGCGCATACCGGCAGGCGGGGTCTGGCATTAAGTGAAAAAGATGAAGAAAAAAATCAAATCTGCGATCAAAAAATTTGTTGACTATACCATCGAAGACGATATGCGCGTTTACCGTTTGAAACATACGCCGGTCAGGCTGAAAAAGCCGCTGACAAAAGCGTTTTTGGACAGATACGGCAGTCTTGCAATAGAGCCTTATAAGATTATATGCAACAATTATATGGGCGGCGGTTACGGCTGTAACGGCAAATACGTAACAGAGGTTTTACTGAGGAGCAGCCTGCCGTATGATATCGTCTGGACTGTAAAAGATAAGGAAAAACATGCGGCTGATTTTCCGGAACGTGTGCGTATTGTGGAATACGGGACACAGGAGGCCATGTACGAATATGCGACGGCCGCGGTCTGGCTCTGTAATTACCATCTGATCTATTATTTTAACCGGGGTCTGGTAAAAAAGCCCGGCCAGTCATATATTCAGATGTGGCACGGTTCTTTTGGAATTAAAAAAATAGAAAACGACTGCAGTATTTTAAATTCGGTCAGAAGCTGGACGGCGCTTGCGAAAAAAAATGCCGCCGAAACGGATTATTGGATTTCGAACAGCGGGTTTGAGACGGGCGTCTATCGAAGCGCGTTTTGGGGCGCCGAACGCATCTTAGAGTACGGGCACCCGCGAAACGATCTCTTTTTTGGCGGGGACCGGCCCGATGTGCGCGCATCGGTAAACGGGGCGCTTGGGATTTCGGATTCGGTGAAGCTGTGTCTGTATGTTCCGACATTCCGTGAAATGGGAGAGCCGCAGACGGGAAAGATTGATGTGTCAGGCGTGCTTGCCGCGTTGGAGGCACGAAACGGAGAAGAATGGCGTTTCGCCGTGCGCTTCCATCCGCGTATGAAAGACGGGGAACGCGATGCTTTTCTGGGGAAATGGGTCGGAATCATAAATGCAACGGACTATCCGGATATCCAGGAACTGCTGTTTCGCGCAGATGCCGTGATCACGGATTATTCCAGCTGCATATTTGACTTTTTGCTGGGTGCAAACATGGCGTTTTTGTTTGTGCCGGACCGGGACGCCTATCTGGATGAGCGGGGGTTTTATTATCCGCTGGAGGAAAGTCCGTTTCCGATCGCCGAATCAAACGAGGAGCTCTTTTTGCAGATAAAAAATTTTGATCCGGAACGTTACGGAAAGCGAAAGGATGCATTTCTGGTCGAAAAGCAGTCGAGGGAGGACGGCCGTGCCGCCGTGCGCGTGGCTGCCCTGATCGAACAGATTGTGTCGGAGCGCTTTGACCGGACGAAAGAAGAGACGGCGCAAAATCACGCATAGATTGAGGATATTCTGATGTTAATACAGTTAAAAAAATCGTGGAAACAATTTTTAAGCCGCAGGACGCTATTAAGGGAACTTGTGGTCAAAGGAATCAAACTGAAATACAGGCGTTCCTATCTGGGCGTTCTCTGGTCGCTGTTAGAGCCGATTTTGAGAACCATTGTCTATACGATTGTATTCGGGACGCTGCTTGGAAGAGGAGGGCCGGATTATCCGCTGTTTATTCTGTGCGGCAGGCTTCTCTATTCTTATTTTGCGGCATCGACAAAAACGGCGACAAAGTCGATCGGAAAAAACGCGTCTCTGATTCGCAAGGTTTATGTTCCCAAATACTTATATCCAATGGCAGGCGTGCTGTCGAATTATATCACGTTCTTAATCTCACTGATTGTGATTATACCGCTTGCCATATACGGCGGCGTGTCGTTTCATCTGACGGCGTTCGGCATTGTGGCGCCGCTGATTATTATCTTGTGCATGTCCTATGGGGTAGGACTGATTTTGGCGACCATCGGCGTTTTTTTTCGCGATATCGAATATATCTGGGATGTGGTTCTGATGGTGATTATGTATACGGCAGCCATTTTTTATGATCCGTCAAGGCTTATCAAAAGCGGATACGGCTGGCTGTTAAAACTGAATCCGATGTACGCGCTGATTCAGAATTTCCGCAACTGCATTTTCGGCGAGGCAATGGATCCGCAGCTGCTGCTCTACAGCGCGGGCTTCAGCGTTGTGGTTTTAATCGTGGGGCATCTGTTATTTTACAAACAGCAGGACAAGTTTATTTTATATATTTAGTGAGGAGTACGGATGGCGAAAAAAGCTCTGGTCGTTGACCATGTAAGTATGAAATTTAATTTAAACAGGGAACGGCCCGGCAGTTTAAAGGAATTGTTTTCGCGTATCAGGCACGGCAGGCTGCGGGACGAATTCTGGGCGTTAAAGGATATTAGTTTTTCGCTGGACAAAGGCGACCGCATCGGGATTCTCGGGTTAAACGGTTCCGGAAAGAGTACGCTGTTAAAAGTGATTGCAGGTGTCTTCAAACCGACCGAGGGCTCGGTAAAGCGCTATGGTAAAGTTGTGCCGCTCTTAGAGCTTGGAGCCGGCTTTGAAAAACAGTATACCGGGCGGGAAAATATTTACCTCTACGGGACGGTTCTGGGGTATGACAAAGCATTTTTGGATCAGCATTACGATCAGATTGTAGAATTTTCGGGTCTTGGGAAATTTATTGATGTTCCGATTATGAATTATTCGTCCGGTATGCGTTCGAAGCTTGGCTTTTCGATTGCGACGGCGGTCAATCCGGAGATTCTGATTTTGGACGAAGTGCTCTCGGTCGGCGATGTGAGGTTTCGCAGGAAGAGTATGCGCAAGATCAAAAGTATGATGGAAAATGAGACGACCGTGTTGTTTGTCTCCCATTCCATTCAGCAGGTCAAACGGATCTGTAATAAAGCGATGATTCTTCAGAACGGTAAAATGATTGCCATAGGCGAGATCGAAGAGATTGCAAATATCTATGAAGAGATGTATGGCCTGGAAAAGGCGCGTCAAGCGCGCAAAGCGCGCCGGGAAGCCCGCAAAGCCAGACGTATCGCCTCAGGGCAGATAGAGGAGGCAAAACTGGCCGTGGAAGAGACAAAAAGCGACTCGTGCAGAATCGTTTTGGATGAGGCGGCGGATGTTTTGCAGACGGCAGCGGGTTATATTTCGGGTAATCCAAAAGCCGTAGAAGAGACGGCAAGGCTGCTCGGCGAGGCGGCAAGGATTCTTGCCGGAGCGGTCAATGAGAAAGCAGACGATCCAAAGTCTGTGGAAGAAGCTCTTAAGGCGCTGAAAGAGACGGCGGACTGCGCCGCCGCTAAATTAAAAGAAATGGAGACAGCAATAAATACCGCAGGGGAAGTCCTGATGACACAGACGAAGCAGGAGACTCCGAATAACAGTGATGAAAAAAAAGAAAATATTAATCTATAAAAGAAAATATAAACACAATTACGGAGACCTTGTTCTTGCAGACTGTTGCAGATATCTGCTGTATCAGGCAGCAGATATCTGCAAATCGCCAATTCGGGTTTCGGTTGCAAATGTCTATGAAAAATCTGATTTTCTGATCCGGCTGTGGCTTAAGAACAAGGATGCCGTAGTCTATCCGGGCGGAGGCTTAAATTCCGCTGTTTTTAACAAGATGCTTCTGCATATTTTTACGTTTATCGAGCAGCGGGAACAGATTGCCGTCTATTTCAATGCAGTCGGTATTTCCAGGATAAAGCCGAAAAAGAAAAATATTGTTCTGTTAAAAGAACTTTTTAATAAACCGCAGGTCAGACAGGTGACGACAAGAGGCGATCTGGCGCAGATGAAAAAGTATATCAGCGTCTCACAGCCGTATCCGCCGCGGCTCGTCTTTGATGCGGCCGTCTGGGCAGGCGAGGATACGGGATCCGAAAGGACAGTGCGTCGCAGGTGATCGGGATCGGCGTGATTAGCCCTGATATTTATCAGAGAAACGGCAGCGCGTTTTCCGAGGAGGACGTTCTGGCCATGTATACCGGGCTGATTGCAGAACTTGAGAAAAGAGGGTATGAGTGGCAGCTGTTTACAAACGGGCTGCTTGGCGAGTACCGGTTCGGGATCCGTATATTAAAAATGCTGCACAAAAGCGTGCGGCGGCATATCGGGTTTCATATCTTAAGCGCCCGTTCGCTGGTGAAGAAAATTTCCGGTTTCCGGGCGGTGATTGCCGCGCGGATGCATGCAAATATTATTGCGACATCGCTCGATATACCGTCCGTCGGACTTGTCTGGAACGATAAAATGAATTTGTTTGCACAGATGATCGGCTGTGAGCACCGCTATCCTGACGTGGAGCGGATAAAAGACGCTTCTTACGTTGTGGATGTGATGGAGCTAGCGATAAAAGAAGGGTACGACAGAGAAAGTATGGACGCAATGAAAGCAGCGACAATGGAGACATACTGCAACATTGTGACAGATCATGGGAGGAGTTTATGAAAAGTCTGGTCAGTGAAAAACTGCTGAAAGCATATGTAACGGGGATTACCTGGGAGAGAGTGCATCTGTTTTTGGATGTGAAAATTGAATTTTCGGAGAAAGCAGACAAGAGCGCGCCGCTTGATTTTTATGCAGTCAATCTGTTTTATGAGACAATGCTTCATTTTAAAGCAAAGCGTACAGGGGAGACGACCTGCCGTCTTCATGCGAATGTGACAAACCGCGGGGATAAATCCTGTATTCCGACAGGGACATACCGTATTTTTGTCTGTCAGGGCGATTATAAGCTGGCTGACTGCGAGGCGGACGTTTCGGTTGTCTCGCAGATGGAGCAGATGTCACGAAACTTTTTGTACGGCGGTATGGGAAAAGTCTATACAGTCACTTTTTATGTGGAGGAAGGCGGAGAAAATCTTCCGTTTCGCTTCTGTGCGCTTGCATCGTCGAGAACAGGGATTGATTTCCCCAAAAATCCCGGCTATTTTGCCTCCCTGCATCCCATAAAAAATTTTATAAAGTGTTATCTCGACAGCAGTGTGGTGCTGCGCCGTGCATACAGATTCTTTTCGCTGTTTCCGCACAAGAAAAAGACAATTTTGTTTCTGACAGAGCACAGCAAGGTGTTAAAATCAAATCTGAAAGCAGTCTATGAGCGTATGCTTGCGCGGGGCATGGAGAAAGAATATCGTCTGCTTGTCTCAGCGCGCACAGGAGCGGCGGAGCCGCAGCCGAAGATCAGCTGGATTAAGCTGATGAAAAAGCTTGCGGAAAGCGACCTTATATTTATTGACGATCATGTGCCGGTTTTTGACAAAGTGAAATTAAAGGAGAGCACCAAAGTGGTGCAGCTGTGGCATGCCGGGGCAGGATTTAAATCTTCCGGGTACAGTCGGTGGGGCCATATGGGATGTCCGGGCCCAAGTTCCTGTCACAGGCAGTATCAGTACGGGATTGCAGGTTCGAGAAATATTGCGCCGTTTTTTTCGGAAGTCTGGGGGATTAACGACGAGCTTGTGCTGCCGACCGGAATGCCCCGCATGGACGAATATCTGAATGAGGCGCATAAAAAGAAAAAAACGGAAGAATTATATAAAGAATACCCGATGTGCAAAGGGAAAAAAGTCATGCTGTTTGCTCCGACCTATCGTGGGATGAATCAGCCCGTGGCATATTATCCGTATGAGATGATTGATTTTGACCGTCTCTACCGGGAGTGCGGCGACGAGTATGTCGTTTTGTTTAAAGCGCATCCGTGGGTCAACAATACGCTGAAGATTCCGAAAAAATACAAAGATAAATTTCTGGATGTAAAAAGCTATCCGGATATCAATGATCTGTTTTATATTACGGATCTGTTGATTACCGATTATTCGTCCAATATTTTTGAGTTTTCGCTGATGCGCAAACCAATGATGTTTTTTGCTTATGACAAGATACAGTATTCGTTCTCAAGGGGATTTCACCGCGACTACGAGGAGGCTGCGCCTGGCAAAGTCTGTTATACATTTGAGCAGCTGATGGATGCGTTTGCGGCGCGTGATTTTGAGTATGAGAAAGTGGAACAATATATTAAGCACCATTTTGATTACATCGACAGCAATTCCTCCGACCGGGTGATCGACTGGATTGTGCTCGATTTGCTTCCGGAGGATATCCGGGCAAAGATCGAAGAGGAAAAGGCCGATATGGAGCGGACGCTTTCGCTGAACTTTACGCCGGAGCTGATCGGCGAGGAAGTGGATACAAGGGCTGTTCTGATGGGAAAGAGCATAAAGGCGGAGGAGAAACAGGAAGAGAACGACGCATAGGAGAGTTTTGCAAAAGGAGGCCAGACGTTGAATATCGCAATTATTTTTGCCGGGGGAAGCGGCGTGAGAATGGGAGCCGGCGTGCCAAAGCAGTTTTTGGAAATCAACGGAAAACCGATTATTATCCATACGCTGCAGCTGTTTCAATATCACAGGATGATTGATAAGATTTATATTTCCGTACTGGAGGATTATATCACATATATGGAAGATCTTGCGGCGGAATACCATATCCGCAAAGTTGCGGGCATTATTCCGGGCGGGAAAACCGCACAGGATTCCATTTACAATGCCCTAAAGCGGGCGGAAGCGGAAAATCCGGGTGATTCGGTCGTGCTGCTGCACGACGGAGTGCGTCCGTTTGTCTCCTATGATGTGATTACACGCAATATCGAGGGTGTACAGGCAAACGGAAATGCAATTACCTGTACGTCCTGTTTTGAGACGATTCTGGTCAGCAAATCGGGCGAGGAGGTGGACTCTGTTCCATTCCGGAAAGAGACGTTCGCCGCGCAGGCGCCGCAGAGCTTTTATTTAAAAGATATCATTGAGGCGCATGACGCGGTGCGCAGTACGCCGGACGGATATGAAAACATGGTGGATGCCTGTACGATTATCAGAAGTCTTGGGCAGACGGCGCATATGGTGGAGGGAAACCGTGGCAATATCAAGGTGACGACGCCGGAGGATGTCTATATGTTCCGGGCGCTGCTGCAGTACAAGGAGAACGAGCAGGCATTCGGAATCGGAATCACTGACAGGATCGGAATACGCCACCATGTACAGGGGCGGAACAAATAAAATCCGTACAGACACAAATGCGGCATAAACTGCCGGAAAGGTGGGAGTTATGAAGAAAGAGAGTCCGACAGACCATATTATGCAGGAAGATTTGGAACAGCTGGCGGCAGGCGGTTTTCCGCGGGAGCAGCTTGTGGGGAGCACAGTGTTCGTTACAGGTGCGACAGGGCTGATCGGATCGCACATAGTAAAAGCGCTTGCAGCTGCAAACCGGATTTGCGGTTCCGATATCAGAATAATTGCGTTTGCAAGGTCGAAAGATAAGGCCCAAAAAGTGTTTGGCGATCTGCTGGAGCGAAACGATATTCAGCTTGAAATCGGCGATGTCAACAAGCCGATTGCTTTTGACGGAAAAGTTGACTTTATTGTACACGGCGCAAGTCCGACAAGCTCCAGATATTTTGTGACCAATCCTGTAGAGACGATTGTCACTGCGCTTGCGGGTACGCGCCATATTCTGGATTTTGCAAAAGAAAAGCGGATCAGGGGCATGGTGTATCTTTCTTCTCTTGAGGTTTACGGAACTCCCGCGCAGGATCATGGCCCGGTGCGGGAGCAGGATTACGGTTATCTTGACCCGCTGTCTGTGCGCAGCAGCTATTCCGAGGGCAAGCGCATGACCGAATGTCTGTGCGCTTCTTACTGCAAAGAATACGGGGTTCCGGTAAAGATTGCGCGTCTCTCGCAGACATTCGGAACAGGCGTGGAATATCATGACGGCAGAGTATTTGCCGAATTTGCGCGCTGTGCGATAGAGGGCCGGGATATTGTGCTGCACACGCAGGGAAATACGGTGCGAAGCTACTGCTATACAAAAGATGCGGTCAGTGCGCTGCTCTATATTCTGACCAGAGGAGAGGCAGGAGAGGCATATAATGTCACGAATATGGACACTGCCATATCCGTTCGTGATATGGCAAAGCTTGTGGCGGAGCGTGTGGCAGGCGGAAAGATTAAAGTTGTTTTTGATCTTCCAAAGGATCTGGACTCGTATGGCTATAACCCTGAAATGGTGATTCGTCTCGATGCCGCAAAGCTCGCGGGACTTGGATGGCATCCGACTGTCGGACTGGAGGAAATGTATGTCAGGATGACAGAAAGCAGTTTTTCGAATCGGGAAGACGCGGCAGTTTGAGGGCGCCGACATGGGGGATGAAATGGGAATCGTAAAAAAAACATGGAGAAAGCTGAAAAAAATATACAGAAAAGGGAAATTATATTACTATGGGCATATCTGTCCGATCAACAAAAAGAAAGTATTTTTTTCACAGTTTGGGGGAAAAGGGTACGGCTGTAACCCGAAAGCCATCTGCGACGAATTTTTGCGCCGCGGCGGATATGATCTCGTATGGCTTTTAAATAAAGAATGGGAGATCGAAGAGTCTGGCATTCCGGATGGTGTGCGCGTAGTGCGCGGCGATTCTGCGGCAAAGGAAATGCTGACGTCGAAAATCTGGATTAACAATATTCATTTTAATAAGCTGCTGCAAAACGGACTGGAAAAGAGAAAAGGGACTGTTTATCTGAACACGTTTCACGGCGGCATCACGTTAAAGAACGAGGGAAAAGACAAGCATACTTACCGGGAGAAGCCGGAGAGCGAACTTAGCATAAAAGAGAAAATGTACCGCAAAGACGCGTCGTTTGTCGATTATGTCACCAGCGGCTGCGCGGCGGAGCGCCATGTGCTCGAAGAGTTTTATTATGGCAACGGCGAGATTTTAATGCTGGGCGATGCAAGGACGGATGTACTGGTGAACGGTTCGCCTGAGACGGAACAGAAAGTACGCGCATTCTATTCGATACCGGATGGGACAAAGATTATCATCTATGCGCCGACATTCCGCACGGATATGAAAATGCACTGGTACAATATGGATTATGAGGGGATTCTTGATTATCTTGAGGAGCGCTTTTTGTGTCCATGGGTTATGCTCATTCGACTGCATCCGCGTGTGGCGGACAAATCATCGGAGGTGGTGCCGGATACGCCGCGCTTTATTGACGCGACAGGCTACTCGGATATGCAGGAGCTTTTAGTTGCCTCCGATTGGATGATTTCCGACTATTCGTCTGTGATCACCGATTTCATGCTTTCCAAAAAGCCGGCATTTATGTATGTCCCTGATCTGGATTACTACCTGGCTCATCGGGGCATGTATTTTACCATGGAGGAGCTTCCGTTTCCGTATGCGCGTACAACGGAGGAACTGGTCAGTAAGATGCGTCAGTTTGACGAGGCGGCGTATCAGAGAAAAGCAGAAGCTTTTATGGAAAAGATCGGCTGCATTGCAGACGGGAAAGCTGCAGAACGGATTGTTGATTTTCTGATTGAAAAGATGAAAGAGTGAGGGAATTCAAATGAAAAAAGTAATCACTTACGGCACGTTTGATTTGCTGCATTACGGTCATGTCAATCTGCTGCAGCGCGCAAAAGAATTTGGGGATTATCTGATCGTGGCGCTCTCTACCGATGAGTTTAACTGGCAGGAAAAACAGAAAGTATGCTATTTTAATTTTGAGGAGAGAAAACGGCTGCTTGAGGCGATACGCTACGTTGATCTTGTGATTCCGGAAAACTGCTGGGAGCAGAAAGTGACCGACGTGAAAGAGTTTCGTGTGGATACATTTGTAATCGGGGATGACTGGGAGGGGAAATTTGACTTTTTAAAGAGTTACTGCGAGGTTATTTATCTGCCGCGCACGCCTGAAATCTCCACAACGCAGATCAAAGAAAACCTTAAAAATAAGGGTTGGGGATGATGGACGGTTTCAGGTGGAAAATCAGGCAGTGGATCAAAAAATATATCAAGCTGCCGCTGGAAAAAAAATATAAGGACCGCTACCGTATTATTTATCTGGGGGAGGGCGCGACAGAGCGGCTGCGGGGAAAATCGCTGATTTGGACGGAACGGATTTTCCGGGAGGAGTATGCTCCCGCGTGGCAGCTTATGGTGCGCCAGGCCGCATTTCGATATTCCCGCGCGAAGAGATGCTACAGGCGGGGGGGCGCCGAATTTGCCGGATATTATGCGAGAAAAAAAGAAGGTGTCTGGAAATGGTATGCGACAGATCAGAACTGGTATACAAGTACCGAATATGCACTGGATCCGTCACTGAAAAAACGACTGTTTTGCGTGGGGGAACGGCTTGGAGAAATTGACTGCGGCGGGAACGTATATCTTTGTGCGCAGTGGCGCTGTTCGTCAGACAAAAAGCCGATGCCTGCCGGTTACGATATTTTTTGTCATACGCTTCTTGCCCATGCGCTTGGCGGCGGGAAAGTCAGGCAGACCTATGCGAATACGAAAGAAGCGCTGGAGGAGTCTTACCGCGCGGGTATTCGCTATTTTGAGGTCGATGTTGACGTAACCTGCGACGGAAGAATGGTGTTAAGCCATGGTTGGAGTGAGAGCGCATGTGAAAAGACAGGAATGCAGTATCGACCGGAATTTGAGCAGATGACGCTTGCCATGTTTTTGCAGCAGACTATACGGGGTATGCATACGATGGATATTTCGGATCTGCAGCAGTATATGGATCTGCATCCGGATACCTGGTTTGAGATAGATTTTCACAGAACTGGCGTGGCGGATAAGGTGAAAGTGCTGCTGCAGGAATTTGCGGGCAGGGAGGATCTGTTTGACCGGCTGTTAATTCAGGCCGGCGACCAGAAAATCTTTGGACGGATCGACCGGCAGTATCATTTCCGGCATTATCAGATGATTTTGCGCCCGGAATGGCAGAATCATCTGGAGAATGGCGTAATTGATTTTGCATTGGAACACGGGATAGAGACAATTGCGGTACGTCATGCATTATTTCGGGATTTTTATGTCAGACTGTTTCATGCGGCAGGACTTTCGATTATGGTATATACGATTCAGGACGACGCAAAGCGGGCGTCGGAGCTTCTGCGCATGGGGGTTGATACGGTATGTACGGATTTTCTGACGCCAAAGGAGCTTAGTGAGGCCGGATACAGGGAAGAGAGGGGATCAATGTGAAAACACTTTATGTACACATAGGCACACCGAAAACCGGGACAAAGGCAATCCAGCATTTTTGTATGGACAACAATGAGGTTCTGGGGAAATACGGGTTTTGTTATCCGAATCTGTCCGAGATAACGCCGGAAGTCATACCGGAGAAAAACGGGCGTTTTCTGGTAGAAGAATTTAAAAATGAGGATCAGGCGGTCTGTCGGCAGAAAGAACGGGAAAAATACCGCGAGGGAATGGAAATTGTGGAGCGTCTTTTTTTGCAGTATGACAATGTGATTCTCTCTGACGAGGGGATCTACCGGTGGACCTATAAAAGACGAAAAAATCTCTGGGCCGAACTGAAAGAAGACGGGGACCGGTGCGGGTTTACGCCGAAAGTTATCATATATCTGCGCAGGCAGGACGAGTTTCTGGCGTCTCTCTGGAAACAGAATATAAAAATGAGCGTACCACCGGCCAGCGATTGGACCTGGGAACGGTATATTTCCAATATACCGGCCAGACGTCAGATCAATTACTATGAAAAACTGCAGTCGATTGCCGATGTGCTTGGGAAAGAAAACGTAATTGTGCGCCGCTATGACAGGGAAACATTTTACGGAGGATCCATTTATCATGATTTTATGGATGCGGTTGGCCTTACGCTGAGCGACGAATATACGATTGTACAGGGGGAGCGGAACAAAAGTTTTGACGGAAATACGCATGAGTTTATGCGCATTGCAAACGGCGTTGCGGATTTTAACGATGCGGACCGCGCATTTATCCGGAAAATTTTATATGCAAACTGCGAGAACAGCAAAGAGTATAAATACTCCATGTTTTCAAAAAAGGAGAACAAACAGTTTTTAAGTAAATTTAAAAGCAGCAACCGCCGTGTTGCTGCGGAATATCTTGGGGAGCCGGACCGCGATCTGTTTGACCCGGCGATTGCGGATCTGCCGAAATGGACGCCGGATAATCCGTATATGATGGAGGATCTGATTCGTTTTACAGCGATCGGCATGAGTTTTTTAAGGCGTGAAAACTGTAAATTTCAGGAAGAATGCAGGAAGATGCAGCGCCAGATTGATGAAATGAAAGCGTTTTTGAGAGAAGACGGCAGCAAAGAGGAGTAGGGATCATCATTTCTTCTCCATTGTCAGGCAGACGATTGCTTTTAATTTTTCTTGCTATTTCAGAAATATCGGAGTAAAATAGTGATATCACCATGATCAATCAATCGAAAGAACGAGGGAGGAAAAGGATGAAAATGAAAAATTTCAGAAAGGTTTTGCTTACAACTGCAATGTGTACCGCGCTTCTTGCAGCGGATTTGCCGGCGGTATATGGCGCGTCGGCAGGTCATTTTGCAGAATCCGGCGCCATATCCGATCAGTCATATGAGATCCGGCCGCAGGGATCGCGCGAGTCGCTGCGCATGTCGGCGGGAGCGGGATTTTATTCTTCCGTACAGGATATGACGGTTGTGGACGGCTATTATATACGCAAAGTCAGCGCAGCGGAGATGAGTGCAAATCCGAAAGCGCTGCAGGCGGCTCTTGACGAGGCGGGGAGCAGTGCGACGGCGGCACGGCCTTACAAAGTTGTCCTTGAACCGGGGAAATACACGGTAAATACTGTTATCAGGCTGCTCGGCAATACCTGTCTGTACTTAGAGGGCGTGACGTTTGTCCAGGCAAAGAACGACGGATACAATATGCTTGTGGTGGGCAACGAGAGCGGAACGGAAAAGGGATACTGCTATGAGAATATCACAATCTGCGGCGGAACATTTGACAAGAACGGCAATGCAAGCAAGACGCTGATGAAAGTAGGCCATGCCGCGAATTTTACAATGGAAAATGTTACAATGACAAATATCAAAGACGCTCATTTTATGGAGGTAGCCGGTGTCAACGGGTTTACAATGCGCGGCTGCACCGTTTCCGATATGACCGTCACCGGTAAATCCATTGCTACATATGAGGCAATCCAGTTTGATATTCTTGTTGACAAACATATCGGCGGATATGGCTATGAGGATTTGATCAGCCAGAATATTCTGATTGAGGGATGTACGTTTACAAATCTTTCCAGGGGCGTCGGAAATCATAATGCTGTTTTGAACAATCCGATGCGGGGCATTGAGATTAAAAATAACACATTCCAAAATATCAAAAGTCTTACGCTCCGGTTTATGGATGTGAGAAACTGTTCCATTACCGGCAATACAATTACCGGAACGCCGCGCGCCATTGAATTTGATTCGGTGATGCAGGAGGGGACGTATTTCGGAACAACACTTGACAAGAGTTCGAAAACGCCGAAAAAATATATCAAACCGGATGCCAACCAGAATATCTTAGTCAGCGGCAACACCATTAACTGCAGCGGCAAGGATGCGGACGGCGAAAGCCCGACGGTCTGCGTTTACTTAAGAGGAACGGAGATCACAAAGGCGGTAAAAGCAAAAGACGGCGACAAGGTGCCAAAGGGCGATTACTATCTGAGCGGCGTTACGATCGAAAACAATAAGATGACTACGACGCAGCATGCGGTATTTTTCAGAAACGCAAGAAATTCTCTCGTGCACAATAACCAGATTGTCTGCAAGGGTAAGACAGACTCGGACGACTCGATTTATCTGATTCAGAAGAGTATTGATAATACCGTGACAAAAAATACGATCAAGAATCCGTGCGGCAGCGGTATTTCACTCTACACAAAAGCTTCCGCGAAATTGATTGCGGATAATAAGATTACTTCTCCCCGCAACTGCGGTATTTTCGTGGATGCATGTACAGCGGAGGAGATTACGGGAAATACGATCAGCAAACCGAAAAAGATTGGGATTGTGATGACTGCAAATTCCGGGTCAGAAAATATTTCTCGCAATACGATTACCTCGGCGCCGGAAGGCGGAATTAATGTCGGCGCGACCAACACAAATCTGAATATGTCCGGCAACAAGATCAAAAAATGCGGTTCCGCGCAGATTCTGTTAAATAACAACAGCACGGCGCAGACAATTTTTGTCAGCAAGAATACGCTGACAGGCAAATCAACGGCGGACGGCGTTCTCTGTACGGGCGGAAATGTTGTGATCGCCAATAACAAAATTTCTTCGAACCGGTATTCCATTCTTTTGACCGATAATGTGAAAGGGACGGTTGTGTTTAATACCTGCAAAAAGAATAAGCACAATGATCTGAGCATTGGATTCGGACAGTATTATGGTTACGGTCTCGCGAAACCTGCATCGCTTAAAGCGAAAGCGCAGGGCGCAAAAGCGGCGCAGCTGACATGGAAAGCGGTCAGCGGGGCAAAAGGGTACCAGGTATTTCGTGCAACGGAGAAAGACGGTTTCTATACGAAAGTTGCGACCGTGAACAAGCCCTCTTACAAAGATCAGAAATTAAAGAAAAAGACCACGTATTATTATAAAGTTGTGGCATGTAATTACAGCAGCAACAAGAATATTGCGGTAGGCAGCGATTTCAGCCAGACGGTTACAGTAAAAACAAAATAAGAGGAAAAAGAAACAGCTTCTCGCGATGGATTGCGGGAGGCTGTTTCTTTACCTCATCACAAAGAAAACGATACTATTCGAAGAAATTAGATTTTAGACAAGATAATAAAATTTATGTCAAAAAATCAAAATTTTTGTGGTACAATTACTAAGGAGACTATCCGGTATAAAAGAAACTGATATCTGTGAATGGATATTGATGTGTTATGAACCAGCGTGACATTGCCGACACTGTTAAAGATATCTATGGGTTTGGTATTTCCCATGAAACGATCTCTACAATTACGGACAGAGTGGTCGGGACTGCGGAAGAATGGCAGAACTGCCCACTGAAAAAGTTCTACACGTTTCTTTTTGTTGACTGTATTTATGTCACTATCCGAAAAGAGATGTAGACAAAAAACTGCGCGGTCTATGTTGTCCTGGACTATGATGTGGATGGCATAAAGGACGTGCTGGGGCTGTGGGTCGGCGAATCCGAAAGGAAACATTACTGGATGCAGGTCTTTGAAGAAATCCGGGCAAGGGGGTGAGGACGTGCTGTTCATCAGCATGGATGGGGTATCCGGCCTGGAAGAAAGGGCGCGAAGCATCTTCAAGGATGTTGTTGTGCAGAGGTGTATCGTCCACCTGATCCGCAATTTCATCAAATACATACCGTCAAAAGATTACAAGGCATACACTGCCCAGTTAAAGAAAGTGTATGGAGCCCCTGCTTGAAAGCGGCAGAAAGGGAATTTGAGCGTTTTAAGCAGGTGTGGGCAAATACCCCGGAGCAGTGGATGTATGGGCGCATAACTGGCAGCACGTTGCGCAGCTTTACAATTATGGTGGCGCTGTCAGGAGGGTGATGTATACGATAAACGCCATAGAATCTGTCAACTCGAGCCTGCGAAAAGTCACAAAAAAAGGGGCTTTCCCCAACGAGGATGCAGTACGCAAAGCATTCTACCTGCGGATTGTGAAGCTGTATAAGAAGTGGAATGGCCGGCCTATTGCCAACTGGGCGCCAGTCCGCAACCAGCTTGCCATGGATGACGGGATGCAGGCACGCATCCTCAAATACGAACAGAATTAATTCTGCCATACAAAACCGGCAGTTTTGAAA
Organism: uncultured Roseburia sp.; assembly: GCA_947088675.1. GTDB lineage: Bacteria > Bacillota > Clostridia > Lachnospirales > Lachnospiraceae > Roseburia. The sequence goes on from CAMUHN010000009.1 coordinate 59,637, forward strand.
ACCGTCGGTATGGAAATTTTATAAAACTTACACATTTTACTTGACAAACCCCAGATACTTTCATATCTGCCTTTTTCACTAATACCCAATGTTCAGAAAGAACCAAAATTGAGTACACTACCCAGTCTTTTTTGCTATTTACCAAGTGAGAAGTAGTTGGTCGTCTACGTTTTTGTTCTTCATTTGTTTTCCGTTGTTTTGTAGTCTATCTATCATAGATGTTCCACAGTTCACTAGCAGCTTCCTTTCAAACAGTCCTTCCGGTGGTGAAATAGATATATCAGTTTTTTTAGAATCTTTCATACCGTTTATGGAAAGGAGAACTTTTGCGCCCCTTTTTTTACACTCGCCGATTTTTTCCCATAAAGTCTCAATTTCAAAATCTTGGGCTCCATATATGATACTTTGCGAATGCGTATAAGGAGGATCGCAATATACAACGTCTCCTTGTTGAGGATATTTCATCATATCGGTAAAACTTTGACATGAAAAGGTTGCTTTTTGAAGCAATTCATGCCATTGTTCCACACGCTTCTCAAACGTTTCAGGCTGTATGGGTTTATGAGGTCCCCGTGGTGTACTCATATAACCATCAGCTTTTCGGAAACGTATTATTCCAGAATAACAAGTTCTTGATAATAAACAAAAATCATATGCGTTATGATTTTCGTTAAATCGAGATTGAATTTCAAAGTATTTGTTTTCCGGATTTTCATAGTATTTAGTTATTTCGTTTCGGTAATATTTTACCAAATCACCAGGATTTTCTTTAGTGATTTTGAAAATATCAATTAAAAATGGAAGAATGTCACTTCCGTATGCGTATTGAAAATGGGGAAACAGTTGTGTTGCATCCTTATGTAGAAGCTCTGCCAAAACTGCACCACTTCCTAAGAAAGGCTCATAGTAGTTATTAAAAGATTCTGGCATATGTGAAATAATGGTTTCAGCAAAACGTTGCTTATTACCAATCCATTTTAGCAAAGCAGGTATCATTATTATTTACTCCATTCCGTAACTTATAGTCTGTAGACTCATAGTCATCAAGACTATTATAATCTAGATTAATAGGAGGTGTCAAGTTATGCAGAAAAATATATTGATGAGTTTTGGTCGGACGATTCGAAAAATCAGATTATCAAAGAGGATTTCTCAAGAAAAATTTGCGGATATGTGTGATTTGCACCGAACATATATTAGTGATATTGAATTGGGTAAAAGGAATGTTTCTTTGGAAAATATAGATAAGATGTCAATAGCTTTGAATTTAAAAATTTCCCAATTATTTGAGGAGGTAGAGAAAAATGAAGCCATTTAATGAATTTCGAAATAAGGATGCTTCTTTTTGGGCATTTATAAAATTTGTTTCAGAGGCAATGGGATATACAGATAGACGGTGTGATACCGTTAAAATCTATTCAGAGAAAGAGATTAGGGATTTATGTCAAAAGCATAATATTAATATTTCTGATGATGTTTTATCAGATGCTTTGAATTATACTCGAATGAGAGCGAACTTGCTGAATGATTTTGCTGAACCCATGCTAATGGATGCTCATAGTGCTAATGAAGAATACGAGAAATGGGAGCAACTGCATCGTATTGGGAATTATTATTGCAAGCTGCCGTTAAATAAGCAAAAAGGTGAAAAGAAACAAATTGCGTTTTTTACAGCTATCATAAATATCCTTGCTGAGAAGACCATTCGGGAATTTTCTGGTTTGACGAACAGTCCAGGATTTGATGATGATCCACGTGGATTAACATATATATGGGATGACGACAGACATTTAATTGGGGCATCTTCTCGTAGATTTGATGGTGCATTCCCCAGCATAGAAAGTCCCAAAATTGTTTGGGAAATTAAAGAATATTACTATGCAACAACATTCGGAAGCAGAGTGGCAGACGGTGTATATGAAACACAGTTAGATGGTTTTGAATTCAAGGAGCTATTTGATCGAACTGGTTATAAAGTATTTCATGTTTTGTTCGTGGATGCTTATAGAACATGGTGGAAACAAGGAAAATCTTATTTGTGTCGTTTGGTAGATGCTATGAATAGTGGTGTTGTAGATGAAGTTATTGTAGGAAGAGAAGTTTTGACTCGTTGGCCAGAACTTTTAAGATCGGTTATGATGGGCATTGAGCCATAAAATGGGTTGAAATACGGGGCTAATAATAATAAATATTCCATATTTGCTCCGTCTATCTTAATATTCATTTAGATTGAAGATAATATCACTCGGCTGATATAGCCAATCCGTAAATTCTTTCGGGTTGTCTGTTGAGGCTGTAAATTTTTCTGTGTCTGTATAGGAAAAATCTTTCTGGAAAAATCCAGATATGTATAATGCTGTGTTGAATTTTGAAATAGATTTTGTCGTCGATATATCTTACTGATTATTGATTTTATAGCGGAAAATCTTCTTATAAGCCCCCGTAAATGTTTATAACATCTTGCAGGAATGGCTTAAAATCAAGGTTTTCCGCT
>CAMUHN010000010.1 GCA_947088675.1 uncultured Roseburia sp.
CTTATGATGCGCTTGAAATTACAATCGGTGCGGGAGCAGGCCAAAACTGGTGGTGCGTGATGTATCCGAATCTGTGTTTTTCGGGCAGTGTCTATCAGGCTGACAGCAAAGAGGCGGATGCGGCTTTGCAGGAGGTACTGGACGAGGAAGAATACGAGACAGTGCTTAGAACAGGGAATTACAGGGTACAGTTTAAATATCTCACATTTTTAAACCGATTATGCGAATAGCGTGAAAAGTGTGAGTCGCGGCGAAGCCGCGACATGGGGGTAGTGTGAGAAGAACATCTGGGGCTTGCGCACAGAGAAAGGTATGGGATTTGTATGACAAAAGAGGTGCTGATACACATCAGGGGAATCCGGTTTCTGGATGAAGAGGATGAAGCGGATGAACCCGTACAGATGGTAACGTATGGAGTGTATTCTTACAGGGACGGCGTACATTATGTGGAGTATGTGGAGGCAGGAGAGGAAGATGAGCAGGACACATACTGCACGCTCAGATATGGCAGTGACTTTTTTGAACTTAAGAAAAAAGGAGAGCTTAATGTGCATATGTTGTTTGAAGTCGGCAGGAAACATCAGACCTGTTATGATACGCCGTTGGGAGGCCTGCTGCTTGGATTGGAGGCGACTGCGATCGGTTTACAGGAGGCAGAGGACAGCATGGATGTCAGCGTATGTTATAAGATGGAGGCAAACGGGGAATATCTTGCTGAATGTGATCTCTCGTTCCATATCGAGTCGCGAAAGACGGCAGGGCAGGCAGTCTGAAAAAAAGAGCTATTGCTCCGGCGGAACAGATCCACCGTTGCAATAGCTTTTTATTTTTTCTTTTTTTTCTGTGCTTTTGCGGCAGCAAGTTCCCGCTTGTCTTTTTCCAGTTCGGCGTTTGCCCTGTCTGCTTTTTCTTTCAGACGCGTGCGCCAGCTTTTTTTGCCCTCCGGTTTTTCAAGAGGACCGCGGATGCCTGTTACCTTTGTGATGTAAATTCCGCTGATGGATACTTTGACTTCTTTTTTCACCGGAATCAGGTCAAAAACGGATTCATCCGCGATCAGGGACATGATCTTCGGGCCGATCTTTGCCTTTACAATCGGCAGTTTGGATCGCCGCAGCATCTTTGGCGTCTGCGCAGTCACAATCTGCGGGAGTCCGGCGTCCCTGATTGGCATTCGCTTTTTGTCAATGACCAGAATCGTGGCTGTCTGGGCATTTGCGGCAAGCTGTGCGTCCTGTTCCTCTTTCTTTTTCTGCGCCTTTTTTCCGAGAAAATAAAGAACAACAGTTGCGATAAGCAGGATGGCAAGTATTACAAGCAGTACAATAATCGCTGGATTCATGTAATCCTCCTTCCTGAGTGTCTGTCAGACAACTTCGTTTCATTTTAACATTGATTGACTGAAAATGCAATTGTAAAAAAAACAAAAAAGTACTTGCATTTTCTTGCATTATCCTATATACTATCTCGTGTTGTGGCATTGATAGCGATGAGGCGTGAGGTTGCTGCCCGCTGTGGCAGGTTTTTACGCGGAGCGAATGTCAAGTTAGGAAACTGGCGACAAGTCACTGTATCACGATTAACATCTACAGACAGTAGGAACAAGTATATGCGCTACACTGCGTCATATATGGAATGTGTACAGTCACCGCTTGTCGTACTTAACAAAAAGAGTGCGAAAAGGAGGCGGCTTTTTTTATGGCAGCAAGTCAAGTAATGAGGATCACATTGAAAGCTTATGATCATGAACTGGTTGATTCTTCAGCCAAAAAGATCATTGAAACTGTGAAGAAGAATGGAGCGCAGGTGAGCGGACCCGTACCACTTCCGACGAAGAAAGAGGTTATCACAATTTTAAGGGCTACTCACAAATACAAAGACTCCCGCGAACAGTTCGAGCAGAGAACTCATAAGAGACTTATTGACATTGTGGCACCGACGCAGAAAACAGTGGACGCATTATCCCGTCTTGAGATGCCTGCAGGTGTTTACATTGATATCAAAATGAAAAACAAGTAATCTGTAAGAATGTCCTGAAGCGTTTGGAATCAAAAACGCTTTCTAGGATGAACGGTTCCGCTGCCCCATAATGTATGGGTATGAGGCGTTCCGCTGTAGAGAAAACAGGAGGGAAAAGAATGAAAAAAGGCATTTTAGCAACAAAAGTCGGAATGACACAGATTTTTAATACGGACGGCATTCTGGTTCCGGTTACAGTACTGGAGGCCGGCCCGTGCTACGTAACGCAGATTAAGACTGTGGATAACGACGGGTACAGTGCGGTGCAGGTTGCATACGCTGACAAAAAAGAGAGATCTGTCAGCAGGGATGCGAATGGCAAAAAAGAGATCCGGCACAGGCATGGCGTAAACAAAGCACAGATGGGGCATTTTACAAAAGCAGGCGTATCTGCAAAGCGTTTTGTAAGAGAGTTTAAATTTGAAAATGCACCTGATTATAAATTGGGAGACGTGATTGGCGCCGATATTTTTGCAGAAGGCGATAAGATTGACGCTACCGCGATTTCAAAAGGAAAAGGGTTCCAGGGCGCCATCAAGAGATTGGGGCAGCACAGAGGACCGATGGCACACGGTTCCAAATTTCACCGTCATCAGGGTTCAAACGGTGCATGTTCTTCTCCAAGCCGCGTATTCAAGGGAAAGGGAATGCCGGGTCATATGGGAAGCGTAAGGGTTACGGTTCAGAACCTTGAGATCGTAAGAGTTGACGCAGAAAACAATCTGCTTTTGGTAAAGGGCTCCGTACCTGGGCCCAAAAAGTGTCTTGTCACAGTGAAAGAGACAGTAAAAGCAGGCAAATAGGGTGAAAACAGGAAAGGAGGAACGAAACAATGGCGAATGTAGCTGTTTATAATATGGAAGGCAAGGAAGTCGGTACGTTAGAGTTGAACGACGGGATTTTCGGCGTTGAGGTTAACGAACATTTAGTTCATATGGCAGTACTGCAGCAGCTGGCCAACAAGCGTCAGGGCACACAGAAAGCGAAGACGCGTTCGGAAGTCAGAGGCGGCGGCAGAAAACCATGGAGGCAGAAAGGAACGGGACATGCAAGGCAGGGATCTATCCGTGCACCGCAGTGGACGCACGGCGGAGTTGTCTTTGCGCCCACACCGAGAGATTATTCATTCAAATTAAATAAAAAAGAGAAGAGGGCGGCGTTAAAATCAGCTCTGACATCGAGGGTAAACGAAAACAAATTTATCGTGCTGGATGCGCTTTCCTTTGACGAGATCAAGACAAAGAAGTTTGTTCAGGTGATGAAGAATTTAAACCTTGAAAAAGCGCTTGTGGTCCTGAACGAGATGGATTTCAATGTGATCAGATCCGCAAACAATGTTCCGAGAGTAAAGACGGCGCAGACAAACGAACTGAACGTGTTTGATGTGCTCAAATATGATACGGTGGTTGTGACAAAAGACGCCGTAAAGGCAATCGAGGAGGTGTATGCATAATGGCAAATGTACAGTATTATGACGTGATCCTCAAACCGGTAGTGACAGAGAAGAGCATGTCTTTGATGGCGGAAAAGAAATATACGTTTCTGGTTCATCCGGAAGCGAACAAGACCATGATCAAAGAGGCAGTTGAAAAAATGTTCGAGGGTACGAAAGTTGCTCATGTCAACACATTAAATATTCCGGGGAAGACAAAAAGACGCGGCAGGACAGTCGGCAGGACTGCGAAGACGAAAAAGGCGATTGTACAGCTGACGGAAGAAAGCAAGGATATTGAGATCTTTGCCGGCTTATAAGAGTAAGCGTTGAAAGGAGAACGAAAATGGGAATCAAATCGTATAAAGCGTATACACCTTCGAGGAGACATATGACCGGTTCCGATTTTTCCGAGATCACAAAGCAGACTCCGGAGAAGTCACTTACCGTTTCTTTGAAGAAGAATTCCGGGCGCAACAATCAGGGTAAAATTACCGTGAGACATCGCGGCGGCGGAAACAGAAGAAAATACAGAATTATTGATTTTAAAAGGAATAAAAAAGACGGAATTCCGGCAAAGGTGCTTGGAATTGAGTATGATCCGAACAGATCCGCAAATATTGCGCTGATCTGCTATGCGGATGGTGAAAAAGCTTATATTTTGGCTCCGGCAGGGCTGACGGACGGCATGACGGTTATGAACGGACCGACGGCTGAGGTGAGACTGGGCAATTGTCTGCCGCTTGAAAACATTCCGGTTGGTACACAGGTACACAATGTGGAGCTGTATGCCGGAAAAGGCGGACAGATGGTTCGCTCCGCAGGCCTTAGCGCACAGTTGATGGCAAAGGAAGGCAAATATGCAACGCTTCGTCTTCCGTCCGGCGAGATGCGAATGGTTCCGTTAAACTGCCGCGCTACCGTAGGCGTAGTCGGAAACGGCGACCACAACCTGATCAATATCGGGAAAGCAGGACGTAAGCGTCATATGGGTATTCGCCCGACGGTCCGCGGTTCCGTTATGAACCCGAACGATCATCCGCACGGCGGCGGCGAGGGCCGCGCTCCGATCGGACGTTCCGGTCCGTGTACTCCATGGGGAAAACCGGCGCTCGGACTTAAGACGAGAAAGAAAAATAAGGCTTCCAATAAGCTTATTGTCAGAAGAAGAGACGGAAGAACCATCAAATAATCTGTTGTTTGCATATTATTGAATGGCAGGAGCGCTAAGCGATCAGCCCTGAGCGGATTGCTTAGTACTCTTTTTTCCTGTTATTGAAATTTGGTCTTGCTTTTTTGATTATCTTTGATATAATAAGAAAGATGTTTGGAGTCCATGGAAACACGCGGCTGCGTGTAAGGGACGGATGATATTAGGAGGTAAATTATGGCTCGTTCATTAAAAAAAGGACCATTTGCAGATGCAAGCCTGCTGAAAAAAGTAGATGCGATGAACGCATCCGGCGATAAATCTGTGATTAAGACATGGTCACGTCGTTCTACAATCTTTCCGCAGTTTGTCGGTCATACGTTCGCCGTACATGACGGCAGGAAACATGTGCCTGTGTATGTGACGGAAGATATGGTCGGGCACAAGCTCGGTGAGTTCGTTGCGACCAGAACTTACAGGGGACACGGAAAAGACGAAAAGAAATCAGGCGTTAGATAAGATACATTTTTGAAAGGAGGTTTTCACAGTGGCTAAGGGACATAGAAGTCAGATTAAAAGAGAGAGAAATGAAGTAAAAGATACAAGGCCTTCTGCAAAGTTATCTTATGCAAGAGTATCTGTTCAGAAAGCTTGTTTCGTATTAGATGCAATTCGCGGCAAAGACGTGGAGACAGCGCTCGCAGTCGTAACCTACAATCCCAGGTATGCTTCGACACTGATCAAAAAATTACTGGAGTCGGCAATCGCAAATGCCGAGAACAACAACGGATTGAAAGCGGAGAACCTTTATATTGCAGAATGCTATGCAAACAAGGGACCTACCATGAAGCGGATTCGCCCGAGAGCGCAGGGCAGGGCTTACCGGATCGAAAAGAGGATGAGCCATATCACGATTGTGCTGGATGAGAGATAAACAGCGCTTTGTACGGCGCGCGTCAGACGCATTTTAGAAAGGAGTAAACTATGGGACAGAAAGTGAATCCACATGGCTTAAGAGTCGGTATTATCAAGGATTGGGACTCTAAGTGGTATGCGGAAGCAGATTTTGCAGATCTCTTAATTGAAGACTACAATATCAGGACATATCTTAAAAAGAAATTATATGCGGCAGGTGTTTCAAAGATTGAGATTGAGCGTGCATCGGACCGCGTGAAAGTAATTATTTATACAGCAAAGCCGGGTGTTGTGATCGGCAAGGGCGGATCTGAGATTGAGAAAGTCAAAGGTGAAGTTCAGAAGTTTACGTCAAAAAAACTGATCGTTGATATCAAAGAAGTAAAGAAACCGGATCGCGATGCACAGCTGGTTGCAGAAAACATTGCGTTACAGCTGGAGAACCGCGTGTCTTTCCGCAGGGCGATGAAATCCTGCATGGGAAGAACGATGAAAGCCGGCGCGAAAGGAATCAAAGCATCCTGTTCCGGACGTCTGGGAGGCGCCGATATGGCTCGTACCGAGTTTTACAGCGAGGGGACAATCCCGCTTCAGACACTTCGTGCAGATATTGATTACGGATTCGCAGAGGCAGATACCACTTACGGCAAAGTCGGCGTAAAAGTATGGATCTACAAGGGCGAAATACTTCCTGCAAAAGCACCGAAGGAAGGAGGGGCTCAGTAATTATGTTAATGCCTAAAAGAGTAAAACACAGAAAACAGTTTCGTGGCTCCATGAGAGGAAAAGCCATGAGGGGAAATACAATCACTTCCGGCGAGTACGGTATTATAGCTATGGAACCGTGCTGGATTAAGTCAAACCAGATTGAGGCGGCGCGTATTGCCATGACGCGTTATGTAAAACGTGGCGGTAAAATCTGGATCAAGATTTTCCCCGATAAGCCTGTTACCGCAAAGCCGGCCGAGACACGAATGGGTTCCGGTAAAGGTTCTTTGGAATACTGGGTTGCGGTTGTAAAACCGGGTCGTGTATTATTTGAAATCTCCGGAGTTCCGGAAGACGTTGCGAAAGAAGCGCTTCGTCTTGCTACACATAAATTACCTTGTAAATGTAAGATAGTTTCGCGTGCAGATTTAGAAGGCGGTGTATCGAATGAAAACGAATAAATATTTAGAAGAATTAAGAAGCAGCACGGTTGCAGATTTGAATGCTCAGTTAGTGGATGCAAAAAAGGAACTGTTTAATCTGAGATTCCAGAATGCAACAAATCAGTTGGATAATACAAGCAGAATCAAAGAAGTGAGAAAAAATATCGCAAGGATTCAGACTATCATCACTGAGAAAGAAAAGGTTGCACAGTAGGATTTTCAGAAAGGAGAATAATCAGTCGTGGAAGAAAGAAATCTCAGAAAAACACGGATCGGTTTAGTGGTAAGCGATAAGATGGATAAAACAATCGTTGTCGCAATCCAGGACAATGTAAGGCATCCGCTTTATAATAAAATCGTTAAGAAAACTTACAAATTAAAAGCTCATGACGAGAATAATGAATGTAAAATCGGTGACAAAGTAAAAGTTATGGAGACAAGGCCTTTATCCAAAGAGAAGAGATGGAGACTTGTGGAAATCATGGAAAGAGCAAAATAATAAAAGGAGGCTGCAAGCATGGTACAACAGGAAAGCAGGCTTAGGGTGGCCGATAACACAGGTGCAAAAGAGTTGCTCGTCATTCGTGTTATGGGCGGTTCTACCAGAAGATATGCGCATATAGGTGACATTATTGTTGCTACGGTCAAAGATGCAACACCAGGCGGTGTTGTAAAAAAAGGCGATGTCGTAAAGGCTGTCGTTGTTCGCACGGTAAAAGGCGCCCGCCGCAAGGACGGTTCTTATATCCGGTTTGACGAGAACGCTGCCGTTATCATAAAAGAAGATAAGACTCCAAGGGGAACCCGTATTTTTGGGCCGGTAGCAAGGGAGCTTCGTGAGAAGCAGTTTATGAAGATTGTTTCTCTGGCTCCGGAAGTATTGTAGGAGGAGCAGAATATGGCAACCATGAAAATAAAAAAAGGCGATCTTGTAAAAATCATTGCCGGTAAAGATAAAGACAAAGAGGGCAAAGTCATTGCCGTAAACAGAAAACAGAACACCGTTCTTGTAGAAGGCGTTAATATGGTAACAAAGCATGTAAAACCGAGCATGGCGAACCAGCAGGGTGGAATTGTTCATCAGGAAGCGCCTTTGCACATTTCCAACGTAATGTATGTGCATAAGGGAAAAGCCACAAGAATTGGTTTCAAAATGGACGGAGATAAAAAAGTCCGTTTTGCAAAATCAACAGGTGATATCATCGACTAATTGGAAGAGAGGAGGCCAATCAGGTGAGCAGACTGAGAGAACAATACCAGAATGAGATCGTGGATGCAATGATCAAAAAGTATGGTTATAAAAATATAATGGAAGTGCCGAAGCTTGAGAAGATTGTTGTCAATATGGGCGTCGGCGAAGCCAAGGAGAATGCAAAATTACTGGAAGCTGCGATGAGGGACATGGAGACGGTCACAGGCCAGAAAGCGATCGCTACAAAGGCAAAGAAATCCGTTGCGAATTTCAAGATCAGGGAAGGTATGCCGATCGGATGCAAGACGACGCTGCGCGGCGAGAAAATGTATGAGTTTATGGATCGTCTGATCAATCTTGCGCTGCCGCGTGTGCGCGATTTTCGCGGCGTAAACCCAAACGCGTTTGACGGCCGCGGAAACTATGCGCTTGGAATCAAGGAGCAGCTGATCTTTCCGGAGATCGAATACGATAAAATCGACAAGATTCGCGGAATGGACGTGATCTTTGTGACAACGGCAAAGACCGACGAAGAGGCCCGTGAATTACTGGCACAGTTCAATATGCCGTTTGCCAAATAACAGGAGGGAATATTAATGGCGAAAACATCTATGAAAATAAAGCAGCAGCGGAAACAGAAATTCTCCACAAGAGAGTATACGCGCTGCAGAATTTGTGGCCGTCCACATTCTGTTTTAAAGAAATACGGAATCTGCAGAGTATGTTTCCGTGAATTAGCATACAAGGGTCAGATACCGGGCGTGAAGAAAGCAAGCTGGTAGAAGACTTAACCCTGCAGCATTTGCTGCAGTAAGGTTTCAGTATTATTTAGAAGGAGGAAATATACATCATGACGACAGATCCAATTGCAGATATGCTTACAAGAATCCGTAATGCAAATACAGCCAAACATGATACCGTTGATGTGCCGGCTTCCAGGATGAAAATTGCAATTGCAGACATTCTTGTAAATGAAGGATATATTGTGAAATATGATATTGTGGAAGACGGGAATTTCAAAACAATCCGCATCACATTAAAATACGGTGCAGATAAAAATGAAAAGATTATTACAGGGATTGATCGTATTTCAAAACCGGGACTTCGCATTTATGTCGGAAAAGACGAGCTTCCGAAAGTACTCGGGGGACTTGGTATTGCAATTCTTTCCACAAACCAGGGTGTGATCACGGATAAGGAAGCGAGAAAGCTTCAGATTGGCGGAGAAGTATTAGCTTTTGTATGGTAAAAGCGTCCGCCGCAGAGCAATCGGAACAGAACGCTGCATTTGGTTTGTGCAGTGAAACAATATAGCATAGTAGGAGGTACGGGCATGTCACGTATAGGAAGAATGCCAATCGCAGTTCCGGCTGGTGTGACAGTCGATATTGCAGAAAATAATCATGTGACTGTAAAGGGTCCGAAGGGAACTCTGGAGAGAACTCTTCCAGCCGAGATGGAGATCAAATTGGAGGGCAGCGAGATCACTGTCACAAGACCGAATGATTTAAAGAGAATGAAATCCTTACACGGATTGACAAGGACTTTGGTCAACAATATGGTTGTCGGCGTGACTGACGGTTACAAAAAGGAACTCGAAGTAAACGGCGTCGGCTACAGGGCTTCCAAATCCGGTAAGGTGTTAACCTTAAACCTTGGATATTCCCATCCGGTTGAGATGACAGATCCGGAAGGGCTGGAATCCAAAGTAGAAGGAAATAAAATCACAGTGTCAGGCATTGACAAGGAGAAAGTCGGCCAGTATGCTGCGGAGATCAGAGACAAGAGAAGACCGGAGCCTTATAAAGGAAAAGGTATTAAGTACGCGGATGAAGTAATCAGACGTAAAGTCGGCAAGACCGGTAAGAAATAAAAAGGAGTGACGAAAAATGGTTAGTAAAAAATCAAGAACAGAAGTTCGCGAAAAGAAGCACAGAAGAATGCGCCATCATCTTGCTGGAACTGCAGACAGGCCGCGTTTAGCTGTGTTCAGAAGTAATAATCATATGTACGCTCAGATCATTGACGATACAGTTGCAAATACGCTTGTCGCTGCATCTACGCTTGAAAAAGATGTAAAGGCCGAACTGGAAAAGACAAATAACGTCGCGGCGGCGGCGCATCTTGGAACAGTCATTGCAAAGAAAGCACTGGATAAGGGGATTAAGACGGTTGTTTTTGATCGAGGCGGTTTCATATATCAGGGAAAAATTAAGGCTTTGGCCGATGCAGCAAGAGAAGCTGGATTAGACTTTTAATAGGAGGAAACGCAAGCATGAAACGTGAAATCATTGATGCTGGTCAATTAGAGTTAAATGAAAAAGTAGTATCAATAAAACGTGTAACAAAAGTTGTCAAGGGCGGACGTAATATGCGTTTTACAGCTTTAGTTGTTGTCGGCGACGGAAATGGCCATGTTGGTGCAGGTTTGGGAAAAGCGACTGAAATTCCGGAAGCAATCCGCAAAGGAAAAGAGGACGCAATGAAAAAACTGATTACCGTAAAACTGGATGAAGTCGGAAGTATTACACATGATGTGACAGGAAAACATACAGGCGCATCTGTATTGTTAAAGAAGTCTCCCGAAGGTACCGGTATCATCGCCGGCGGCCCTGCGCGAAACGTATGTGAGATTGCGGGGATTAAGAATATCCGTACAAAATCACTGGGATCCAACAATAAGCAGAATGTAGTTCTTGCAACGATCAATGCATTAAGCCAGTTAAAGTCTCCGGAGGAAGTGGCGAAGCTCCGCGGCAAATCCGTGGAAGAGATTTTAGGCTGATCGCTGTTTCAAAATGCGAAAATGATCTCTGTACTTTAACCGGTGCGGGGAACGGAAAGGCGTGGTTAGAAAGATGTCAGAAAAAAAACTGAAAGTAACACTGGTTCGATCTACGATTGGCGCTGTGCCGAAAAACAGAAAGACAATCGAAGCACTCGGCCTTACAAAGCTGCATAAAACGGTAGAACTGCCGGACAATCCGTGTACGGCGGGCGCGCTTCGCAAAGTAGCGCCATATATAAAAGTGGAAGAAGCATAAAAAGAAAAGATAAGGAGGTGTCAGGATGGACTTATCAAATTTGCATAGAGCAGAGGGCTCCAGGACGGACAGATACAGGAGAGGACGCGGCCATGCGTCAGGAAACGGAAAGACTGCAGGCAAGGGTCATAAAGGACAGAAAGCTCGTTCCGGGGCTCCAAGGCCGGGATTTGAAGGCGGCCAGATGCCATTGTATCGCAGACTGCCAAAGAGAGGATTTAAATGCAGAAACTCTAAGGATATCGTTGGAGTAAACGTTTCCAGCCTGGAAAGATTTGAAGACGGCGCCGTTGTATCGGTTGATACGTTAATGGAAACAGGAATTGTAAAAAATCCAAGGGACGGCGTTAAGATTCTCGGCAATGGTGAATTTACTAAGAAACTCACTGTTCAGGCAAATGCATTCAGCGCAAGTGCAAAAGAAAAGATTGAGGCTCTTGGTGGAAAAGCAGAGGTGATCTGATGCTCGAAACACTTCGTAATGCATTTAAGATTAAAGATATCCGAAGCAGGATTATTTTTACATTCTTTATGTTGATTGCGATTCGAATCGGAAGTCAGCTTCCGATTCCCGGAGTCGACAATGAGGTTTTTGCACAGTGGTTTGCAAGTCAGACCGCGGAGGGCATGGGATTTTTTGATGCCATCACCGGCGGTTCTTTCTACAACATGTCATTGTTTGCATTGAATATTACACCGTATATTACGTCTTCCATCATCATGCAGCTTCTTACTATTGCGATACCGAAGCTGGAAGAAATGCAGCGTGACGGAGAAGACGGAAGAAAAAAGATTGCGGAAATCACAAGATATGTCACGGTTGCGCTTGCTCTGATTGAAGCGATCGCAGTTACGATCGGTTTTAAGAGAGGCGGATATTTAGAATACAACAGCGGCGCTATGGGTGTGATCGCTATTATTATGGTAGTACTGACTCTGACAGCCGGTTCGGCGGTATTGATGTGGATGGGCGAGCGCATCACAGAGAAAGGAATCGGAAACGGTATCTCTATCGTCCTGACGATCAATATTATTTCACGTATCCCGAATGATCTGGGCACGCTGTTTGAACAGTTTATTTCAGGCAAGTCCATTCCGAAAGGTATTTTGGCCGCAGTGATTATTCTGGCTATTATTATCGGTATGGTAGTGTTCGTTGTATATTTACAGGGCGGTGAGCGCAGAATTCCTGTCCAGTATTCCAAAAAACTGCAGGGAAGAAAACAGGTGGGCGGACAGTCTACCCATATTCCGTTAAAAGTAAATACAGGCGGCGTAATTCCGGTTATCTTTGCACAGTCTCTGCTGCAGACGCCGGTTATAATTGCAAGTCTGCTTGGAAAAGGGAACGGAACCGGTTTGGGAAGCAAGATTTTAAAAGGAATGTCCCAGTCAAACTGGTGTAACCCAAATGAACCGGTCTATTCCATCGGATTAGTTGTCTATATTGCCCTGCTGATTGCATTTGCTTATTTCTATACGTCGATCACATTCAATCCGTTGGAGATTGCAAATAATATGAAGAAAGCAGGCGGATTTATACCGGGTATCAGGCCGGGAAAACCAACCAGTGATTATCTGAATCGGATACTGAATTATATTGTCCTTATAGGAGCAGTCGGACTTGCATTTATCGCAGTCGTACCGATTTTCTTTAACGGCGTATTTGGCGCGGATGTATCGTTTGGCGGTACTTCTATTATCATTATCGTCGGAGTTGTCATCGAAACATTAAAGCAGATTGAATCGCAGATGCGTGTACGTTACTATAAAGGATTTTTAAATGATTAATCAGACGAGACGAAATCGGCCGGAATGCCGGAGATGGAGTGAAAGTCAGGTAGATGAGGTAACGCTGGGCTTATATAAGTTCAGCGTTATCTTTACATGTGGAAAGAAATGGAGAGGATTATTATGAAAATTATAATGTTAGGTGCACCGGGGGCGGGCAAAGGAACACAGGCGAAACAGATTGCGGAAAAATACAGCATACCGCATATCTCAACAGGAGATATTTTCCGTGCCAATATCAGGAATAATACAGAGCTTGGAAAAAAAGCAAAAGAATTTATGGATCAGGGTCTTCTGGTGCCGGATGAACTGACTTGTGATCTTGTTATGGATCGTATTGCAGAGGATGACTGTAAAAACGGATTTGTCCTGGACGGGTTTCCAAGAACCATTCCGCAGGCAGAGGCCCTGGATGCCGCGCTGGCAAAAACAGGTCAGAAAATGGAATATGCAATTGACGTGGATGTAGCCGATGAAAATATTGTAAACCGTATGGGCGGCAGACGCGCCTGTTTAAACTGCGGAGCAACCTACCACATTGTAACGATTCCGACAAAACAGGAGGGAATCTGTGACAAATGCGGAAATCCGGTAGTATTGCGCGACGACGACAAGCCGGAGACAGTACAGAAGCGCCTTACGGTTTATCATGAGCAGACGCAGCCGCTGATTGAGTATTATAAAAAACAGGGTATCTTAAAATCAGTAGACGGTTCCCAGCCTATGGAAAAAGTATTTTCCGACATCGTGGCTTCACTGGCGTAATAAAGCAGGCGTACAATATGAATGTCAGAGTGAAAACGCCCGATGAAATCGAGTTGATGAGAAAGGCAGGAAAAATTCTGGCGCAGGTGCACGAGGGGCTCGCAAAAGAAATCAGACCAGGAATTTCAACGCAACGGATTGATCAGATCGGGGAGGAGATGATCAGAGGTTTCGGCTGCGAGCCATCTTTTCTGGGATATTGCGGTTATCCGGCATCCGTATGTGTCTCGGTCAACGAGGAAGTGGTGCACGGTATTCCATCGCCTCACCACATTTTAAAAGAGGGGGATATTGTGGGCCTTGACATTGGCGTAATCTATCAGGGATATCATTCGGATGCGGCGCGCACACACGGGGTTGGAGAGATTAAAAAAGAAGCGCGCTTATTAATAGAAAGAACGCGTCAGAGTTTTTTTGAGGGCATGAAATACGCAACTGCAGGGGCTCATCTGCATCAGATTTCCAGAGCAATCGGGACATATGCGATGAAGTTTGGGTACGGCGTTGTCCGTGACCTGTGCGGACATGGCGTCGGGTTAGAACTGCATGAGGAACCGGAGATTCCAAATTATAAATGCTTTACACGGGGCATAAAATTAAGGCAGGGAATGACGCTTGCGGTGGAACCGATGATTAATACGGGAACATGGGAAGTCGTCTGGATGGACGACGGATGGACTGTTGTCACGGCGGATCTGTCTCTGTCTGCGCACTACGAAAATACGATTGTGATCACGGAAAATGAGCCCGAGATTCTGACGCTGACAGATTCGGAGATTGCGGAATGGGGTTGTATATGAAAATAGAATTTGCAAAGTCGCTTTCGGGGCACGACAAGGATGAAATTTATTTGGTACAGAGCAGGGACGATGCGTATGTCAAACTGGTCAACGGGAAAAAACGCACCCTGGATGCGCCGAAGAGAAAAAACAGAAAGCATATTCAGATTATTAAAAAGATTCCGTTAGAGGTAACGGACTGTTTCGCGTCCCAGCTGACGGATGACACTGTCAGTCGGGCAATCCGATTATACGAAACGTTATGCCGCGGTGAAAATAAAAAACAGGAAGCCGCGAAGCAAGATCAGTAGATGGAGGAGTGGAAAATGTCAAAAGCGGATGTGATCGAGGTAGAGGGAACTGTTGTGGAAAAGCTGCCAAATGCCTTTTTTAAAGTGGAATTGGAAAACGGACACCAGATTCTGGCAACAATCAGCGGTAAACTTCGGATGAATTTTATCCGAATCCTGCCGGGAGACAAAGTTACGATCGAAATGTCACCCTATGATCTAACAAAGGGCAGAATTATCTGGAGAGATAAATAAGATATAAAATTTTTGTGAAAAAAGCATTGACTTCCAGCCAAAGCCAATGCTATAATGCTATCTGGACACTTTTTAATAGTGCCTTTTTGTGCGTGTATGCGCAGAAAAGAGCTTGTACGGGAAAGGAGGATTTGCTGTGAAAGTAAGATCATCAGTTAAACCTATTTGCGAGAAATGCAAGGTCATTAAGAGAAAAGGAAGCATTCGGATTATCTGTGAGAATCCAAAGCACAAACAGAGGCAGGGTTAAGGAAAACCTGCTGTTTGTGACGAGATGGGATTACCCGTCATTTATCATTATGTGCGGCTGCAGTGAAACGCTCGGATGAGTTGTTTGCACTGATATCATATGAGACAGCAGGGAGAGCTGCTTTTCCATATTCACATACCGGAATCTCTGGAAAAGAAATATCCAAAATCAATCATCTGCCGGACACACATTTCAGGCCGGAGGACAACGGAGCTGTCCGGTGCAGGTGATTGTTCAGAAAGGCGCCACGATGTCAGGTGGCCATGAGTACCATATTTGAAAACGATAGATCAAATGAATTTATGGAGGTTAAAAAGCACATGGCTCGTATTGCAGGTGTAGATTTACCAAGAGAAAAACGTGTAGAGATCGGTTTGACATACATCTATGGGATCGGCAGGACCAGCTCCAACCGTATTTTAGCAGATGCAAATGTCAATCCGGATACACGTGTCAGAGATCTGACAGACGATGAAGTGAAACGAATCAGCGCAGTGATCGACGAGACTCAGATGGTAGAAGGCGATTTGAGAAGAGAGATCGCCATGAATATCAAGCGTCTTCAGGAGATCGGATGCTATCGTGGGATTCGCCACAGAAAAGGGCTTCCGGTCCGCGGTCAGAAGACGAAGACAAATGCAAGAACAAGAAAAGGCCCGAAGAGGACTGTTGCAAATAAGAAGAAATAACAGGCGTCGTTTTGACAGCGTGAGGCTTGTCGAAAGGATTATTTTATATTCAGAGAAAGTAGGTTAGTTTAATTATGGCTAAAGTTACCAAAAAAGTGACAAAAAAGCGTGTAAAGAAAAACGTTGAACGGGGACAGGCACATATCCAGTCATCTTTTAACAATACGATCGTAACGATTACAGATGCACAGGGAAACGCTTTATCATGGGCAAGTGCCGGTGGTCTTGGATTCAGAGGTTCAAGGAAATCTACTCCATATGCTGCGCAGATGGCGGCAGAAACCGCGACAAAAGCAGCTTTGATACATGGATTAAAAACAGTTGACGTAATGGTAAAAGGGCCGGGTTCCGGAAGAGAAGCTGCAATCCGCGCGCTTTCTGCATGTGGTCTTGAAGTTACAAGTATCAGGGACGTAACTCCGGTACCGCACAACGGATGCCGTCCACCAAAACGCAGAAGAGTTTAATTTAGGAGGTAGAGTCTGACATGGCAGTAAATAGAGATCCTGTTTTGAAAAGATGCAGATCGCTTGGTATTGAACCGAGCTATCTGGGTTATGATAAGAAGTCAAATAGAGAGTTAAAGAGATCCAATCGTAAAATATCCGAATACGGGCTTCAGCTGAAAGAGAAGCAGAAAGCAAAGTTTATTTACGGCGTACTGGAGAAGCCGTTCCATAACTATTACCTGAGAGCCGACAGAATGAAAGGCATGACCGGTACAAACTTAATGACAATTTTAGAGTCAAGACTTGACAATGTCGTTTTCCGTCTTGGTTTTGCAAGAACAAGAAAAGAGGCAAGGCAGGTCGTTGACCATAAGTTTGTTCTTGTCAACGGCAAGCAGGTAAATATTCCGTCTTACCTGGTAAAAGCCGGAGATGTGATTGAGATCAAAGAAAAGAATAAAGGGATCCAGCGGATGAAAGATATCGTCGAGGCAACCGGCGGAAGACTTGTTCCGGACTGGTTAGAAGTCGACACCGAAAAATTACAGGGTACCGTAAAAGAATTACCTTCCAGAGAGCAGATTGATGTACCGGTGAATGAGATGCTTATTGTCGAGTTGTATTCCAAATAAACTTCCATCATGCAGCGCCTGCCGTTCGACAGGCCGCATAGCCATAAGAATTATGAAAACGGTTGTTTTCATATTAACTTCCCGTCATGCAGCGCCTGCCGTTCGACAGGCCGCATGGCCATCCATATTATGAAGACTTTGGTTTTCATAATGTACAGGGCAGGCAAATGATCCGAGAAGGAGGGACTTTGTAGTGTTCGATTTTCAAAAACCTAAAATTGAGATCGCAGAAATTTCAGAAGACAAGAAGTATGGAAAGTTTGTTGTAGAACCATTAGAACGAGGTTATGGCACGACACTTGGCAACTCTTTGCGAAGAATTATGCTTTCTTCCCTGCCGGGTGCAGCAGTTAGCCAGATTAAGATTGACGGTGTTTTACATGAGTTCAGTTCTATTCCCGGAATCAAGGAGGATGTAACTGAGATTGTTATGAATATCAAAAATCTTGCCATCCGAAATAACAGCTCTACAAATGAACCTAAGATTGCTTACATTGAATTTGAAGGGGAAGGCATCGTGACAGCAGCGGATATCCAGGTTGATTCGGATATCCAGATTATGAATCCGGAACTTGTCATTGCCAATTTAAACGGAGGCGCAGACTCCAAACTGTATATGGAACTTACAATCACAAAAGGAAGAGGGTATGTCAGCGCCGACAAAAATAAAACAGAGGATACGCCGATCGGAGTCATTGCAGTCGACTCAATCTATACGCCCGTTGAGCGTGTCAATCTTGCAATTGAAAATACACGTGTCGGACAGATTACGGATTATGATAAACTGACACTCGACGTTTTCACAAACGGGACGTTAGAGCCGGATGAGGCGGTCAGCCTTGCGGCAAAAGTTTTAAGCGAACATTTGAGTCTGTTTATCGATTTATCAGAGGCTGCGCAGCAGGCTGACGTGATGATTGAAAAAGAGGACGATGCGAAGGAAAAAGTCCTTGAGATGAACATTGACGAACTGGAATTGTCCGTGCGTTCTTATAACTGCTTAAAGAGGGCAGGCATCAATACGGTTGAGGAACTGACCAATAAGACGCCGGAAGATATGATGAAAGTCAGAAACTTAGGACGCAAGTCCTTAGAGGAAGTATTAGCAAAACTAAAAGAGCTGGGACTTCAGCTAAACCAGAGCGAAGAGTAAGACGGTTCGTGCGGCAGAAACAGTAAGACCAAAGGCATGAAGTATGTCGTGCCAGAGACAGGTCCGGCAGATAAGACCAAAAGGCATTACCGGATACCATAAAAATAGCCGATATGTTCTGAAAGTAAGGCATATGGCGGCGGAATGAGAGGAAATCATGGCAAAATATCGTAAATTAGGCAGAACATCCAGCCAGAGAAAAGCGCTGTTAAGGAGTCAGGTGACAGCTTTAATTTATCACGGAAAAATTGTGACAACGGAAGCAAGGGCAAAAGAGGTACGTAAAATTGCCGAAAGCATTATTGCAAAAGCCATCAGAGAAAAAGATAATTTTGAGGAAGTAACCGTAAAAGCAAAAGTTGCCCGAAAAGATCAGGACGGCAAGCGTGTCAAGGAAGTGGTAGACGGTAAAAGAGTTACCGTCTATGATGAAGTGGACAAAACAATTAAGAAAGATATGCCCTCACGTTTACATGCCCGCAGGGAAATCTTAAAGGTGCTTTATCCTGTAACAGAGGTTCCGGAGGAAAAAGCCGGACGTAAGAAGAACACAAAGGAAGTGGATCTTGTTGCAAAATTATTTGACGAGATTGCACCGAAATATGTGAACCGCAACGGCGGATATACCAGAATTGTAAAAATTGGCCAGCGTAAAGGTGACGGTGCGTTGGAAGTATTACTGGAATTAGTATAAAAGCTCCGGTCAGGGATCCAGCCCCCGGAGAGAAAAAACATCTGTGGGACAATAGAAGCGTCTATTGCTCTGATAGATGTTTTTCTTTTTTTGCGTCTGTGTTAAGGCGTACACGAAAAAGCAGGAGGGGGAATGATATGGAACAGACAAATATGCCGCAGCAGACAAAAGAGCGGCTTGCAGTGAAAGTTTCGGCAGTCAGTATCGTGGTAAACCTGATACTTTCGCTGTTGAAACTGGGCGCGGGAATAGTTGGAAAATCGAGCGCGATGATCTCGGATGCCGTGCATTCAGCATCGGATGTGTTCAGCACAATTGTGGTAGTAATCGGCGTAAAAATGTCAGAAAAGGAAGCGGATCGAAATCATCCGTATGGCCATGAGCGGCTGGAATGTGTTGCGGCAGTGATTCTTGCCGTTTCACTTGCCGCGGTCGGAGCCGGGATTGGGATTTCGGGCATAAAGAAAATAGCGGCAGGAAATTATGATATGCTGACTGTTCCGGGCAGGCTTCCGCTTTTTGCGGCAGTGGTTTCCATCGCCGCAAAGGAGTGGATGTTCTGGTATACAAGAGCCGCCGCGAAGAAAGTAAATTCAGGTGCATTGATGGCGGATGCCTGGCATCATCGCTCCGACGCGCTCTCTTCTCTTGGATCATTTGCAGGGATTTTGTTTGCCAGAATCGGATTCCCAGTGATGGATCCGATTGCCGGTGTAGTGATCAGTATCTGTATTCTGAAAGTGGCATGGGATATTTTCAAGGACGGACTGGATAAAATGGTCGACCACAGCTGTGACGGTGAGACGGAACAGCAGATACGCGATACGGCGGGCAGTGTAACAGGCGTAGAGGGGATAGACGATCTTAAGACACGTCTGTTTGGGGACAAAATCTATGTGGATATGGAGATACTGGTGCAGCGGGAATTGAAACTGGGTGAGGCACATGAGATTGCGGAAGAGGTGCACCATAATATAGAAGAAAAATTTCCTGCCTGCAAGCACTGTATGGTACATGTAAATCCAACCGAGAAATAGTGTGAGAAGAAGTTCTAAAGCTCACGCCAGAGGGCAAAACGCGAAACTGGTTCGCGCGCTTAGAACAACTAAGTCTCACACCAGAGTTTTTGATTTTTAAGCATCCAGAACGACAGAGCGGATGTGAAGCAATTCAGAAACCTTTTTCAGAACCGATGCGTTATGGCCGACACTCATTGCAAAATGGTGTGTCGGGGCCTCGGCGAACCATTCGTCCATATAGGAGTCGGGGTCTTTTTTGAACCGAACCGGCGTCTGCGTATTACCGATGCGCATAATCGGGCCGTCGGTAGACTCTGCTTCCGTGATAATAAATTTAAGTTTTCCGTCCACTGTCTGTGTGCAGGAAAGATTTGTAATGGCGCCGGTGCGTACTTTTCCTTCCACCGAGATACCGGCGCCCTGTTTGCCGTGGTAAACACCCATACTGCGCAGGATGGGTTTGCCGCCGTCGCAGATGGCAAGATGGAACGGGCCGTCGTGGCCGAGCAGAATTGTTCCGTCTATGTAGTCTACGGTGACAATTTCGCAGAAACTGCCTCCCTTGTCCAGGATATCGCAGATTTTCATCGCAAGGCATGTTTTTAAGTCGCCCTCGCCGGCGCATGGGATGCCTTTTGCGGTCAAAAGCGAATGGCCGACAATAAATCCGCTCTGCAGGCGTTCGTAATCACTGCCCGGCGCTCCGTGATAATAGTAGGTGAGCGCGTCCAGATGATATTCCCGGACAAGCCGCTCCTGCGCGGCAGCAACTTTTGCAGACCAGTTCAGCTGCTCGTCGGTCGGAGCGCCGATGCGTTCGTCGGCAGAACTTTTCGCGCTGATTTCAAAAAAGTTTCGAATTTCTTCTAATTTCCCGTTGACCTCCTCTTCGGTCACATGTTCCAACATCCGATTCAAATCGCACATTTCAAGCACCTGAACGCTCGCGCCCGTCTGTGCGTGAAACATTGTAAAATCGCTGTACATATCGAGCATACCGTTGTATGTATTGCCGAGAAAACCAAAACGGCATCCTTTCAGTCCGGCTTTTACGGACGCCGCCGCCACCCACTCGCCAATCTCTTTCCAGGCGCGTTCTGCCTGCGGAAAGCCTGCGGTATTTTCCTCGGTCAGGGAAATTTCCGGTGTGTGAGAAAGGCCAAGAAGTCCGTTTATGATATGGCAGGAGAGGCCATAGCGGTGAAAGGCATTGGAAAGTTCCGGAACGGGGCAGGCGCCGCAGTGAGCCAGCCATTCTCCGGTGGTTGTCTCTTCATAGTTGATGCGTGCGGTCGGCTGCAGGTTTAAAATCACGACCGGCGCCGGGCAGGCGCGGTGAATCGGCAGAACAGAGGCGCTGGTCACATAAGTTGCAGAATGCGCAAAAATCAGGTCCACATTGTTTGCGTTAAAATAAGCGCCGCAGGCTTCGCCCTCCTCCTCGCAGTCGACCAGACCGTAAAAGAAAACATCCGCATACATGGACGAGATGCGGTCGGCAATAAACTGTCCATAGTGAAGCAGACGTTCTCTCAGACCGGGGAATTGCGCCCAGTATGTTTTCAGTCCCATGGAATACAGGCCAATGCGGGGTTTTTTTGCAGGTTTCAATTTTTCCATATGGTGTCCTCCTGTCTTTTCGTGGAATCATTTCTTGAAAAATGTGTTATTTCTATATATAATACAATATAACAGAACAGAAAGGAAAGCAAGACATGTATGATGTAATTATTATCGGTGCGGGTCCGGGTGGTATTTTTACCGCCTACGAACTGACAAAGCGGGACAAAAGCAAAAAAGTCGCGGTGTTTGAGGCCGGAAGTCCGCTGGAAGAACGACGCTGTCCGATTGACGGTGAAAAAGTGAAATCCTGCATTCGCTGCAGGACGTGTGCGATTATGAGCGGTTTTGGCGGCGCCGGTGCATTTTCCGACGGGAAATACAATATTACAAATGATTTCGGAGGCACGCTGTTTGAATATATCGGGAAGAACAAGGCGCTGGAACTGATGCACTATGTCGATGAGATCAATGTATCGCATGGCGGTCAGGACGCTAAAATGTATTCGACTGCCGGCACAAAATTTAAAAAGCTGTGTATGCAGAATAAGCTCACACTGTTGGACGCGTCGGTGCGCCATCTCGGAACTGATATTAATTATATCGTATTGAAGAACCTGTACGACGAATTGAAAGATAAAGTTGATTTTTATTTCAATACGCCGGTAAAGCGGATTTTGCAGATCAATGACGGATATCGTGTTCTTTACGGGGAAAAAACAAAGGATTGCAGAAAATGTGTCGTTTCTGTCGGACGCAGCGGCAGTAAATGGATGGAGAGTGTCTGTGAGGAAATGCAGATCCCGACAAAATCAAATCGTGTTGACATCGGTGTGCGTGTAGAACTGCCGGCCGTAATCTTTTCACATCTGACGGACGAATTGTATGAGAGCAAGATTGTCTATCGAACTGAAAAATTTGAGGACAGGGTGCGCACATTCTGTATGAACCCATATGGGATTGTCGTGAACGAAAATACAAACGGCATTGTGACCGCAAACGGGCACAGCTATGAGGACCAGAATATGCGCACCGAAAATACGAATTTTGCCCTTCTTGTGGCCAAACATTTTTCGGAGCCGTTTAAAGACAGCAACGGCTACGGGGAAAGTATTGCAAGACTTTCCAATATGCTTGGCGGCGGTGTGATTGTACAGCGTTTCGGCGATCTTGTACGCGGCAGAAGAAGCACGGAAAAGAGGATTCTGGAAGCGACTGTGCGGCCGACCCTTGCAGCTACGCCCGGCGATTTAAGCCTTGTATTGCCAAAACGTATTTTAGACGGGATTATGGAGATGATCTATGCGCTTGATAAAATTGCGCCGGGCACAGCAAACGACGATACGCTGCTCTATGGTGTGGAGGTAAAATTTTATAATATGGAAGTGGAAATTGACGAAAATCTGGAAACGAGAAAGACGGGGCTATATGTGATCGGGGACGGAAGCGGCGTCACGCATTCCCTCTCGCATGCGTCTGCAAGCGGCGTCTATGTGGCGGAGAAGATTTTAGAAAACGGGTAGGAGAAATGGGGGACGTTATGTACTGGAATTTTATATTTGATCTGTACGGAACATTGGTTGATATCAAAACAGACGAGGAACAGGAATCGCTGTGGGACAAAATGACGGAATTTTACGGTTTTTCCGGCGCTGTCTATGAGAAACAGGAGCTGAGAGAACAGTACGCGGCGCTTTGTAAAAAGGAGACGGATGAACTGTGCCAGCGGATTGCGCAGACAAGGGGAAAAATCGTATATCCGGAGATACAGATTGACCGCATTTTTCGTCTTTTATATGAAAAAAAGGGGATCAGTGCAGGAATGGAGCTTTTGACGGCAACCGCAAAAATGTTCCGCATTTTATCGACAGAATATATCAGGCTCTATGATGGCGCGCTCGAAGTTCTTTCTTATTTAAAAGGACATGGAAAGCATGTCTTTTTGCTGTCGAATGCGCAGTATATTTTTACGGCCTATGAAATTAACTACCTGGGGCTTACCGAATATTTCGACGGCATTATACTTTCTTCGTGTGAATCCTGCAAAAAGCCGGATCCGGCTTTTTTTGAAACGCTGCTTTGCCGCTATAAATTAAAAAAAGAAGAGTCCGTAATGATTGGAAACGAGGGAGAAACAGATATCAAAGGCGCCGCTTCTGCGGGGATAGACAGCCTGTATCTATCGTCAAATTTGTCGCCGGAAAAGGATGACGTAAGCTGCATAAAAGCGGATTATGTCATCCCTGATGGTAATTTGCGCGATGTGATCCGGCTGCTCTGCCCGGTCAGATAGCGGCATTTTTACTGTTTATAAATCCCGTTTACGGTTGTACGGAACACAACATCTTTTCCGGCAAGCTCCTCGTGATAATTTTCCGGAAACGTCAGGTTTAAATCGAAAGTCTCGCCGACCGCGTGGCCGATAATGCCCTCTTCAAAGCCGTCGATATACGATCCGGAACCGATGAGAAGATCCGTTCCCATACCCATGGTGTTTCCGCCCTCAAATTCAACCCCGTCAATGGTACCGACATAATCAAGATTAATGTGGTCGCCGTTTTGAATGACAACACCTTCCGTCGTATCAAGTGCGGGATCTTCCCCGTCGGCGGAAACGGGTTCCTGATTGTCGTCCGCTGACGCGTCTTCCGGTTCGGCGTCATTTTCCACTGTCGTATTCCCGTTGTCGGCATTGTCTGCAGCGGGTGCGCCTGTGCCTCCTCCCGAGGTTGCGACTGCGACGATCACGACGATTAAGACCAGGACGGCGCCAACGATCGGCGCCCAGATTTTTGCCATGGATTTGACTTTTGCGCGCTGAGCGTCTTTTGCGCGCTGTTTTGCACGCATTTCCTGTGCGAGTTTTTTGTTTTCTTTTTTCATACAAACAATTCCTTTCCGTGATGATAACAAAGATTATAGCAGAATATTGTGAAAAATGTTGAATTTTTTGAAGATTTTATAAAATTTCCGGTAATTGCGGTATTTCTGGGGATTTTTCTTGACAAAGGATAGGAAAACAAGTATAAATATGAAGTAAGATATTTTTGGAAATATCAAAAAGAATACATTTTGAAATCCAGAGGAGGAATTTTAAACATGAACAAATCAGAATTAGTTGCAGCGATGGCGGAGAAGACTGAATTAAGTAAAAAAGATGCGGAAGCGGCTCTTAAGGCATTTACCGATGTTGTTGCAGAAGAATTGAAAAAGGGGGAAAAAATCCAGCTGGTAGGATTTGGCACATTTGAAGTATCCGAGCGTGCAGAGCGTACAGGCAGAAATCCGCAGACAGGTAAAGATATGGTAATTCCGGCATCCAAAGCTCCGAAATTCAAAGCAGGGAAAGCACTGAAAGATATGGTAAATGCATAAGATTTGTATAAAAATAGTTTGAAAGAAAGTGGGTTTTCGAAGAGGAGGGCCCGCTTTTTCTTCTTATGGGAAAGATCATTTTCATGCGAAGTGTGAAAGCTCCTTAATTTCCGGTAAGAGAAAAGCATTCCAGAAGGATGCGCACTGCGCGCGAAAGGGCAAAGATGAGGTGTATTATATGAGACTGGACAAATTTTTAAAAGTATCGCGCCTGATCAAACGGCGCACAGTTGCAAATGAGGCTTGCGACGCCGGCCGGGTCAAAGTGAATGACAATCCCGCGAAAGCGTCCACGCAGGTGAAAGTGGGAGATGTGATCGAGATTGCGTTTGGGACAAAAGCGGTCAGGGCGCGTATTTTAAATATTGCGGATACCACAAAAAAGGACGAGGCAAAAGATTTATTCGAATACTTGTCATAAAAACCGGAACCTCCTAATAATATAATGCAAGGGAGGAGGTTTTGTATGGAAGAGAGAAATACAACTGCGGTAAAATCACATAAAGTATTGTTGGCAAATCGCAAAAGCGGCGCGTTTTGCGGTGTTGTGGATGTGCTCTCATTTGATGTGTCAGAGATACTCTTAGAGACGGAAATGGGTATGCTCCTGATCAAAGGAGAGGATCTGCATGTCAACCGGTTAAGCCTGGAAAAAGGCGAGGTCGATATCGAAGGACGCATTGACTCGCTGGTCTATTCGGAAGTAAAAAGTGCGGGAAAACAGGCGGAGTCGTTTTTCGGAAGATTATTTAAATAATGAACATACAGGAGTCGATTGGGCAGGAGGCGGTGCTGCTTGGCATTTCCGTTCTGCTTGGCGCCGCGCTTTTTCTGATATATGATGTTCTGCGCATTTTCCGGAGGATTTTCCCGCACGGAACGATCTGGATTGGCATAGAAGATTTCTTTTATTGGATTTTGTGTACGGCGGCTGTTTTTGTAATGCTCTATCGGGAAAACGACGGGATGGTGCGGGGATTCTCACTCGGCGGCGTTGTGATCGGGATGGCGCTGTACTATTTTCTGCTCAGCCGTTTTGTCATTCAGATACTGGTAAAGATCCTCAGGACAATCCTTGGTTTTTTTTGTAAGACAGGATCCGTTTTGTTCTCGCCGTTTCGCAGGGTGGGCGGAAAGATTTTTCATTTTATAAAAAAACGGTTGAAAAAGATTGTAAAAGCGATTAAAATAGGAATCAGCAAACGGTAACAGACCGGAAAGGTGTGAAAATCATATGACAGGCAGAAGAAAAAGGAAAGACAATAATCGGGCAGGGAAGTTCTGCATCAGCACGATTGTCATCATTTTCGGTGCAGTTATGACGGTGCAGATCATACGTGTTTACCAGAAAGATCAGATCTATCTCGCAAAACAGGCCCAGCTGGAAAAGCAGCTTGCCGAGGAGCAGGCCAGACAGAGCGAGCTGGAAGAGTTTGAAAATTATACGAAATCACAGGAATACATAGAAGATATTGCGCAGACAAAATTAGGACTTGCCTACGAGGATGAGATTATTTTTAAGGAGATCCAGCAATAGAGAGCAATCCCCCGAACGTACTTTGGTACAATCGGGGGTTTTTCTTTTTGTGTGCAGGGTGCGTAAGGAATCAGCGGTTTTGCTGCGCACACCCTGCGCGGCGGGCAGTGGAGACCGTCATTTTCCTACTCGATTACATTCGCAATGGAATCAATTTTGTCCAGTTCTTCCGAAGAGAATGAAGTATGACCTACAATTTTGATGTTGTCCAGAATCTGTTCGGGTTTTGACGCGCCAATCAGAACACTTGTGACATGGTTGTCCTTTAACACCCAGCTTAGTGCCATTTCAGCTAATGTCTGGCCGCGCTCGCCCGCAAGATCATTTAAGGCGGAAATCTGCGCAAGCTTTTCCGGCGACAGGGCGGATTCGTTTAAGAAGCGTCCGTCTTTCGCAATACGGCTGTCCGCAGGGATTCCGTTTAAGTAGCGGTTCGTCAGCATACCCTGTGCAAGCGGTGAGAATGCGATAATGCCTTTCTTTAAGTCATAAGCTGTTTCCTTTAAGCCATTTTGCTCGATGGTGCGGTCAAAAATGGAATAACGGTTCTGATTGATAATAAACGGACATTTCAGCTCGTCCAGAATGGCGGATGCTTTTCTTAACGTATCGCCGTCATAATTCGACAAACCAACATAAAGCGCTTTTCCGCTTTTTACAATCGAGTCCAGGGCGCCCATTGTCTCTTCCAGCGGAGTGTTCGGATCCATCCGGTGATGATAATAGATATCCACATAGTCAACGCCAAGACGTATTAAACTCTGGTCCAGACTTGCAATCAGATATTTGCGGCTGCCCCAGTTGCCATAAGGGCCTTCCCACATATCATAGCCGGCCTTTGTGGAGATTACCAGTTCGTCCCGGTAAGATACAAAATCGTCCTGTAAGATTTTGCCGAGGTTGCGTTCTGCGCTCCCTGGTTTTGGGCCATAATTGTTTGCAAGGTCAAAATGTGTGATGCCGTTGTCAAATGCGGTGCGGCACATGGCTTTCATATTGTCAAAGTTGTTGTTGTCGCCGAAATTGTGCCAAAAACCCAAAGAGACAATAGGAAGTTTTAATCCGCTGTTTCCGCAGGATTCATACTGCATGGTTTCATAGCGGTTCTGATCTGCTGTGTAAGACATGATTTTTCTCCTTTTTTATAGAATGATTGGTACGATTATAATTATCTTACCATAACTTTAATTGCCTGTCATTAAAAATAATGAAGTTCTTAAACTGCGTGATGCTGTTGGAAATCCCTAGAATAGACAGGCGTGCAGGAATTTTGCCGAAAACTTTTTGAAAATCCGTCTTTTCTTTGACAAACATTTTTTTTTTGGAAAGCTATAATCGGTGAATGCATTAGAAATGGAAAAGAGGGGATTGTCATGAAGAAAACGAACATGAGACAAATGATAATTGGTCTGTTGGGAAGCGCGATGTGCGCCGTCAATTTAATGGGATGTTATCCGCTGGTGCCGGCATGGTTTGCCGCGTTATATCTGGAGGATACAAGCGCGCTGCTGATCACCGGGGTGATGTACATAGGAATGTTGTTTTTTATGCCGTTTACCGCAATTGTGAAATACGGGATTGTTCTGCTGGCGCTGATTGCGGCGATTCGGCTCGTGGAATGGGCGAATGAGGGGTGCCCGGCACAGATCGGAGCAATGCTTGCGGCCGGAATTACCATGATTATGTCGTTTGGCGGCAGCCTGCTGGAGTGGAAAAACCAGCCGGCGGCGTTTATTGTAATTCTGGAAGGTGTTTTTATTTTTGGAATGGTTGTTATTTTAAACAGAATTTTTCATATTATATTGGGATGGAGGCCGGCAGAAAAGATTGTGGAGACGCCCGAACGCATCAACCAGGAGGAAAAGCTTCTAAATTATGCGGAGTCTTTCCTTGGACTTTCGAAAATATTTCATTCGATGAGTACAGAGCGCAGGCAGTATACATCGGACGAGCTGGTACAGATTCAAAGCGAACTGACAAACCGGGTATGCGCAAACTGCGACAGCTGCGCCGTCTGCTGGGACAGGGATTCGCAGCCGCTTTATGGGCTCCTCACACAGCTGGTATCTTCCGTTTTTGCGGGCGAGTTTCGAAATCGAAACGAGGAGAGCGCCGAGCTGGCGACAAAAGAATGGGGGCAGTACTGTAAAAAGAGCAGAGATATGGTGGAGGAAGCGGTGCATGTCTTTGAGCGTGTCAGTTTAAATCATGCATGGTATAATCGACTGCTGGAAAACAGGCAGATTATCGCAGAGCAGCTGGATGCCATGGCGTTTATTATGCAGGACTGCGCCAGGGAGGAGAGTGTGCTTGACGAGAAAGAAAAACATGCGCTTGCAGAGATTCGCTACCGTGCCAAGGAAAACGGGATTGTTGTGGAAGAAATCCATCTGACCGGTATGGTGGACGGACATATCAGGCTGGAAACCCGTCTTAAGAGTCGAAGAGGAGGGTGTATTTCGCTGAAGACATTCCTTGCCGCAGCCGGCAGCGCGCTGGGCTGCCGTATGAGAGCCGCGGCGGAATCAAAAAGCTTTATCTCGAAAGAGGCGGCGCCGTTTGTGTTTTATGAGGATACGCTGTTTCGCAGCGTACAGGGAATTGCAAGGCAGAAGAAAGACGGCGCCGTGATTTCAGGAGATAATTTTTCGTTTCTGGAGCTGGACCGGGGCGAGCTGCTTTTAGGGCTTTCGGATGGCATGGGATCCGGAAGCACGGCCTGCAAAGAAAGCGAGATGGTGCTTGACCTGGTGGAGCGTTTTCTGGAAGTAGGTTTTTCCATCGAGACAGCAATACGGATGATGAATTCCACAATGGTGATGAAAGGCGCATGCGATCTCTATTCTACTATGGATTTATGCAAAGTAAACCTGTATAATGGAATGGCAACGCTCTATAAAATTGGCGCGGCTGCGACCTTTATCCGCAGCGGGGATAAGGTCTCGTGTATCCGCTCCGAAAACCTGCCGGTCGGAGTGAATGCGCAGGCAGATATCGAGACGCACGAGGTAAAGCTTTTAAGCGGAGATTTTATTGTGATGGTGACAGACGGCGTATTGGAAGATCTGCATGTGCAGAATCCGATCGAGACAGTGACAGAGATCATAGAGAGCATTGAGACAAATAATGCAGGTATTCTGGCGAAAAAGATGATGGAACGTATTATGCTGTTTACCGGGGGAAAGGTACAGGACGATATGACGATTCTTGCCGCGAGCATATGGGCGAAAGCATAGACGGGGAAGGGGTTTTAAATGACAGAAGAAGTGCTGCGAAACATACAAAAAGAGAAAATGACAGAACGAGGCGACCATATTATCGTCGGTGTTTCCGGAGGGGCGGATTCTGTCTGTCTTCTGCTTGTGTTAAAGGAACTGGCAGAGCGGCTTCATATTTCACTGGAGGCGCTGCATGTGGAACACGGCATACGCGGGGAGGAGAGCAGAGCGGACGCGCGGTTTGTCAGACGGTTGTGCGAGAGGGAGAAGATTGCATGTAAGGTGATGTCTGTCGACGTCCCCGCTTATGCCGCATCAAAGCGGCTTGGCCTGGAGGAGGCGGCGCGGATCCTGCGTTATCGCTGCTATAGAAAGGCCGCGGAAAGAAACTGTAAGGAAGGGAGAAAATGCAGCGTTGCGCTGGCGCATCATGCCGATGATAATGCGGAAACACTGCTGTTTCATCTGATTCGTGGAAGCAGTATGGACGGACTTGGCGGCATACGGCCGGTACGGGATCTTATGGAAAAGGTGCTGCTGATTCGTCCGCTGCTTACCGTGACGAGAGCGCAGATTGAAGATTATCTGAAGACGAGGGGGCAGACTTATTGCGTAGATGCGACGAATACGGATTTGTCCTGCAGCCGAAACCGTATACGTCATGCGGTTTTTCCGGAGTTATGCAGATTAAACGGCAGGGCGGTGCAGCATATGGCAGGCAGCGCGGCGGAGCTTTTGCAAGCGGCCGAATTTATTGATATTTCTGCCAATAACGTATTAAAACGTATTCGACATTGGGAAAGAAACGCGCAGCTGCTTCACAGGGGGATATTGGAGTATCCGCAGATTTTGCAGCGGCGGGCAGTTTATCTTGCGATCAGGGAAGCGGCGGGGAGCGCCATGGATCTTGGAAGCGTGCATGTGTCGGCTGTCCTTGACCTGTTTTTAAAGCAGACAGGAAAAAAAATTTCACTTCCGTACGGTCTTATGGCAGAGCGAAGCTATGAGTATGTCGTGATTGCCGGATGCGGGGAAGATCATTATGCTGTAAAAGATACGCGAAATTGCCGGCACGGGCAAAAGACTGACGCTGCACCCGGGGAAGAGCCGTCTTATATACTGACGGAAGAGCGGATGCGGCTGCTGGAGCAGGGGGAGACGTTAGCAATCCATATGCAGGATGCTGTATTTTTTCTAAAAAGAATAAAATTTTCGGGAAATATGGAAGAAATTACAAAAAACAAGTATACGAAATGGTTTGATTATGGTAAAATAAACGTTGGACTTTGTATACGAAAGCCAAAGAGCGGCGATTTTCTGGTGTTCGACAATGGCGGACACAGAAAGAAATTAAAAGATTATATGGCGGCAGAAAAGATTCCGATGAGAGAGAGGGGGAAACGCTGGGTAATTGCATCAGATTCCCATGTTCTCTGGTTTGTGGGCGGCCGTATCAGCACATTTTACAAAGTGGAAACGGAAACAGAATACGTACTGGTAATAACAAATCATACGGTACAGGAAAGGCAGTAGAGATGAAAGTAAAGAAAATTGAAAAGTTTTTATCGGAAGATGTGATTGAGAGCAGAATCAATGAACTGGCAGCAAAGATCAGTTCTTTATATGGAAATGAACCGGTCTGTCTTGTCTGCATATTAAAGGGGTCCATATTTTTTACCTGCGAGCTTGCAAAGCGTATTACATCTCCTGTAGAAATTGCATTTATGTCGGTATCCAGTTACGGTTCCGGGACCTCTTCAAGCGGCGTTGTGCGCATTGTGCAGGATCTTGACTGCAGTATTGAGGGAAAACATGTGCTGGTGATTGAAGATATCATTGATTCCGGAAGGACGCTTTCGTATCTGATGCAGAATTTGAAAACCAGAAATCCAAAAAGCCTGCGGCTGTGTACGCTCCTTGACAAACCGGATCGCCGTCAGGTTG
Organism: uncultured Roseburia sp.; assembly: GCA_947088675.1. Lineage (GTDB taxonomy): Bacteria > Bacillota > Clostridia > Lachnospirales > Lachnospiraceae > Roseburia. Next base: position 31,304 of record CAMUHN010000010.1, read on the forward strand.
ACGTGCGGGTTGATTTTGTGGGATTTGTGATTCCAGATGAATATGTGGTCGGGTATGGACTTGACATAGACCAGCAGTATCGCAATCTACCGTATATCGGGTTTGCAAAGATAGAAGAATAACAGATGAAAAGGAGAGGTAATGTTGGATAGTAGAAGGAATGGCAGCAGTTACAAAGGCTTTGGCATTTATCTGATTCTGATTCTGGCTGTTGTCGGAATCTGGTACTGGTGGGACGGGAGCGGCGCGGCAAACAATTATACCAGGGCCCAGTTTGAAGATGCGGTTGAGATGGGCAAAATTGCTCAGATTTCCATTGTGCCAAATAAAGAAGTGCCGACGGGTACTGTGATGATTATATTTGAAAATGCTGCGACGGCAAGGTTGATTGTCAGCGATACAGTAGAAATAGAAAATTACTTAAGGGAGCATGATTTTACCAATTATACGGTGGATAATCCGCCGCAGGAGAGCTGGATTTTAACGCTTCTGCCTTATCTGATTATATTTGCGGCCATGTTTATCTTTTTCATTATACTCACAAATCAGTCGGCTGCAAACGCAGGGGGCGGCAGCAAAATGATGAACTTCGGCAAAAGCCGTGCAAAGCTGATGAACGACGACCCGCAGCGGCGCGTGACATTTACGAATGTAGCCGGCCTTGCCGAGGAGAAGGGGGAATTGGAAGAAATCGTAGATTTTCTGCGTTCTCCGCAGAAATATACAAAACTTGGGGCCAGGATTCCCAAAGGAGTGCTTTTAGTCGGACCTCCGGGTACCGGCAAGACGCTGCTTGCGAAAGCGATTGCGGGAGAAGCGGGCGTTCCGTTTTTTTCAATTTCCGGTTCCGATTTTGTGGAGATGTTTGTCGGCGTCGGCGCGTCAAGAGTGCGGGATCTGTTTGAGGATGCCAAGAAGAGCGCGCCATGTATTGTCTTTATTGACGAGATTGATGCGGTGGCCAGAAGAAGGGGTACCGGAATGGGCGGCGGACATGACGAGCGCGAGCAGACGTTGAACCAGATGCTGGTGGAGATGGACGGTTTTGGCGTAAATGAGGGCATTATTGTGATGGCGGCAACAAACCGTGTCGATATTCTCGATCCAGCCATTATGCGTCCGGGACGGTTTGACCGCAAAGTGCATGTGGGACGGCCTGATGTGCGCGGCAGAGAAGAGATCCTGCATGTGCATGCACAGAAAAAACCGCTCGGCGACGACGTGGATTTAAAGCAGATTGCACAGACGACAGCCGGCTTTACCGGAGCTGATCTTGAAAATCTGCTGAATGAAGCTGCGATTGCAGCGGCAAAAGAGGACAGAGGATTTATCACGCAGGCTGACATCAAAAAATCGTTCGTCAAAGTGGGGATCGGAACCGAGAAAAAGAGCCGCGTAATCTCCGAAAAAGAAAAGCGGATTACGGCGTTCCATGAGTCCGGCCATGCCATACTGTTTCATCTGCTGCCGGATGTCGGCCCTGTTTATTCCGTTTCCATTATTCCGACCGGAAGCGGCGCAGCCGGTTATACGATGCCGCTGCCGGAGAAAGACGAAATGTTTAATACAAAGGGGCGCATGCTGCAGGATATCGTAGTCTCGCTGGGAGGTCGTGTCGCCGAGGAGCTTGTGTTTGACGATATTACGACAGGCGCGTCACAGGACATCAAACAGGCTACAAGAATGGCAAAAGACATGGTGACAAAGTACGGTATGTCAGAGAATGTCGGGCTGATCTGCTATGACAATGAGGACGACGAGGTGTTTATCGGGCGCGACCTTGCCCATGCCAGAGGATACAGCGAGGGCGTTGCGGAGACGATAGACCTTGAGGTAAAGAGAATTATTGACGAATCGTATCAAAAGGCAAAAAAAATGATTTTAGAAAACAAAGACGTGCTGGAGTCATGTGCAAACCTGCTTCTCGAAAAAGAAAAAATCGGGCAGAAAGAATTCGAAGCTTTATTCGAAAAGAGGTGCGTACAAATATAACAGAGGAAACAGATCGGGGATTGTACAATCTGATATGGCGTCCCGCAAAGTAAGAAAATCGACTATACAAAGTATACAGTTTTTTGCCCTGAATTTTATGAACTTTGTGCAGACTTATTTTGCAATCCATGCTATTATAATACTCGTAAAACCCCCAATACATTATATAGTTTTTGCTATACCCCATAGTAAAAATACCTTCTCCAAAAACAGGCAGCCAACGGCTGCCTGTTTTTTTGTGCGCAGGGGAAGATAGCTCTTCCCTGTTCGATTCGGATCAAAGATCTGATAAAAACAATGATCTGTTTTGGGCGGCTTATAAATTTCTTAAGATGTTTTCAAGGGTACTTAAAGAAAACTCTGTTAGAATAAAGAAATAAGTTACATACAAAAAGGAGAGGGAGGTAAGTGTGAGAAGGACTTCTAAAGTTCGCAGCAGAGGCTGCTTCCCTAAGAAGTACGAAATCTCACACAGGGAGAATGAAGAGAAAAAAGATAATTGCGGTTTTGGGAGCGTTCTGTATGTTACAGGCGCTGACGGCTGGGTGCGGGTCAAACCCGGCGTCTTCGGAAAGAGCGGCAGAGGAAGAAGCAGGGGGGCAGGAGAACGATTCTGTGCCGTCAGATGATGCGCGCAAAGATACGAAAGAAGACGAGCAGGGCGCAGGAGGGCGGAGCGTTTTAGATCCGGATACTGCCGCTGCCGTCGATGCAGATTTTATAGGCAAGGTCTGGAACATAGAGGAAGATTCGTTTTTCATTGCAGAAACAAAAGTAAAAATTATGGATGACGGTTCCTGCGTGAGAAGTTCACCGGCTTCCGATGCGATTCTTTCGGAAGACCAGCTGATACAGGTTATTTATGATGCGGAAACCTGTTTTTATATCAGAGAGATGGAGGATAACGGGGATGGCAATCAGGATGAGGAAGCCGGATCCGCGGATTTGGAGGAACACATGCCGGTCGAAATGAAAGGCAGATTTGAAAATGATGTATTCTATGCGGATGAGATACGGATGATTAAAATCTTCTGATAAAATGAATTGGGACATAAATCTTTAAGATGCGTCACGTTTTATCTGAATAAAGACTGATGCGCAACTTAAATATCCGCCATATCGAACCGGATATAGCGGATACTTGTAAACTTATTTTAGATCTTTCGCTTGTCTGATTGGCAAGGGGCTGATCACTGTTCCGTACGTCTTTTTGCTGATTGGTCAGGAGACAGAAATAACTTTGTAATCCTGATCTTCCACGGCTTTTTTGAGTGTTTCATCCGAAACAGTGTCCGCTGCCGTTACGACAGCAGTACCGTCTGCGTGGCTTACCTGTGCATTTTCCACACCCGGAAGCGCTTCCAGGCACTTTTTCACCCGGGCTTCACAGTGTTCGCACATCATACCTTCGATTTTTAAAGTTTTTGTCATGTCAAATTCCTCCGTTTTTTTATTTTTGGATGCTTTGCGCCTGTCTTTTGCCGGATCGTGGATCCGGCACAGGTTCAGTCGCAGCGCATTGGTAACGACACAGAAACTGGAGAGACTCATTGCCGCTGCCGCAAACATCGGATTTAATTCCCAGTGGAAGAGCGGAATCCACAGTCCTGCCGCAAGCGGGATACCGATCACATTGTAGAAAAAGGCCCAGAACAGGTTTTCGTGGATATTGCGCAGCGTTGCGCGGCTTAAGCGGATGGCGGCGGGGACATCGGTCAGCCGGCTTTTCATAAGAACAATGTCGGCGGCGTCAATTGCAATATCGGTCCCGGCTCCAATCGCGATTCCGATATCGGCCCGCGTCAGGGCCGGAGCATCGTTGATGCCGTCTCCGACCATGGCGACTCTGCCTTTTGCTTTTAGTCTGCGGACGGCGCTCTCCTTACCGTCGGGCAGTACGCCGGCAATGACTTCATCAACGCCGGCCTGCGCTCCGATTGCTCTCGCAGTCCGCTCGTTATCGCCGGTCAGCATAATTACGCGTATCCCCATATTTTTCAGTTCTCTGACTGCCTGGGGGCTTTCTTCCTTGATAACGTCCGCAACGGCAATCATACCGAGAAGATCGGCGCCTTTGATGAAAAATAATGGCGTTTTTCCCTCGGATGCCAGTTTAAGAGCCTGTTGTTCGTATTTTCCGGGCACAGACAGCAGGCTTTTGACAAACGAAAGGCTTCCGCCTTTCAGCGGTTCGTTCCGATAAAATGCAGTCAGTCCGTTTCCGGGAAGGGCCGTAAAATCTGTTACTTCGGCGCAGGAAATCTTTTGTTCTTCCATATATTCCAAAATTGCTTTCGCAAGGGGATGTTCGCTTTTCTGTTCCAGAGTGCCGGCAAAGAAGAGCAGGTCTTTCTGATCCACACCGTCCGCCGGAATTACATCCGTCACTTTCGGTGCGCCGCTTGTAATCGTACCGGTCTTATCCAGTGCAATCATATCAACTTTTCCGGCTTCTTCCAGGGAGACAGCCGTCTTAAACAGAATACCGTTCTTTGCTCCGATCCCGTTGCCAACCATAATAGCGACCGGCGTGGCAAGACCAAGCGCGCAGGGGCAGCTGATGACAAGCACCGAGATGCCGCGTGCGAGCGCAAAACCGAATCCCTCCCCCGCAATCAGCCACAGGATAATTGTAATCAGGGAAATGGCAATGACGGCCGGGACAAAAACACCGGATACTTTGTCCGCTACTTTTGCGATCGGCGCTTTTGTGGCAGCGGCATCGCTGACCATGCGGATAATCTGGGAGAGCGTCGTATCTTCTCCCACACGCGACGCCTCGCATTTTAAAAATCCGGACTGATTGACAGTTGCAGCTGAAACGACGGAGCCGGGTTCTTTGTCGGCAGGGATGCTCTCGCCGGTTAACGCGGCCTCGTTTACCGCGCTGTGGCCTTCCAGCACAATGCCGTCAACCGGGATGTTTTCTCCGGGGCGCACGACAAAAATATCGCCCTGTCTGACCTGGTCGACCGATACGACTGTTTCGGCGCCGTTTCGCAATACTGTCGCCGTTTTTGGCGACAGTCGCATCAGACTTTTTAAGGCATCGGTGGTTTTGCCTTTCGAGCGTGCCTCAAGCATCTTTCCGACCGTAATCAGCGTTAAAATCATTGCGGCTGATTCGAAATAAAATTCGTGCATACAGGACATCACGGCATTGGCGTCGCCGCGAAGCTGTGCGTCTGTCATCGCAAAAAGCGCGTAGGTACTGTAGACAAACGCAGCGGCAGAGCCAAGCGCCACAAGCGTATCCATATTTGGCGCGCGCCGAACCAGGCTTTTAAAACCGCTGATAAAGAACTTCTGGTTGATCACCATGATGATTATGGTGAGAAGCAGCTGAAGAAGGCCCGTTCCGACATGGTTATCTGCGATTGCGGACGGCAGAGGCCATCCCCACATCATATGCCCCATAGAAAGATACATCAGGATTGCCAGAAACAGAGCGGAAGCGGCAAGACGCTTTTTTAAAACCGGAGTATCTTTGTCCGCGAGGTTTTCCTCCGCATCCACAGGCGCCGTGCGGTCTGTCTCTGCGCCTTTTCTGAAAGCGCCGTAGCCGGCCTGTTCGACTGCGTGAATAATTGCTTCCGGCGAAGCGTTTCCTTCCACGCCCATGGAATTGGTCAACAGGCTGACAGAGCAGGACGAGACGCCGGAAACGCCGGAAACGGCCTTTTCTACCCTTGCGCTGCAGGCAGCGCAGCTCATTCCTGTAACGGTAAATTGTTCCAATATAAATGCCTCCTTACCGGAGCGACTGGCTCTTTTTATTTCAGAGCATAGTCTCCCCTGTATTTTTTGCAGTATACTTGTTAACGCATCAGTTTTTGCAGCAGATTGACCAGTTCGTCGACCGTTTCTTCTCTTCCGTTTCTGATATCTTCGGTCACGCATGTTTTAATATGGCTGGCAAGCAGTTTTTTGTTAAAACTGCAAAGAGCTGCACTGACAGCCGAGACCTGTGTTACGATATCCGTGCAATAAGCGTCTTTTTCTACCATGCCGCGTATGCCGCGTACCTGACCCTCGATGCGGTTTAAGCGGTGAATCAGGTCTTTGTATTCCGTTTCATCGCGTTTTTTTGTTCTGTCTGTACAGAAACTGCAGGAAGTTTCGTCTGTCTGATCTTCCATAGAGGCCTCCAATTTGCTTTTTTTTATTATATACCCTATAGGGGTATATTGCAAGCGTTTTTATTTTATAGGAAAGACCTTGCTGCATTAACGTTTGAAAGTACAGACTTTCCTATAAGATAAAAAGCCCTCCGGGCAGGATGCGCGGAGCACATTCTTTTTTACAAGAGTGTATTTTGACGATTTATGCCGGAAAATATACGAATTATACCATAAGAAAAGAAAAACGAAATTAATTTGTTATGATATGAATCATAATCAGCTGTTTCAGCGCAAAAAATGCAGGAGGAGAAATCAGATGTTAAAGACGATCAAAGGGAAGCTTACAGCCAGTGTGACAGCAATTGTCGTGGTCAGTATTCTGCTGACAACAACAGGAATTACCGCAGTTGCGGGGAGCCGTCTGGTAAAAGGGCAGATACAGGCGCTGCAGTTGAATGCAGATAAATATGCCGGGGAAATGAATACCTGGATTGAAAATGAGAAAATGGTCGCTTTGGGCGCCGCTGCAGGGGTAGAAGCAGGAAAACGGACAGAAGAAGCATGGATACAGTCTGTCGTGGACGCTCATGCAGAAGGCCGGGAAGAAATTCTGAATCTGTATTGCGGGACATCTGACGGCAGCTTTATCCAGTCGAATAAAAATGCAGCCGTACCCGAGGGATTTGATCCGACGGCAAGAGGCTGGTATCAGACGGCTGCAAAAGAGGGAAACGTGATTGTGACAGATCCGTACTGGGATGTCATCACAAATCAGATGTGCACCACGGTTGCGGCTCCGGTTTACATAGAAGAAGAACTTGCGGGTGTGATTGGGCTGGATGTGACGCTGGAAACAGTAACGGAACTGACGCAGAGGATACGGTATGAGGACGGGGCATACGGGTTTCTGGTGGATGCAGGCGGGCGATTTATTGCGCATAAAAATAAAGAATTTGAGCCGACGGAGAGTAGCGCAGTTGCGGCAGACGAGATGCTGCCAGAGCTTGGCAAAATGATAGCGGGAACAGACAGGGATGCAAGAAAGATCAACGATTTTGACGGCAGCAGCTCCTGGTTTGCAGTGTCACAGATCAATGGCTGCCGCTGGCAGCTTTTTGTTGTCACGCCGGCTGCAAATGTGACGGGGCCGCTGGCAGCCATGGGGGCGGTTGCCGCTGTAATTGCGTTTGCCGTGATCGGATTCGTTGTAATTTTTATGGCGGGAATGATTGGAAAATCGCTTGCTCCGGTACAGACGCTAAAGCAGTTTGCATCCGGGGATTTTTCTGGGAATTATCTCGCAGAGCTTGACAAAAAAATACCAAAAGAGTATAAAAATGAAACAGAACAGATTCAAAAAGCGACGGCAAAGGTCAGGCAGCAGATACGCGAAATTATTCTGAATACAAAAGAACAGGCAGAGAGAATCGGCGTGATTGCCGAGGGGACATCCTCAAAAATGACACAGCTGAATGAGGATATCACAGCTATTTCCGGAATGGTGGATCAGGTAATGGACGAGACGGGCCAGGCACAGGAACTGACGGCAGAGATTAAAAACAGCGGCCAGAAGCTTGGAACTGCAATCGGGAACGTGGCCCAAAGAGCTAAGGAAGCGGCAATACAGTCCGGCGGAATCATGGAGCGCGCCATTGCGCAGCACAGGGCCTCAGAAGTGTCTGCACGGGATGCTGCCACGCTGTATCAGCAGACAAAAAACAGTCTGGAACAGGCTATTTCCGACAGCCAGCGCGTGAGTCAGATTGATGCGCTGACAGAAGAGATACTTGCGATCAGTTCACAGACAAACCTGCTTGCGTTAAATGCATCCATAGAAGCAGCCAGAGCAGGCGATGCGGGGAGAGGTTTTTCCGTTGTAGCGGAAGAAATCAGACAACTTGCGGACAATTCCAAACAGACAGTGGATAAGATTCGCACGGTAACGGAGGGCGTGATTCAAAATGTCGCCTTTTTATCGGAGAGTTCCGGCAGACTTCTGGAATTTATGAACGGAAAAGTAATGGATGATTACAGAGGGATGACGGCGCTTGCACAGATGTATCAGGATGACGCTTCCTATTACAGCGAGATTTCCGGTGAACTTGGCGCATCCTCCAGAGAGATGGGGCAAAGCATGGAAAGGATCAATGACGCTCTGTGCGCGCTGACCGGACTGGTCGGAGAAATTGCGGCATTTATGGAGAGCATGCAGCAGTCTGCAAACGGTTCCAGTCAAAAATCAGGAGACGTTCTGGTTCAAATGGAGGAACTGTTCCGTTTAAGCGCGCTTTTGAATCGGACAGTTGCGTCATTTCAGGTATAGAGGGAAAGGAGAGTCCGGAAATTATGTTGGGCGGTTCGGTATGGATTGCATTATTGCGATATATCATCAGTCTTGCAGGAGTGGCGATATTGTTTTCACTGATGAGTACACAGCGGTATAACAGGAAAAAAACGATTCTGTGTTATAGCTGTTTTGGTTTTTTTCTGATTGGGGGCGCATGTATCTGGTATATGATTGACTGGGAAAGCTGCGCAAGAATATCAGCATTTGTCATGTATTTGTCGTTTACAGTGTTTTCCTTATTTATGAGCAGCGATCCGATCCTGCTGTCGATCTATAAGCTGGCATTGACATTTTATCTGCTGGCAGTATTTCTGATCGGAGGGATTGACATATCCGTGTTGTTTTTTCACGGAAATGTGTGGGCGGATATTGTGACGCGTGTGATTCTGATTTTGGGCATGGCGTATTTTATTGAAAAAAAGATCAGGGATTCCATTCTCGGGTTCGGCAATTATATGGAAACGGAATTGGATCGCTTCAGCGCTGTCGTAATGATTATCAGTATTTTGTTTGGGATCGGGTTTATTTTAAACCCAAACACGATAGACCAGACGCCTTTTCGTCTGTTTCAGATCCTGATCAATTTTTTCCTGACCGGCGCGCTGCAGCTTCTTGTCTTTCGGCTGTATCTTCATATTGGTAAAGAGAAAGAGTACCAGAAAGAGTATCAGTTGAGTCAGATGAACCACAGGCTTTTGGAGCGTAATATCGAGATACTTGAGGAGTCTGCGGAAGCCGGCAGAAGGATTCGTCATGACGCGAGGCATCATAATGCAGTCATCGCAGAGTATGTGCGCAGAGGTCAGAAGGAGGAACTGATGGCATATCTGCAGGAGTATGAAAAAAGTCTGGGAACATATGCCGTGCAGACAATCTGTGCGAACACCGCAGTCGACAATCTGCTCAGTGCATATATAAGAAAAGCGAAAAAGGAACATATCAGATGTACGCTGGATGTAGAACTGGGAAAAGAACCGGAAATACCGGACATTGATATGGTGGCAATACTGGCAAATGCTTATGAGAACGCTATCTACGGCTGTATGGAAGTGCAAAAGCAACAGAGCGGGCGTGAATGCTTTATCCATCTGTCGATAAAAAAGAAAAGAAATAAGATTGTGATCTGCTGCAGCAATACCTGCACGATGGAAACCGAGTTAAGAAACGGAAAACCGAAGCCGGAATTTACCGGTGGGATCGGCGTGATGAGTATTACAAAGACGGCGGATAAATATGACGGGAAATACGATTTTAAAAATAATAACGGTATATTTGTTGTTCGTCTGATTTTAACGATTCCGTCTTCGGATTTCGCGCATTTATAAAAACTGACAGAGAGGAGCGTTTATGTGTATCTGATTGTGATTTGTGACGACATGGAATTGGAAATAGAGAAAACAGAACAGATCATTGATCATTATAAACTATTGCATCCTGAACTGGATCTTGTGGTGGAGAGTTTTGAAAGCGCAGAGGAACTTTTGTATATGGTCACGGAGGAAAATTATGAGCCGGACCTGATTTTTCTGGATATTTATATGTCCGGCCTTTCAGGGACAGAGGCAGCGCGAAAGCTGCGGGCAGTGGGGAACAAAAGTGAGATTGTGTTTCTGACTACTTCGACGGAACATGCGTTGGAGGCATTTGGCGTAGACGCGGCACAGTATCTGGTCAAGCCGGTAACAGAGGAAATGGTGTTTCGTATTCTGGAGCGTTTTCTGGCAAATGAAAGGGAGGCGCGAAAGAGGTTTCTGATTCTGAGAGTTGAGGGCAGAATACGGCGTGTGGCTGTGAGCGAAATTATTTACTGCGAGGCGCAGGGGAAAACGCAATGTCTGTATCTGGCGGACAGTGAACAGCTGATTCTGCGAAAGACAATGGCAGAGATCTGTGGAATGCTGTCCCCATACCCGGAATTTGTAAGGGTAGGGGCAGCCTATATTATTAATCTGGAATATATTGACAATCTGAATGCGCTTGATATCTGTTTGGCAACCGGGAAAAAACTGTATCTGCCAAGGGGCGCTTACAAATCATTAAAAGAACAATATTTTCAATATTACTGCGGCGATAACTGAAAGGGACGCTTCACAAAGGGAAGCGTCCCCGCAAAGCCGGCCGATTCAGCAAATTCTTTTCATTCGAAATTTTTTCTCATTCAACAATGGATTCGACTTCATGACTATTCAGTCGCCTGCATCCTTTGCAGGCGGCTTTGGAATCAGTTTCGCAATTTCGGCCAGAATGGTTCCTTTCTGGGGACGATGCATTTTTGCAGCGTCTGTCAGCGTGATTCTGTGCCACAGGACATAGGAATACTGCCGCAGTACGTCGCCGGGAGTGACGTAATCGCGTCCGTTCAGCCATGCGGCTGCCTTTGCTGTTTTTACAAAGGCGACAGTTGCCTGGGGACTTGCGCCGTGTTTGATAAAGCGGTAGCCTCTTGTCGTGCGAACAATTTCAATAATGTAATTTAAGATTTCATCGTCTAAATATACATTGTCGACTTCGCGCTGCATCTCAAGCAATGTCTTCCTGTCGATGACAGGATCCCGTTTCCGGATCTGTGCATAAATAGTTTCTGCGCCGTTGGATTTTGCAATTTCGCATTCCTGCGTAAAGTTTGGATAGCCGAATGACATCGAAACCATAAAATGATCGGCCTGTGCGTCCGTCAGATGTTCCCTGCCAAAATCTCCGGAAAAGCATTGCGCCGCAATCACAAAAAACGGATTTGGCAGCGACAGGGTATCGTTTTCTGTGATAACCTGTTTTTCTTTTATTGCATCCAGCAGCGTATTCTGCGTTTTTGGCGGGCAGTGGTTGATTTCGTTTGCGAGCAGGAGGTTACAGAACAATTTCCCGGGCTGGCGGTCAACCGTTTTCCCGTCAGTTTTACGGGTCGTAACACCGGTCAGGTCGGAGGGTGTGACATCCGGGGAAAGCCGGATTTGATTGTAATCAAGACCCAGCGCTCTTGAAAATGCCATTGCCATCGTTGTTTTGCCAATGCCCGGAAGACTGTCCAGCAAAACGGAACCGTTGGCAAGAAAAGCGGTCATGATTTCCTCCACTTCCGCTTCTTTGCCTACAACAATCTGGTTTACCTGACGAATCACATTTTTTGCTAATTCTACATGGCTCATTTTTCTTTTTCCTTCTTCCTGTCAATTTTACTGGCCGATTATTGCAATGCGGCCGTTTCTTTTACTATTTTTGCAGATTTTCAGTCAAAAATCAACATATTATTTGGAGAAAGAGAGATTATTTTTATTGTCTGCCGAAAAACAAAAATGTCAAAAGTGTAATAAGGACAGCGAAAATACAGGAATAACGATGAATAAAAGGATGATTTTGAAAAAACGATCAGATCGTTACGAATAAAAACAATATGGACGCTCTGCGACTTTTTTAAAAGGAATAAATGAAAGAGAAACAGGTTATAAGATGCGCGGCTGATGCAGAACGTATGATATGCGGCAGAAACCTTACGGCAAATCGCGCCATATACGCCTGTATTTACCACTTACCCGTTTGATTTTGCATGTTGCCTTATGCTGTATTTACAATTCCTGTAAATTTCACTAAGATGCAAAAAGAACAACAAAAGGAGGGAGCGGCGGAATGGAAAAAATCATTGAAGTATCCCATCTGCAAAAATCTTACAGGGAGATAAAGGCTGTGAAGGACATCAGCTTTTATGTGGAAAAAGGAGGGCTTTTTGCGTTTCTGGGGCCGAACGGCGCGGGAAAATCGACGACGATCAACACCATATGCACGTTTTTAAAGCCGGATCGCGGCGAGGTCATTGTAAACGGGCATAAACTTGGAAAGGAGGACGATTTGATCCGCATGGATATCGGCACTGTGTTTCAGGAGAGTCTTCTGGACAATCTTCTGACAGTCAGGGAGAATCTTACGCTCCGCGGGGGTCTGTACGGACAAAAGGGAAGTTCGTTAAAAGATGCGGTCGAGCGCGCGGCGGTGTGCAGTGAGGTAACGGATTTTATAAACCGCCCTTACGGCAGCCTGTCCGGCGGGCAGAGACGCCGCTGCGATATCGCAAGAGCCTTAATCCACACGCCTGAAATTTTATTTTTGGATGAACCTACGACAGGATTGGACCCTCAGACGAGAAAAAGTGTCTGGAATACGGTAAAGAAACTGCAGAGAGAAGAAGGGATGACAGTCTTTCTCACAACGCACTATATGGAGGAAGCGGAGAATGCGGACTATGTCGTTGTGATTGACGGCGGAATGGTGGCGGCGCGCGGCACGCCGTTTGAACTGAAAGAAACGTACACAAGCGACCGTCTGAAGATCAGATTTTCAGAAAAAACGAAAGGGATTTCGTTCCTTTCCGGAAAAGGAATTTCCTTTCGCGAGATTGCCGACTATATTGAAGTCAAAGGGGCGACAACAAAAGAATTTATTCCGCTTTTATGGCAGATGAAAGAAAATATTTTGGATTATACGGTGGAGAAAGGGTCGATGGACGATGTCTTTCTCAACATTACGGGAAAGGAGATACGGGAATGATCGCATTTGCAAGGAGAAATCTGAAATTGTATTTCAGAGAGAAGAGCGCGGTCTTTTTTTCTCTGCTTGCCGTCTTTATTACGATTGCGCTGTATGTGCTGTTTCTTGGGAATGTCTATACAAAAGATATTTCCGATAGCATTGCAGAGGGGAAAAAAATGTCCGGCGCGGCGCAGGATACGGCGAATGAGGAGGAAATGGATGCGGCGGGAGAAATTATGGACAACTGGGTGATGGCAGGCGTCGTCGCCGAGGCCGGTATTACAATTTCGCTCGGCGTGCTTGGCGCAGTCATTGACGACCGCTCGAAACATATCACAAAAGATTTTTATGTGTCTCCGATCAGACGCTCCGCGATGACAGGCGGCTATGTGATCTGCGCCTATGCGGTCACTGTGCTGATGACTGTCGTAACGTTTGCACTTGCGCAGGCCTATATCAGGATCAACGGGGGAGATTTTCTTGCGTTAAAAAAACTGCCGGAGGCCATCGGCGTCATTTTATTAACTGATTTTGCGGCAGTCGGGCTGATGGCGTTTTTTGTCTCGCTGTTTCAAACGCAGAGCGCATACCGGACAGCATCGACAGTCATCGGCACGCTGGTCGGCTTTGTCATGGGGATTTATCTGCCGATCGGGATGTATCCTTCTGCGGTACAGTGGATCATACGGTGTTTTCCGATTTCCCACGGCGCATTGCTGCTGCGAAGTATCCTGACGGAGGAGGTTATGGAGCGCTCGTTTGCGCCTGCCCCGGCGCCGGTCATGGAAGAAGTTCGCGAATTTTTTGGCATTACCTGTCAGTTTGGCAGCTATACCGCTGACAAAATGTTTTCCGTGATCATTTTGTTTGCGACAGGCGCAGTCTTTCTGGGGCTTGCCTGTGTCAATCTTTCCGGAAAACAAAAATAGTGTGACGCGGCGGGAAATTGGCCGCCGGAAAAGAGATAAAAATGCTGCTTTTATTTGTTTTTCATTCGCTACATTTGTATAATAAAAAAGTCATAACAATGTAAGCGGAGGTGGAAACAAATTGAACAGAGAAACAGGACCAGGAAAAGATCTGCTGATGGAGGCGAAAACACGCATTCCAAAACGGCGGACAAAAGATTTTGAAAGAAAGAAACTGATCGAATGGATTGAGAGAAAGCCCCAGCGGGTGATCGTTTTTCAGGCCGCGGCCGGATTTGGAAAGACAACGGTGATGGCGGAACTGGCGGAAAGAAATAAAACATGCTGCGGTTGGTATCAGATCAGTGAAACAGATAACCGGCCGCAAAACTTTTTAAAGGGAATCCAGGCGGCAGTAACCGGTGTCGCAGATGATATTCCAATCAAAAAAGTCGGACAGGATGAGGACGGGATTGCAGATACATACCGTCAATTTCTGTCCGATTTTTTTATGCGGATGAAAGAACGTCGGTTTTATCTGTGTTTTGATAATTTGCATCTGATATCAAATGAAACGGTTATCCGGATGATTGCGTGGCTGATCGAATGCAAAACAAAAGAGCTGCGTCTGCTGTTTACCCTGGACGGAAGTCTTACGGGCATTATGTCGTCCTGTCTGCTGCGGCAGCAGGTTTTGACGGTTCATGCAGAGCAGCTTATTTTTTCAGAGCAGGAAGTAAAGCTGCTGCTGGATGGAATGGAGGAATCCGGATATACGGAGGAACAGATTCGTAAAATCTGGCGGTATACCGGAGGATGGCCTGCGGGGCTGGTATTTCTCTGCGCCGAAATGAAGGCGGTGCAGGACGGTCAGTTTCTGTATGATAAAACTCATCTCTATCAATACATATTTCACGAAGTTTTTCAAAAATTTCCCTATGAAATTCAAATGGTTTTAATCCAGCTTTCCGCTTTTGGAGAAATGGATCAGACCGTGTGCAATGAGGCGCTTGGACGCGATGACTGCGGACGGTTACTGGAATATCTGCTTGGCGAATATCGTATGGTTTATCGGGAAAAATCCGGAAGATACCGTTATTATTTCATCTATGCGGATTTTTTGGGGCAGCGTCTGACGCCTGAAATGGCAGAGGCAGTTTCTTATCGCGCCGCACGGTATTATGCGCGGCACGGCGATCTGGAGACGGCAGTCGAATATGTGCAAAAAAGCGGCAGAAACGGCTATCGTATTTTGGCGGATGCAATTGAAAAATTTGCGTATGTGCCTGCGGATGTGAAAGAGACAGATACGGTGAAGCGATGTCTTGCTTTGTTGTACAAAGAGCAGGACAAGCTCAAAGAACGTACGCTCTACTGTATGGCGCTGCTGGCACAGCGGGAAGGAGACATCCGGCAGGCGGAAGCATTATTTTTGTCTGCGTCTGAGAAAGCATACCGAAACAGACAGTTTGATTTTTATGAAACCTGTATGCTTGGCCGGATTTCCTGTGCGAAGACAGGCGCCGGAATTGCGGCTGCGCGGGAACTTGCAATGGAAGCGGAATTGCGTCTTGCGTCTGTAAAAGACGTAATTTTTTATAAAACGATTTTATGCAGGCTGGAATTTTCACTGGCGCTGGAAGATTTTGACGATTTAAACAGATTCCTGGATCAATGTCTCCCGAAAAACGCCGGTCATACGTTTGTCTGGGAGAGAATGCAGCGAATGGTACGCTGGGCTGTCAGACTGCATCAGGATGGGACCGCGGGGCAGGATACGCCGGCGCAGGCGCGTCAGGCGTCAGGTTTTTCAGCGCTGTTTGCCGCCTACGGTTATTACTGTACGGCAATGTCGCTTTACAAAAAGGAAGAGAACGGCTGGGAAGCTATGGCGTGTATTTCCATACGCATGGACGGAGAACACATTTTTGCACGCCGCTTGAAACTGCTTTTCCTGCTGGACCAATACAGAAAGCAGGATCGCGCTGCAACAGAAAAAAGAGAAGAGCTCGCGCAGAAGATACGAAAGCAGCGGGAATATTTTGTACAGACCGGGGAACGGCTTCCCCTGTTGCGGGAAACCGATGCAAAGCTGCTGGAGGGACTTCTGGAAAACGAACGGGCAAAGAGCAGACCGGCCGACCTGTTTGTAAACTGTCTCGGGGAACTGCGTGTAACGGGCAGGAGCGGGGCAGTCTGCTGGCGTACCAAAAAGACGAGGGAGCTGTTTGCCTGCCTTTTTTTGCAGGGGGCGTCAGGTCTGAAAAAAGATACGCTGCTGGAGCGTTTATGGCCGGACACTGAGAGGAAGAAAATGTCGGTCCTTTTGCATACCACGGCGTCTTATCTTAGAAAGGCCCTGGAGCAGGCAGGCGCACCGGGGGTTCTGCTTGTGGAGAATCAGTCCTATGCACTTGATTTTAAACGTATTTCGTCGGATGTTTCCGCATTGATGCGGTGGAACGCTTATGCACATAAGGGCGTTGTTCCGTCGAATGCCGATGTTCTGGAAGCGATGGAACTGTACCGCGAGTGTTATATGTACGGAGAGGATTATATATGGGTCGTGGAACAGAGAGAGTATGTGGAACAGGTTTTTTTACGGACGATGAAAGAACTCGCGGTGTTAAAGATGCGTGGGGGAGAATTTGATACGGCGGCGCTGCTGCTGGAAAAGGCAGTGCGAACTGACAGTTATGCAATTTCACTGCGGGAGTTATTGATCGAATGTCATCTTGCAGCCGGCAATGTCGGACAGGCCAGGCGGCAGTATGCGGCGGTACAGCGAATCTGCCGCAGGGAACTTTGTGTGGAGCCGGATCAGGAATGGAAAGATTTTGTAAAAAAAGTGCAAAACCGGAAGAAAACAGAAAAAGAAGACGGTTATTGTTAAGAATTTGTTATGCCGAATCCTGTAAAATAATGTCGAAAAGTGACGGCAGCAGGCTACGGCTTTTCATAAGGATGAAGCCGAAAGGGGGAACGATATGGCTGAATATTTATCACCGGGCGTGTATGTGGAAGAATTTGAATCCGGTGGGAAACCGATGGAGGGCGTCGGGACAAGCACGGCCGGTTTTATCGGTCTTGCAGAGAGAGGGGCAGTAGAGGGAGTTCCGCAGCTTGTGACAAATTTTGCGGATTTCAGAAGAAAATACGGAGGGTATTTATCGGAAAACGAATTTGGCGGATACCGGTTTTTGCCCTATGCGGTAGAGCATTTTTTTATCAACGGCGGCTCCCGCGCATTTATTGCACGGGTAGCGCCGTCCGACGCCAGATGCGCGGCAGGGGCGATTCCGTCGGAGAGTGCGGCTCTTGCGTTTACGGCGAAAAATCCGGGAGTCTGGGGGAATAATATCAACATAGTTATTACACCCCAAAACAAAGCGAAAACACAGATTCTGGATATTTTGGAGACGGCTGACGGCAAACGCTATCATGTAAAAAATGCCGCGGGATTTGCCGCGGGCGATATTGTGATGTATTCCGATCAGGCGTCAGTCAGTTATAACCGGATTGTAAAATGCCAGGATAACGTGATCACATTTGCCGCGGAATTTGACGGGAGCGTCATCGACAGGGAGCTGCTGCCGACAAAAGTGATCACGACCTGTGAGCTTGGCATTGAGGTCAGGGTGGACGACCAGGTAGAACTGTATGAAAACGTATCGTTTAATATTGATGCGTCCACTTATATCGAGAAAAAACTGGCAAAATCGGAAATCATCGAAGTTAAATATAACGCGCTTTCGAGCGATGTCGTACTGCCGCCGTTTTTGGCGCTTGCGGGAGAGGATACGCAAAAAGCGGCGTTATCGGTACAATTGGGCGGAGGTACAAACGGGGATGTCGGCTCTTTAAGTGCGGCCGAGTTTATCGGAACAGATCGTGGAGCCGGAAAGAGGAGCGGCATTACGGCATTTTTGGACAATGACAATGTGTCTATAATAGCGGCTCCCGGCATTACCGATCCGAATGTTCAGCTGACGCTGGTTGCGCACTGCGAAAATACGGCGAGCAGGTTTGCGGTGCTGGATCTGCCGCGCGACGCGAAGAAAACAGACGATGTGATAGCGCATCGGGAGATTTTTGATACAAACTATGCGGCTCTTTATCATCCCTGGCTGACCGTGTTTGATCCGCTTGACAGGAGAAATATTGCAATTCCGCCGTCGGGTTCCGTCCTTGGCATCTACGCGAGAAGCGATAATACAAGAGGCGTGCACAAAGCGCCGGCAAACGAGGTCGTCCGCGCCTGCGTTGGGCTTGACTGCCAGTTTAACAAAGGGGAACAGGATATTTTAAATCCGAAAGGGGTAAACCTGATCCGCTCGTTTCCGGGTATGGGGATACGGGTCTGGGGCGCGCGCACGGCAACAAGCAATCCGAGCTGGAAATATATCAATGTGCGCAGGCTGTTTATCTATCTGGAGGAATCGATTAAGGCAAATACAAACTGGGCCGTATTTGAACCGAATGACGAAGTACTCTGGGTCCGGGTGAAACGGACGATCGAAGTCTTTTTGACCGGAATGTGGAGGGACGGTTCCCTGGCAGGCACATCGCCCGGAGAAGCCTTTTTTGTCAATATCGGACACGAGACAATGAGCCAGGATGATATCGACAATGGAAGGCTGATCTGCGTGATCGGCGTAGCGCCGGTAAAGCCGGCGGAGTTTGTGATCTTTAGAGTGTCGCAGAAAACAGGCGATGCGCAGTAATGCGGAAAGGAGAAGAACATGGCGACCTATCCATATGGAAAATTCAGATATAAGGTTGAGATTGACGGGATTACGGCGGGAGGTTTTTCGGAAGTAACCGGGTTTGACGCCTCCATCGACGTAATGGAATACCGCGAGGGAGATATGGTTCAGACGCCGATGAAAATTCCGGGGTTAAAAAAGTACGGCAATATTACCTTAAAAAAAGGGCTGGCGGATTCCATGGCGCTGTACGAGTGGCTGGATAAAGGCGTAACCGGGGAAGTGGAGCGCAAGACAATTACCATTACGCTTCTGGATGCGACGGAATCGCCCGTAGCTTCCTGGCGTGTGATTAACGCGTGGCCTGTCAAATATACGGGGCCTGATTTTAACGCGACCTCCTCGGAAGTTGCGGTAGAGACGCTTGAAGTTGCGCATGAGGGAATGACAAGGGAATCTTAAATTGTTTGAGAGAAAGGAAGCAATATGGCATTTTTGACCGAATATTCATTTGTACTGCCCAGAGGTTATCTGGATAAAAACGGGATATTGCACAGGGAGGGCACAATGCGCCTGGCCAATGCAGGAGATGAGATCCTGCCGATGAAAGATCCGCGCGTGCAGCAGAATCCGTCCTACCTGACCATCATCCTGCTGACGAGAGTGATCACATGTCTTGGGTCGCTGCCGTCTGTAGATACCAGGGTGATAGAAAATCTATACACGATGGACCTGGCCTATCTTCAGGATTTATACCAGAGGATCAATACGATGGAATCGCCCGGATATCAGACGGTATGCCCGCACTGCGGCCAGACGGTTGAAGTGCCAGTAAATTTTATGGATGCCGGGCAATAGAAGTGTATCCGGCAGATAAAATTTATGAGGAGGCGGCTTTTATCGGATACTATATGCACTGGAGCCATGACGATATTATGGCGATGAGCCATGTGGACCGTCTGCGCTGGTGCAGGGAGATTTCAAAGATTAACAGACGGTTGAACGACGAACCGGAAAATGTATTCGAGGTATAAAAAAGCCTGATTTTGGAGGGAATATGGGAGTGGACAGCGTGACGAAATATATGCCCGGTTATCGGTTTCGCGTTATGACCGGGGAAGATCAGATTGCGGGCCTTCCGGCGCAGGAAATCTGTTTCCAGAAGATATCGGGAATAGAAGCGACGCTTGAGACAGAAGAAATTTTCGAGGGCGGAAAAAATGACAGCCCCCACATTCTGTGCGCGCCGCATAAAAGGAATCAGCCGCTTGTGCTGGAACGCGGTATGGTTTCGGCGGATAGCTGGCTGCATCAGTTAAAGCCCGGAATGCGCCTTGGCACATGGCTGAAAGTGATTCTGCTGGACGGGAAAGGGGAGATGACGGGGCGGCAGTTTGAGATTATGGACGGAATTGTCACAAAATGGGAAGTCTCGGGACTCAATGCGATGGACGGCTCCGTCCTGTTGGAAAAACTGGAGATTATGCATGAAGGAATTACCTATCATTAAACCGTTTCTCCCCAAATGGAGCCGGTCGCGCATCGACGTTTCCTTTGCGCAGAGGATTATCGACCGGTACAGAAATTTTGGCAGATACCGCTTTTTTTTGCCTTCGCTTGTCTTTGCAAAAAAGAAAATGCCAGTGTACGGACTGCCCGTATCTGCCGGAAACCTGCGGCTTTCATTTTATATGAAAACCGAACGCCTGATACGGCAGAAGATGATACAGGAGCAGCCAAAGCTTTCGGAACGCATAACAGGGAATTTGAAAAAAATGCTTGCGGCAAATCGGTCGGCGCAGAATCTCGCAGCGAAGAGGATTGCGGAGAGTGAAAAACAGATATTGCGGATGAAAGAAGCGGAACAGAAGCTGGTTAGACGGGAGAAAGTTCTCTCACTGCTGCGGGAGGCCATAACAGGCCCAAAGCATCTGCAGCGGCAGTATATCAATCATGTGCGCACTGCGGCCGGATGGGATACGGCGCGGCGTCTGGAAGAATTTTATCACAGACGCAGCCTGTTTCTCTTCGCTGGCCCGCAGAGTGGCTTTGCGGAAAACGAGCAGGCGAAAGACTGGTATATGGCGGAACAGACGCCGCAGATCATGAATCTGATTCGGGAGAAAGTGCACGTGCCTGCGTCCGAGGATGCGAGGGAGGTCAGGGCAAATATTTACGGGCTGATGCGAAACGTTCTGATACGCTTAAAACCGAAAGAGGACACACAACAGGTAAAAGAACTGAAAGAATCGGTCGAAGAACGTTTTGTCAGGCAGGAGAAAGCGATCTGTGAACTGAAAAAAACGGTGACAGAATATCAGGAATTAAAACCCGCGCAGATCAGTAAACTTACGAAAGAAATCGTAAAGAAAATGGGGCAGGAGCTTCATTTGGAGAAACTGAGGAGAGGAGCATTATAAATTATGACGGAGAAAGCCATGATTGTAATACAGGAGGGCGAGCAGGAGAATACGGAGATTGCGGTGCTGTTTAATCCGCAGTCCTATCAGCTCTCGTACCGCGCCTCTTACAGTGAAAAGAAAATCGCAGGTTTAAACGGCCCGATCAGCCAGTATATAGCGGGCGAGAGCATGACGCTTGAGATGACGCTGTTTTTTGATACCTATATCCCGCCGTCGCCGGGTCAGGCCGAGAGCGGGACGGACGTCTCAAAACAGACGGGGCGGCTGTCCGGACTTTTGCAGATCGACGCCACGCTGCACCGCCCGCCCATGGTTAAATTCAAGTGGGGAACGCTCCAGTTTAAGGGAATTGTCACGTCCGTGAAAGAAAATTATACGATGTTTCTGTCAGACGGAACGCCGGTACGTGCAAGAGCGGATATCTCGTTTCAGTCTGTTTTAAATATCGGCGATGCGAAACGCGGGACGCCGTTTGAGTCGCCCGACCGCACCAAAGTGCGTATCATGCATGAGAAAGAGCAGTTGTGGCATTATGCATTTAAAGAGTATGGAGACGCAGAAAAATGGCGTGAGATCGCGGCTGCAAACGGTATCTTAAATCCGCTTGAGACGGAGGCCGGCATGATGATAACGCTGCCGGCGATTCCTTAAGCGAGCTGTTTAAAGTGAGGCGTTTATGAAATCCGATTGTTTTACAGTTGTATATAAAGAGGGGGATCTTCGAAAAAAATATCACGACTATCTTGTTCCGGCGGCAAAAATACTGATCGGGGACGATGAAAAAGATCTGGCCGGCGATTGCGGGATGCAGGTTCTGCAGATTCATGTTTCTTTAAATGTTGCGGACGCTGCAAGCGCGGATTTTACGGTGACGGGCGTTTATGACGACAGGGCGAAAAGCCTGCAAAGCCCGGCTGTCAGTGCGCTTGTCCCCGGAAATAAAGTAAAAATTAAAATGGGCTACGGTTCTGACCTGACGCTTGTGTTTTTTGGATATATATACGAAAGGGCCGTCCAGTTTGGCGATATTGCGTCTGTTCAGGTCACGGCCATGGACGTCAGGCATTTGATGATGGATCACGTAAGAGAAAACTATAAATGGAACGCACAGAAACATTCCGATCTGGTTGCAGAGATCTTAAACGAATACGGCAGCCTTATTTTAGAGCAGGAGATTGAGCAGACCTCCCTGCCGCTGCCGGAGCCGATCGTACAGTGCGGAAATGATCTGGAGATGATACGGGAATTGTGCCGGATCGTAAATAAGGAGTTTCTCGTGCATGGCGGCTGCGTATCTTTTGCAGAGAAAAAGGAGAAGCAGACGTTAACGCCGCTGGTATGGGGCGAAGACCTGATTTCGTTTTCCCAGAAGCCCTGTTATGTGGATTATGAGATTGAAGTCAGGGGAAATTTAAGGGGAAGCGGGGAAAAAAGCGTAAAGACGTGTACTGTCTCGTGCGGCGGCGCGATGAAGCATGCCAGACAGAAAAAAAATAAGGTTGTTGTCACGCTGACAGATATTGCCTCTGTGGAGGAGCTGCAGAAAAGGGCGGATCTGGAGGCCAGTCGGCGCATGGAGCAGGCGCAGGCCGGCAGCGGGACCTGTATGGGAAACCCGGTATTGCTGCCCGGCCGCTGTGTGCAGATTAAGGGGCTTGAGGAGACAGTCGACGGCGATTACTATCTGGAATCTGTTTCGCATTCATTTGGATCGGACGGATTTACCACCGATTTTTCAGTTGGCAGAGCGGGCGTTAACTTTTATGAGGAACTGTTGGAGAACGAAAAAAATAAAACAGAAAAGAGCGGTAAAAGCGGGATAGCGGGAGGAATTTTGCTTGGAAAAGTCACGGCAAACTGGGACAGCGACCACCCGGGGATGGTAAAGGTGGAAAATTTGCTTGGCGAGGACCAGAAAAATGAGATTGGGTGGGCGCCTGTGGCCGTGCCGTATGCAGGCAGTAAGTACGGGACGTATCTTTTGCCGGAAGTCGGTTCTTATGTGCTGGTTGCATTTCATATGGGACAACAGAAGAGCCCCTATGTGGTCGGCTGTATCTGGAATCAGCAGAATGCGCTGCCGGATGAGACGGCAGATGAACAGAATACGAAAAAGGGAATCCTGACCAGAGGAGGAAGCCGTATTCTGATTTCAGATGAAGAGGGGAAAGAGAAGATCACCGTGAGGACAAAAAAAGGATTTTCGCTGCAACTTGACGACGAGAACGAAACGATCTGCGTCAGCGATTCCTCCGGGGACAATGAAATGATCGTGAATGCAAAAGAGGGAAGTCTGATCTTTTCTGCGGCCAGGAGTATGCTGTTTCAGGTAAACGGAAAAGAACTGCTGAAACTGGACGGGGAGAGCGGTAAAATCAGCCTCAAAGCCGATCAGATCGCTGCGGAGGCAGAACAGAAGTTAAAACTTAAGGGCCAGAATATCTCCGTGGAAGGAAGCAGCGCAAAGGTAAGCGGCCAGAATATCAAACTGGAAGCGCAGGCGTCGCTGGAATGTAAAGGAACGTCGTCATTTCAGGCGCAAAGCAGCGGAATTGCACAGATCAAAGGTTCTGTGATTAAACTAAATTAAATGCGATCAGGGGAGGGGATGACGGAATTGCAAAATCGAAAATCAGATTTTCTTGGCTGCGGGTGGAAATTTCCGCCGCAGATCGACGCGGTGACAGGAAGAGTAAAAATGAGCTGCGGGGAGGAGAGCATCAGAGAATCGGTGCGGGCCGTATTGTTCACCGGGAAAGGCGAGCGCGCCATGCTGCCGGAATTTGGATGCGGCATAGGCAGATATGCATTTTCCGATATGAGCAGGATCGATCAAAAGAGTATGGAGCAGGAGGTTGTGGACGCATTGATTCGATGGGAGCCGAGAATTCTGCATCCGAAAGCGCAGATCAAAACGGATCGAATGTCTGAGGGAATGGTAGAGATTTTTGTCAGCTGTACGGTCCGAACCACAAACAATCCTTATAATATGGTATTTCCGTATTACTTAAGTGAGGGAAGCAGTTCGTTTGCGTTTGGAAAGGGGTAGTGTGAAAAAAGAGGAGATCATTGCGCGTATCGCGCAGCTGGCGCGCGTCTGTACGCCTGAGTGGAAATTTGATCCAAAGCATCCGGATGCCGCAGCTGCGTTGGCGCTTTTATTTGCGGATATGTTTGCGGGGACGTGTGAGCAGTATCGAAAGATCCCCCAAAAGCTGCGCAGTCTGTTTTTTGAGCGGATGGGGATTTCAATGCATCCTTGTGTACCGGCGGAAGGGTTTGTTACATTTTCTCTTTCCGGGCGTGAATTTGGCGGAGCGATGGTACCAAAAAAAACGACGGTGCTCGGCGGTTCAAAGATTTATGAAACAACAGAAGATCTCTATGTCACGCCCGCACAGCTGACGCAGATATTTCTTTGCGACGGCGGCGCAGATTACATCGGAAAGAAAGACGGGAATCAGCCGTTTGCTCCGTTTGCAGCAGACGAAGAAAATCTGCAGGAACATGCGCTTTACCTCTGCTGCGACGATACTGTTTTTGTGACCCAAAACGCCAGAATACAGTTGGAATTAATCCCTTTCCGAAAGAGCTGGCAAAACGAAATTTCGCAGGCGGATGACTGGCTGTCGAAAGAGACGCTTTCTGTCGCCGGTACGGCCGCGGGGGAAGACGGGGACAACGAGGACGAAACTCTGCCCGAATTGTTTGAGGTCTGCCTTGCAGAAAACAACAGGATTGTACTTGCGCCAAATCCGAATGGGCGGCTCCCGGCGAAGAAGAAGCTATTTGGAAAAGAAGGCTACTGGCTTTGTTTTCGTTATAATAAGCCCTGGACGCGGGAACCTTTTCTGGCGGGCGATATACGGATTGCCGCAGAGCACGACGGGTTAAAACCGGATTGGATTCAAAATGAAATGGGAGAGCAGCAGGAAGACGCATTCTTTTTGTTTGGGGAATGTCCGGCGTTATTTTGTGAATGTTATTTCGCATCGAACGAGGCGCTGTCCAAAGCCGGCGCCAGAGTTGTGCTCACGTTTCGGCTGGATTATGAAAAAATTCCGTTTGACAACAGCATTCCGGTTGACAGAAAGTGGAAAATACTGATGAAACGCGCCGATTTTGAGCCGGATCCGGAATATGATATCACAGTCGCAAAGGTTGTGTGGGAGTATTACAATGGCAGCGGTTTTAGCAGACTCCCTGTCTGCGCGGAAGCGGCCTTACTGTTTCAGGGAAAAAATGCAAAGGAGCATGCGTCGGCACAGATTTCGTTTCTCTGTCCGGCTGATGCAGCGCTTTTGGAATGGCAGAACGCGCCTTCGCGTTACATCCGGGTTCGCGTGCTGCAGATCAAGAACCAGTTTCAGGTAAAAGGATCCTATCTTGCGCCGAAAATTTCGCAGATCCGGTTTCATTATCACTATGAATCCGGCGGCAGACGTCCGGAATCTGCGGTGGCGGTAAACGGCCTTCGGCAGCGCCAGTTCACTGTACGGCCGGCTCAGGAAAAAGGATATCCAATCTTTTGGGGACTTTCCGATTTAAACAGGAGACTTTATCTTGGGTTTGACAAACCGTTAACGTGCGGGCCGATCCGGCTGCTGTGTGTGACGGAAGAGACGGCAGGAGAGGATAACGTGCGCGTTTCGTATGAATACGGCGGGCAAAAGGGATTTACACCGCTTCGCGTATACGACGGAACAGAAAATCTGCGGGAAACCGGGTGTCTGACGTTTTGGGGAAAAAATGATTTCCAAAAACAGACTCTCTTTGGGAAAGAGGCGTATTGGATTCGTGCGACTGCTTTGCACTCGGAATACCAAAGCGGAAAGCCGGCAGGGGATCGCACCAGAATACAGGGGATGTATTTTAATTCCGTCGCAATAAAAGCGCAGGAGACAATGCCGCCGGAATATTTTAAAATCGAACCGGAGGAAAAAAATAAAATCTGCCGCCTGCCGCGCGGTAACATCAGCAGCCTCTCTGTCTGGGTCAACGAGCTTTCTTCGATTTCAATGGACGCGTGTGAAAAGTTCAGAGAGCAGGGGCGGCTTAAGGAAAGCCGGGATGAGAGGGGGCAGCTGTCGGGAATCTGGATTCTCTGGCAGCAGGTAAAAGATTTTGTCTGGTCAAAGGAAACGGACAGGCATTATAAGGCGGATTTCATCAGCGGTATCGTTTGTTTTTCCGACGGTAAGAACGGAGCCGTCCCGGCCAGTGGGACGGGGGCAACTATATGTATCCGCTATTGCTGCTGCACCGGGGCGGATGGAAACTGTGCACCGGGAGAAATAGGCAGTCTCGGGTGTTCGCTCGGATTTGTAAACGGCGTGAACAATGCGCTTCCTGTCTGCGGCGGATACGATCAGGAGACAATGCAGGAGGCGTATCGGCGGGCAGCTTCCGCCATGCGTCATATGCAGCGGGCTGTGACGGCGCGCGATTATGAAATGCTTGCCCGCGAAGCATCCCGGTTTGTACATAAAGTAAAATGTTTTTCCGGGTTTGATCCAAACGGCGCCGAAAATGCGGGATGTGTCACGCTGGTCGTGCTCTCGCGCGAGTTCTCGGAAAGCGGGCTGTATGTTCGGAACGTGCAGAGACAAATCCGCGCGTACCTTTCGTCAAGGATGGACGGGAATCTTTCGGATCTTTCGCGCCTGTTTGTCATTGAGCCGCAGTTTGTCCGGTTGGACTGCTTTGTCAGGGTGACGGTCTTTGAGAGGAACGATGTGTTTGAAGTACAGAAGAATGTGGAGGAACGTCTGTGGCAGTTTCTGCATCCTGTCACCGGCAATTTTGACGGAAACGGATGGGAAATCGGGATTCTGCCGGACGAAATGCAGATTGCAAATGCGCTGCGAAGTCTTTTGGGCATTCGTCTGGTCAGAGAAGTGCGATTGAAAAAAATAGTAAAACAGAAGCAGGGCGCCGGGAGGCAGTCTCCCTGTTCCGGAAGCTGCCTGCGCTATGCCGTGGCGCTTTGCGGGGAGCGCACGGTGCTGGCAGAGACGGAATAAAAAGAACCGGTCAAAAACAGGGGGGTGAAAAATACCTTTGCAGGAAGTATCAGAGCAGGAAAGCTTTCGGGATATTGTGGAGAAAGCCATTCGCAGGATTCCCGCTATCTGTCCGGAATGGACGAATTTCAATGAACATGATCCGGGTATTACGATACTGGAGCTGTTTGCATGGCTAAAAGAGATGCAGCAGTTCCATATGGAACAGACAGCGAAAGCGCAGACCCGCAAATATCTTGCACGGATGGGATTTACGCCGAAAGGAGTCTGTCCGTCCCGGGCAGTGCTTCAGATCAGAGGACTGAAAGAAACCTTGTTTTTTCCGGCCAAAAGCCGTTTTTTTGCGGGAGACGTCTGTTTTGAGAGTACAAAATGGACCGCGCTGGAAGCGGCTTTGGTGGCAAAGCTGATCTTCGTGCCAAAACAAAAGAAATGTGAGCCGGTAAGCTGTTACGTCTCCGAAAACGGTCTGCATTTTCCTGCATTTGGAATGCAGCCTGCCGCCGGGGACATGCTTCGGATTGGGCTGACAGCTGCGCTGGCGCCGCAGACGCCGCATTCGCTGTATATCGGCGTTGCAGAGGACGCGGAAGCGACGCGAAATCCAATCGGGGATTTTCCGTTTTTTGCGCTGGCAGAATATCGGATTACATATCGGACAGGGACGGCTGACCGTGAAGCCATATGTGTCGAAGATACGACAAATCAGCTTTTAAACGACGGGTTTCTTACATTTTCCACAGAGCAGGAAATGGAAAAAGGGGAGGACGGCCTGTACTGGCTTGCATTGACACTGGTGCGGAGTGAATATGATATTCCGCCGGTGATCGAGCGGATTGGTTTTTCGTTTCTAAACGTCCAGCAGAAACTTACGTCTGTCGAATGCCATGAAATCAGCCCGGGACAGGATGGGACAGCATTTGTGGAGACGTTTCCCGGCTGCGTTTTTGATTTTCTGATTTTTTGCAAAAAACCGGACGGATTCTGCCGGTATGACGGAGAAGTATGCAGGGATGTCAGAAATGGCAGGGCATATTTTCGGATGCCGGGGGGTTTCGCCGGGGAAGAGAATGCGTTTCTTGTCTTATTGTTTGACGTATCCTGCCGGGAGGGGATTCTTCTTGGTGAGGGAAACGGAATGCCCGATCAGCAGTATCAGGCGGACATTTCGCATCCCTGCCGGGAGGGAATTGCCATTTTGGCGGAGTCAGGGCCGGGGAGCGGCTGTTATCATTTTTGGGAGGCAAGGGATGATTTTGATGATTCCGGTCCGACCGACCGTCATTTCTGTTTTGACGAGGAGAGCAAAACAGTTTCTTTTGGCGACTGCGAGCACGGAATGGCGCCGGGAGGACGTATTTTTCTGGCAGGGGCATACAGCTGTCTTGGCGCGGGGGGAAACGCTGCGGCAGAAAAAATCTGCAGAGCGGATTTGTCGTTTGAGAGCGCATTTACGGAAAAAACGGCCGGAGCGGATTCTGTTCAGGTCATAAACGAAAGAGAAGCCGTTGGCGGCAGGAACCGGGAGACACTGGAGGACTGCAGAAAACGGATGTTTTTATCTCTCAGGGACAAAAAAAGGGCAGTCACCTATGAGGATTATGAAACGCTGATCAAACAGACGCCGGGCCTGATCATTGAAAATGTGAGGGCAATTCCCGTGACAGAGCTGGCCGACGCAGGAAAGGAGCAGACGATATCAGTCGTAGTCAGGCCGTATGCGAAAAAAGAGCGGGCCATATTAAGCGACGCATACAAAAAAAATATTTGGCGCATGGCGGAATCAATCCGGATGATAGGGACAAAAGTACGCATTCTGGCGCCGGAATATATCGGGGTGGATATTTTTGCGGAGATCAAAGCGTCTGTGGCGTGCGGTCTGGCAAAAGAGCAGGCCAAAGAGGCAATCGGTCGGTTCTTTTCCGAAATCAAAGCGGAGTTTGGGTGTGTGATCCGCTACAGCGCCCTGTACGGGCTTTTGGATGTGCAGGACGGCGTGGCGGGGATTAAGACATTGAAGATCAAAGCGGCGGCAGGCGGTATCGGGCGCAGCCAGAACGGAGACATCTTCCTGCCGGTCAATGCGCTTCCCTGTTTAAAAGAGTGTGTGATACTGGTGACTGAGATTTCATAGTGTGGGGTAGCCGCGGCAGGGCCGCGAGATGGGGGTAGTGTGAGAAGAAACAGAAAATATTTTATCTTAAATAAGGGGTCGGATTTTTCGCGGGGCAGCGCCGCAGGGATTCGTGTGGACGGCGGGATTTCCCCGGATACGGATTACAGATGCGGGATTTACTATACGGAAATATTTGACAGCAGAGAGAGAATGATGGCATGGCACAGGCTGACAGTAACCGGAACTATGCCGAAAGGAACGAGGGTGTGCGCGGAAGTGTACACTTCGGACAGCCTTTTTTGCGGGAAAGGGAATGACGGCGCGGCCGTTTTTGTTTTGGATATCATTACGGACTGCGCAAAAACACAGGAAGAAAAGGACGAAATATTGCGGTCCTTTTTGCGCGCTTCGTTCGATTTTCCTGAAGATGTACTTCTCTTCGGTATTTACGGCAGATATCTGTGGCTGAAAATTACGATGTGTCCGGCTGTGGACGCATTTCCTGTCATAAAAAAGATACGCGTCTGCTTTCCCAAACAGACCTGGCTATCCTATCTCCCGGAGGTCTATGGGGCCGACCCAAAAAGCGCTTCCTTTCTGGAACGGTATCTTGGAATTTTTCAGACGATCTATGAGGATATGACAGATCGGATCGACAGTATGGCGCAGCTGCTGGAACCCTCCCTGGAGAGGGAGGAAGAGCTTCTCTGTCTGGCGGACTGGTTTTCCTTTGAGGGGACAGAAATCTGGAACAAAAAGCAGCTGCTTTATCTGGTAAAAAATGCAATGCGCATTTATCAGAGCCGCGGAACGGTCGCCTGTCTGAACGAGCTTGTCGGACTGTATACCGGTACGCAGCCGCTTCTTGTGGAATATCATGCGATTTTGCCGTATTTTGACGCCGGGATTGTGGAACGGACATTAAAAGAATTGTATACATCCTCCCATTTTGAATTTGCGCTGCTGTTTACCGGAGAGCGGGATGGGAGGGAGAGGAATCTCTTTGGGCTGGAACGTGTGATCGAAATGGCAAAGCCGGCACATATGAAGTGCAGAATTATCGTATTAAGGCAGTATATTTTTTTGAACCGGCATTCCTATCTTGGGATCAACAGTGTGCTGGGACAATATCGGCCGTTTTGTCTGGACGGATTGTCTGCGGTATCGTTTTCGGCGATATCTTCCGACATAAACGCCCGGAGTTAATGCGCCGTTTTGGCTGGAGGATGGAGAT
>CAMUHN010000011.1 GCA_947088675.1 uncultured Roseburia sp.
AAGAGCGTCTGTAGAACCAAGTTCGATATCGGCTGAAAGAGAATTTGCCGCAACAATGTATTTGTCGTCAATCGAACCGACTACAGCGCCGGTATCCACATATTTAAATACATTCAATGACTTCAGCGGCTTTCCCTCAAAGTCAAACAATGCCTGATTGTCAACCGCTGAGCCGCCAAACCATTTTCCTGCATCCTCAGCGTCATAAGAACCCGCAAAACTGGATGCCCAGCCTGAGCCAAACTGTTCCCATTTCTCTTTGTTCGATTTTAATACATCCGCGGCGTTTGCAGCGCTCTTATCGTACACCTGTACCGGGATCCATGCTGCTTCCCACCAGAACATACCGATACCCTTGCTGCCGACATTTTTTACCGCTTCCATCACGCTGCGTACTTCGTCTGCCTGGCCCTGCTCGCTGAACGACCATGCGGCATCCTTGTCATTTTGTCCGGATCTTACGGTATTGTCATGTCCGTCGCCGTCCTCAAGCGTATAAGCCCAGGATGTCTCGGCTACCATTACTTTTTTGTTATAAGTGTCTGCAACATCTTTTAAAACGCTTGTCAGATTCTCAAGCGTTCCATGCCAGTACGGATACCACGACGATGCAAATACATCATAATCTACCTGATTATCGCTCAGGTTCTTTGCAAATTTTGCATAATTGCCTGCCCGCTCCGGGTTCGTAAAATGGACTGCAACCAGTATATTCTGGTCTACCTCCCTTACCGCTTTGCTTCCGGCATTGAAAATTTTACTCATATTAGCCCAGTCGGATTCTCCGCAGACAGAATTTGTCGTCTCGTTGCCGACCTGAACCATACCGATCTCAATATTCTCTGCTTTCATTGCTTCCAGGCTTGCTTTTGTAAAATCATATACAGCCGTTTCTTTCTGCGCGACCGTATATCCCGCCCAGGCTTTCGGAACCTGCTGTTTACCGGGATCCGCCCAGAAATCGGAATAGTGGAAGTCAACCAGAAGCTTCATTCCGGCTGCCGTAGCCCATTTTCCGATCTTAATAGCAGTATCTACGTCATTGTTTCCGCCGCCGTAGCCTTTTTTATTTGCATCATACGGATCGTTCCATACGCGCACGCGGATATAGTTGACGCCGGCTTCTTTTAACAGATTAAAAAATCCCTGCTCGTCCAGTACGTTTCCGTCCCAGTCTTTAAATGTCACGCCGCTGTTGATAAGGCTGACGTAGGAAGAAATATCGACGCCTTTGATAAAATCTTTGCTTAAGCCTTCAATCTTTGGCACGCCGATGCCCGCGTTTTCCACAATTCCGGAATCGTCCTCTCCGGCTGTAGTTGCAACGACTCTCAGATTGTCCAGGTCAAACCATCCTTCGCTTTCCATATCTACAGCGATCTGCACAATCAGCATTGCATTGTCCGTCGTCACTTCCAGCGGGCCTGTCGCGGTCGTCTTAAAATCATCCCATACGCCAAACTCCATCTCTGATGATACGGCACGCTTTTGATTGCCCTCATCGGTAGAGATGACAGCTTCACCTGCAGAGATAACGCCTTCTCCAAGTGTGATCACACCGGCAATACCTGCGTTCTCCTTTTCATCTTTCCCGTCCGCTTCTACCGACAGCGTATAACTGCCCGGCTCCACATTCTCAATCGTGCGTTCGATGACAACTTTTTGTGCCACGCCGTTCGGCTCAAAATGCCACCATTTCGTTTTGTTGTTTTTTGCCCATTCATTTGCGACTCTCTCGTTTTTACCGGCTGTGTCGCTGCTCCATGTAACGCTCCAGCCATCTGCTTCGCTCTCCATGTCGTCGCTGTAAACCAGCGTCGTTTTGGCCGCTACGCTGACCGCCGGAAAGTCGATTGCAGTAAACAGCGTCAGCACTGCCAAAAATAAGGCAAGTATCTGACGCATCCTCTTGTCTTTCATCTGTGACCCCTCCTTTAAAAATTGTTGCGCAACCGTTTGTTCATCTCTCATTATATACGCATTCTGTTTTTATTCAATTGACAAATATTCCAGTTTCCTTTTCATAATTTTGTACAATTTAGCCAAAACATAAAATGCCGGACGCTGGTTTTCTCTTATAGGATAGTCTGTAAATGCCAGATGCTGGTTTTCTCTTATAGGATAGTCTGTACTTTCAAAAATTAATGCAGCATGGTTTTTCCTATAAGATATATAAGAATGCGCTCCGCGCATTCTTCGCGCCCGAGCGGCGCCGTTCACGGCTAATTTCTCCTCCGCGAGGTGCGCTTCCTGCCCGGAGGGCTTTTTATCTTATAGGATAGTCTGTACTTTCAAAAATTAATGCAGCATGGTTTTTCCTATAAGATAAAAAAGCACACGACATACAAAAGTAACAAAAATTGTTATTACTTGTATGTCGTATGCTTTCTCAAATTTATTTCATGTCGTCTTCATCAGACACATCCGCATTGTCATCATTTAATACAGCCGCGCCGTCCGATCCGCCCTCTTCTGCCCCGGACTCATCATCCAGATCAAATGCATCGTCTGCAAACGCATCCGCATTGCCCGCGTCAGACTCATCCGAATCAAACAATTCATCTGTGTCAAAAGAATCTTCCTCATCGAAATCGTCTTCCGCTCCAAAATCGTCTGCTTCAAAATCATCTTCCTCACCGAAATCAAGCAGATCGTCCGCGCCTGCACCGGATGCTGTCTCATTCTGATAATCAAAATCATCAAACATAAGATCATCCGCCATATCCGAATCAAGCTTGATATTCCGATAGCGTTTCATACCGGTTCCCGCCGGGATCAGCTTACCGATAATCACGTTTTCTTTCATACCGATCAGCGGATCTACTTTTCCTTTGATTGCCGCCTCGGTCAGTACTTTTGTTGTCTCCTGGAACGACGCCGCAGACAGGAACGAATTTGTCGCAAGCGAAGCTTTTGTAATACCAAGCAACACCTGCTTGCCCTCGGCCGGCTCTAACCCGTCTGCCGCAAGGCGTTCATTCGTATCCTCAAAATCAAGATTATCTACCAGTGTGCCGGGCAGCATCTCGGAGTCGCCGTTCGTTTCAATACGTACTTTCTGCAGCATCTGCCGTACAATGACCTCAATATGCTTGTCATTGATCTCCACACCCTGCAGACGATAGACACGCTGTACCTCACGCAGCATATAATCCTGCACCGCGCGCACACCGCGAATCTTTAAAATATCATGCGGATTGACCGAACCTTCTGTCAGCTCATCGCCGGCTTCGAGCGTACTTCCGTCCATAATCTTGATATGGGAGCCGTAGGGAATCAGATATGCTTTCGTCTCCCCTGTCTCATGGTTTGTCACGATAATCTCCCGCTTTTTCTTGCTGTCCTTAATGGTTGCAACGCCGCCAAACTCGGTGATAATCGCAAGTCCTTTCGGCTTTCTTGCCTCAAAAATTTCCTCCACACGGGGAAGACCCTGTGTGATATCGTTTCCGGCAACGCCGCCCGTATGGAATGTACGCATCGTCAACTGCGTACCGGGCTCGCCGATCGACTGCGCCGCAATGATACCGATCGCTTCACCGACCTGAACCGCCTGGCCGGTCGCCATATTCGCTCCGTAGCATTTTGCGCAAACGCCCATATGAGAACGGCAGGAAAGGACCGTTCTGATTTTTACTTTGGATAAGGGTTCGCCTTTTTCGTCCACTCCCTTTGACATAATCAGTGCTGCGCGCTTTGGCGTAATCATATGATTTGCTTTTACCAGTACATTTCCCCCGGCATCCTGAATCGTATTGCAGGAAAATCTGCCTGTAATACGCTCCTGCAGACTCTCGATCTCCTCTTTTCCGTCCATAAAGGCCGTCACCCACATACCGGGAATTTCTCTGCCTGTTCCCTCGCAGCAGTCAGATTCCCGCACGATCATATGCTGCGATACATCGACAAGACGTCTTGTCAGATAACCGGAGTCTGCCGTACGCAGCGCCGTGTCGGAGAGACCTTTTCGGGCTCCGTGCGCAGACATGAAATATTCGAGTACGTCAAGTCCTTCCCGGAAATTTGATTTGATCGGCAGCTCGATGGTACGACCTGTTGTATCCGCCATCAGACCGCGCATGCCGGCAAGCTGTTTGATCTGCTTATCGGAACCGCGCGCTCCGGAGTCCGCCATCATAAAGATATTGTTATATTTATCAAGACCGGACAGCAGTGCGTGCGTCAGCTCGTCGTCTGTCTCTTTCCATGTCTCAATGACTTCCTTATAGCGCTCCTCCTCCGTAATTAAACCACGCTTGAACTGTTTTGTAATTTTGTCTACGGTATCCTGCGCCTGTTCAATCATTTCCGGCTTCTGCGGCGGTACCGTCATATCGGAAATGGAAACGGTCATGGCCGCCCTTGTCGAATATTTATAGCCCATCGCTTTAACGGCATCCAGAACCTCAGCAGTCGTCGTAGCGCCATGTATATTGATTACTTTCTCCAAAATCTGCTTATTCTGCTTCTTTGCGACAAGAAAATCAACTTCCAGCTTTAACTCATTCCCCGGAATACTTCTGTCCACAAAGCCCAGATCCTGCGGTATAATTTCGTTAAATATGAAACGGCCAACTGTGGACTCGATGACGTCGGACATCACGCTTCCATCCGGCATTTTCTTTGTCACACGCACTTTAATCCGCGAGTGAAGCGTCACAACACCGTTTTCATAGGCAAGTATCGCTTCGTTTACATTTTTAAAATATTTGCCTTCGCCTTTCGCACCCGGGCGCTCCTGCGTCAGATAATAAATTCCAAGTACCATATCCTGTGACGGAACCGCAACAAGACCGCCGTCGGAGGGTTTGAGCAGGTTGTTCGGCGAGAGCAGCATAAAACGGCACTCCGCCTGTGCCTCGACTGAAAGCGGCAGATGAACCGCCATCTGATCACCGTCAAAATCTGCATTGAACGCTGTACATACCAGCGGATGCAGCTTAATTGCTTTTCCCTCTACCAGAATCGGCTCAAATGCCTGAATTCCAAGACGATGCAGTGTAGGAGCACGGTTTAACATGACCGGATGCTCTTTGATGACATCCTCCAGTACATCCCAGACTTCGGTCTGCAGCCGCTCAACCATTTTCTTCGCACTCTTAATATTGTGCGCCGTACCGTTTGCAACAAGTTCTTTCATAACAAACGGTTTGAACAGCTCGATCGCCATCTCTTTGGGCAGGCCGCACTGGAAAATTTTTAATTTCGGCTCAACACAGATAACGGAACGGCCCGAATAGTCAACACGCTTTCCCAGAAGATTCTGGCGAAAACGGCCTGATTTTCCTTTCAGCATATCGGAAAGCGATTTCAGCGCGCGGTTCCCCGGTCCTGTAACAGGACGGCCGCGCCGGCCATTGTCTATCAGAGCATCCACCGCTTCCTGCAGCATACGCTTCTCATTGCGCACGATAATATCGGGCGCGCCCAGCTCAAGCAGCCTGCGGAGACGATTGTTTCGATTGATAATCCTTCTATATAAATCATTTAAATCGGATGTTGCAAAACGTCCTCCGTCAAGCTGTACCATCGGGCGCAGATCAGGCGGTATGACCGGAATCACAGTCATGATCATCCATTCCGGCCGATTGCCCGACTCACGGAATGCCTCTACGACTTCCAAACGTTTTATAATGCGGGCCCGTTTCTGTCCGGTAGCCGATTCCAGTTCTGATTTGAGATCGGCGGAATCCTTTTCCAGGTCAATCGCCGCAAGCAGTTCCTGAATTGATTCCGCCCCCATACCAACCCGAAATCCATTGCCGTACTGTTCCCTGGCCTCCTGGTATTCCGCCTCGGAGAGAACCTGTTTGTACTGAAGCGACGTATTCCCGCCGTCCAGCACAATATAGGACGCAAAATACAAAACTTTCTCAAGGATCCTTGGCGAAAGGTCGAGAATCAGTCCCATCCGTGACGGTATCCCTTTAAAGTACCAGATATGGGATACCGGCGCAGCAAGTTCTATATGCCCCATACGTTCTCTGCGGACGGCTGACTTTGTAATTTCAACGCCGCATCTGTCGCAGACAACCCCTTTATAACGTATTTTTTTATATTTCCCGCAGTGACATTCCCAGTCTTTGCTCGGGCCGAAAATCTTTTCACAGAACAGGCCGTCTTTCTCTGGCTTTAACGTTCTGTAATTGATCGTCTCCGGTTTTTTCACTTCGCCTCTCGACCATTCCCGTATTTTTTCCGGGGAGGCCAGACCTATTTTTATGGCGTCAAACGCGATTGCCCCTGCCGATTCTTTATTCATCATTTCTGGCATTTATGACATTTCCTCCCTGCAATATTTTTGCAATGCAATTACTTGCTGAATAAAAATGCATCGTTCTATTCCATATCATCTACATCCAGAACCTCTTCTGCGATATCGTCAAACAGATCGGTTCCTTCTTCCTCATCCTCTTCGTTTTCCTCTTCCACATCAACAAGCTCTTCGTTTTCCAGATCAAACTCCTTCCTGGAGAATCCCATTTTCGCGAATGATTCGCTGTCTTCAAATGCAAAATCTTTATCCCCGGAAATGATAGAATTCAAATCGGTATTGCCATATTCACTGGTTTCTACCAGTTCTACTTCATTTCTTTCTTCGTCTAACAGTTTTACGTCGAGTCCCAGTGACTGCAGCTCTTTTAACAGTACTTTAAACGACTCCGGAATGCCCGGCTCCGGTATGTTGTCGCCTTTGATAATTGCCTCGTAAGTCTTCACACGCCCTACAACATCGTCCGATTTCACGGTCAGAATCTCCTGCAGCGTAAAGGAAGCCCCATATGCCTCCAGCGCCCAAACCTCCATCTCGCCGAAACGCTGTCCGCCGAACTGCGCCTTACCGCCCAGCGGCTGCTGCGTTACAAGCGAATACGGGCCGGTAGAACGCGCATGAATCTTATCGTCCACCAGATGGTGCAGCTTCAGGTAATGCATGTGCCCGATTGTTACCGGAGAATCAAACGGTTCGCCGGTACGGCCGTCGCGCAGCTGCACTTTTCCGTCGCGGGAAATCGGTACACCTCTCCATACCGAACGATGTGCACGGTTTTTGGAGAGATATTCCATTACATCTTTCCTGAGCGTATCTTTATATTTCTCTTCAAATATCAGCGCATCTTCCGGAAACTCTGCGCTGTCCGCCTCTTCCTGATCGAACGGACAGTTTACGTAGTCGTTCGCCAGCTCAAGCGTATCCTGAATATCAATTTCCTTTGCCCCGTCAAAAACCGGCGTCTCAATGTTAAATCCAAGCGCTTTCGCCGCAAGGCTTAAATGGATCTCCAGCACCTGCCCGATATTCATACGCGAAGGCACGCCAAGCGGATTTAACACAATATCAAGCGGACGCCCGTTTGGCAAAAACGGCATATCCTCAACCGGAAGCACACGGGAGCACACACCTTTATTTCCATGACGGCCTGCCATTTTATCACCGACCGAAATCTTTCTTTTCTGCGCAATATAAATACGTACAGCCTGATTGACGCCCGGGGAGAGTTCGTCGCCGTTTTCCCTTGTGAATACTTTTGCATCTACAACGATACCGTATTCACCGTGCGGCACTTTCAGCGACGTATCGCGAACCTCTCTCGCTTTTTCTCCAAAAATCGCCCGCAGCAGACGTTCCTCCGCCGTCAGTTCCGTCTCGCCTTTCGGCGTTACTTTTCCGACCAGGATATCGCCGGCGCGAACTTCTGCGCCGATACGGATAATTCCTCTCTCGTCCAGATCTTTTAAGGCATCGTCACCGACTCCCGGCACATCCCTGGTAATCTCTTCCGGACCTAACTTGGTATCTCTCGCTTCCGCCTCGTACTCTTCTATATGAATCGACGTATAGACGTCGTCCTCAACCAGCCGTTCACTTAAGAGCACGGCATCCTCGTAATTATAGCCCTCCCATGTCATAAATCCGATCAACGGGTTTTTACCGAGCGCCAGCTCGCCGTTTGAAGTGGACGGACCGTCCGCAATGACTTCTCCCGCCTCCACACGATCCCCCTTGTAGACAATCGGGCGCTGGTTATAGCAGTTGGACTGGTTACTTCTTGAAAATTTGGTCAGCTTATAGACATCGCGCGCACCCTCATCCGATTTGATTACAATACGATTGGATTCGGCAATTTCTACAACGCCCCCTCTCTTTGCAATTACGCAGACTCCGGAGTCAACAGCTGCTTTTGTCTCCATTCCGGTACCGACTACAGGCGATTCTGTCGTCAAAAGAGGCACTGCCTGACGCTGCATGTTAGATCCCATCAGCGCACGGTTCGCATCGTCATTCTGCAAAAACGGAATCAGCGCCGTCGCAACAGAAAATACCATCTTCGGCGAGACATCCATATAGTCGAACATGCTCTTTTCATATTCCTGCGTCTCGTCCAGATAACGGCCGGATACGGTATTACGCACAAAATGTCCCTCTTCATCCAACGCTTCATTCGCCTGCGCCACATGATAATTGTCCTCTTCATCCGCCGTCATATAGATCACTTCATCCGTGACACGCGGATTTTTCGGATCCGTTTTGTCTATTTTACGGTACGGCGCTTCCACAAATCCGTACTCGTTGATTCTGGCATAGCTTGCCAGTGAATTGATTAATCCGATATTCGGTCCCTCAGGCGTTTCAATCGGGCACATTCTTCCGTAATGCGAATAGTGTACGTCTCGCACCTCAAACCCGGCGCGGTCTCTCGAAAGTCCGCCCGGTCCCAGAGCTGAAAGACGTCTTTTGTGCGTCAGCTCGCCAAGCGGGTTATTCTGATCCATAAACTGAGAGAGCTGAGAAGAACCGAAAAACTCTTTGACTGCGGCAGTCACCGGTTTGATATTAATCAGACTCTGCGGTGAAATGCTCTCAAGATCAAGCGTTGTCATTCTTTCGCGCACCACTCTCTCCAGACGCGAAAGGCCTATCCTGTACTGGTTCTGCAAAAGCTCGCCGACAGCTCGAATACGCCTGTTTCCCAGATGATCGATATCATCATCGTTGCCGATGCCGTACTCCAGGCTCATATTATAATTGATAGATGCAAAAATATCGTCTTTTGTGATATGCTTTGGAATCAGATCATGTACATTTTTACGAATTGCATCTTTTAAATCCTCCAGATCCGGATGCTCCTCCATCAGCTGCGCAAGAATCGGGTAATATACAAGCTCTGTTATCCCCAGTTCTCTCGGATTGCAGTCCACAAAACTGCGCAGATCTACCATCATGGAAGAGAGCACTTTGACATTCCTTGTCTCTGCAGCGATCCAGACATACGGAACGGCTGCATTCTGGATATCGTCCGCAAGAGACCGCGTCACCTCTGTCCCCGCCTCCGCAATGATTTCCCCGGTTGTAACATCTACCACATCCTCGGCCAGTATATGTCCCCGGATACGATTTTTTAAAGCCAGTTTTTTATTGAATTTGTATCGGCCGACTTTTGCAAGGTCATATCTTCTGGGGTCAAAAAACATTGCAGTAATCAGGCTCTCCGCGCTTTCCACCGTAAGCGGTTCGCCTGGCCTGATTTTTTTATATAATTCAAGGAGTCCTTCCTCGTAATTCGTCGCCACATCTTTTCCGAAACTCGCCAGAATCTTCGGCTCTTCCCCAAATAATTCGACAATTTCCTGATTATTTCCAATGCCAAGAGCACGGATTAACACTGTGATCGGCACTTTTCTGGTTCTATCCACACGAACATAAAAAACATCATTCGAATCCGTCTCATATTCGAGCCATGCCCCACGGTTGGGAATGACCGTACACGAATAGAGTTTTTTTCCGATTTTGTCATGGGCAATTCCATAGTAAATCCCAGGGGAACGTACAAGCTGGCTTACGATTACACGCTCTGCGCCGTTTATTACAAAGGTGCCGGTTTCCGTCATCAACGGCAGATCGCCCATGAAAATCTCATGTTCATTAATCTCGTCTGTCTCTTTGTTGTGAAGTCTTACTTTCACTTTCAAAGGCGCTGCATAGGTCGCGTCCCTGTCTTTACACTCGGAAATTGAATATTTTACATCTTTTTCACACAACGTAAAATCTACAAATTCCAGGCTTAGGTGTCCGCTGTAATCAGCAATCGGAGAGATATCATCCAGGGCTTCTTTTAAGCCCTCTTTTAGAAACCACTGGTAGGAGTCTTTCTGGACTTCTATCAGATTTGGCATTTCAAGTACTTCTTTCTGTCTCGAGTAACTCATACGCATGCCTTTTCCGGCTTTCACCGGACGTATTCTGTTTTTCTCCATTTTGACGTTTCACCCCTCGTTTTTTTATTCGCAAGCCTGCCTGCCGACAAAATATTTCAAAATTTTCCGCGCAGACCACAAGATGTTGTGTCTGACTTCTCACAATCTACTAGAAAAATAAGCATAAAAAGCCCACTACACCACAATAACGTAGTTTGTATCATATCACAAGTCTGTCCTCTGTGTCAAGGAATATTTTTGTAACAGTTCAGCTTTCGGCTTCACTGTTACATATTTTTCATTCTGATTATATCTTACAGGAAAGCTGCTGACTTTAACACTTCGCGGTAACAGGGCCTTTCCTGTAAGACAAAAAAACGGCACAGAAAAGCCGTCTGCTTTTCCATGCCGTTTTCCCCAACAAAATCTGTGCCGCCCTGATAAGCTTTGCAATTATTTTAATGTTACCTTTGCGCCTTCTGCTTCCAGTTTTGCCTTGATATCATCAGCAGTAGCTTTGTCAGCTGCCTCTTTCAATACCTTCGGTGCGCTGTCAACCAGATCTTTTGCCTCTTTTAAGCCTAAGCCGGTCGCTTCACGAACAACTTTAATAACTTTAACTTTGTTCGGGCCTACTTCTGTAAGTTCAACATCAAACTCCGTCTTCTCTTCTGCCGCTGCAGCGTCGCCGCCTGCTGCTGCAACAACTACGCCTGCTGCTGCAGATACGCCGAACTCTTCTTCACATGCTTTTACAAGATCATTTAACTCTAATACGCTTAACTCTTTGATCGCATCAATAAATTCTGCTGTTGTTAATTTTGCCATTTTATTTTCCTCCATTTTCTATGATCATTATGGTTTCACCAGATTACTCTGCCGCTTCCTGCGCATCCGCCGGCTCCGCTTCTGCTGCATTCTCTGCCGCAGCCACACCGCCGCCTGCTTCCGCAATCTGATTTAAGACGCGTGCAAGATTTGTGATCGGTGACTGTAAGCTGCCAAGTAATTTGGAAAGAAGTTCTTCCCTTGACGGTATGGTAGAAATTGTCTTTATGCCCTGCTCGTCATAGAAATTTCCTTCTACTACGCCTGCACGCAGTTCAAGCGCCGGCGCGTTTTTCGCAAACTTCGCGAGAATCCTTGCCGGAGCAGTCGCATCCGTCTTCGAAATAGC
The DNA here is from genome assembly GCA_947088675.1 of uncultured Roseburia sp. GTDB lineage: Bacteria > Bacillota > Clostridia > Lachnospirales > Lachnospiraceae > Roseburia. The sequence goes on from CAMUHN010000011.1 coordinate 11,375, forward strand.
AAACGCATTCGGACCTTCCAGTACGTCTTTTAACGGCTCAAACTCGGTTCCTTCTACTGCGCGCGACACCAAAGTATTCTTGTATACTTTATAAATAACGTCAGCTTCTCTCATTTCCCTGCGCAGCTGTGTATCCTGTGCCACCGTCAATCCGCGGTAGTCGACTACTACTACGCACTGTGCATCTTTCATGCTGTCAGAAATTTCCTGTACGACAGGCTGTTTTAATTCTACTTTTGCCACGAATTGTACACCTCCTTATATTAATATGGGAACAAAGCGGACAAGTCCGCATCAACTAAAATAAAAACCTCTCTGCCCAAAGACAGAGAGGTATCAAATCAAATCCGGATGATATTTCATCGTATGATTCCTCGGCAGGCCACATGGTTACGCCTCTCGGCACCTGCTGTCTTCGGCAAATACTTGTTTATTCTATCATTCTATTTTGCGATTGTCAACAAAGAATTAATTTGTAATCTTCGTTACGTTTAATTTTACGCCCGGTCCCATCGTGGAAGTAAGGACTGCACTGCGGATATACTGTCCTTTCAACGCGGACGGCTTCGCTTTGTTGACAGCGCCCATAAGGGTCTGGAAGTTGTCGCTTAACTGTTCTTTTGTGAAAGAAGCTTTTCCTACTGGCACATGGATAATATTTGTTTTATCCAATCTGTATTCGATCTTACCGGCTTTAATATCATTCACTGCTTTTGTGACATCCATTGTAACTGTTCCTGCTTTCGGGTTTGGCATCAGACCTTTCGGACCGAGAACACGGCCAAGACGGCCGACAACACCCATCATATCCGGCGTCGCAACTACAACGTCAAAATCCAGCCATCCTTCGTTCTGAATTTTCGGAATCAGCTCTTCGCCGCCCACATGATCAGCGCCTGCTGCCTGAGCCTCGTCCAGTTTCGTTCCTTTTGCAAATACAAGCACCTTTACGGTCCGGCCTGTTCCGTGCGGAAGTACTACAGCGCCGCGGATCTGCTGCTCTGCATGACGTCCGTCACAGCCTGTCTTAATATGAAGCTCAATTGTCTCGTCAAACTTTGCCGTAGCATTCTTTTTTACAATATCAATCGCCTCATCGACATCGTATAAGGCAGTCTTATCAAAAGATTTTACAGCGTCCTGATATTTCTTTCCTCGTTTCATGAAATAAACCTCCTGTGGTTGTATCGGGAGAATCCCTCCCACTATATTTAAGATATTCTAACTTTTTTGCGCTCTCGTAATCTTAATTACTATTTGATTTCGCGGAAGAATGCCGCTTTTGCATTCTTCTATCGTTTTTTTGCGCTCTCGCGGAAAAACGATTTATTCCTCCACAGTAACGCCCATGCTTCTCGCCGTTCCGGCAATCATGCTCATAGCCGCTTCCAGAGATGCCGCGTTCAAATCCGGCATTTTTAACTCTGCGATCTCCTGTAATTTGGCTTTCGAGAGAACTGCAACTTTTTCTTTGTTCGGCTGTGCGGAACCGGACTTAATGTTGCAGGCTTTCTTGATTAATATCGGAGCAGGCGGAGTCTTTGTAACAAAACTAAAACTTCTGTCCGCATAAACAGTGATTACAACCGGGATAATCAGATCACCCTGATCCGCCGTTCTCGCGTTAAACTGTTTTGTAAATTCTACGATATTTACACCGTGCTGTCCAAGCGCCGGACCAACTGGTGGAGCCGGTGTTGCCTTTCCGGCGGGAATCTGCAATTTAATATATCCTTCTACTTTCTTAGCCATTGGAATTGCCTCCTTTATTCATTACTTACTCAGCTTTACTTCTGCGAAACTTATCTCTACCGGCGTTTCGCGGCCGAATAGTTCTACGTTGATTGTCACACTCTGCTTGCCGTGATTCATCGCCTGTATGACGCCGATCGTATCTTTCCATACGCCGGCAGTTACTACGACGGTATCACCCTCGTCAAAGTCCACCTCAACATTTTCCGCTTTGATTCCAAGCGGTTTCATTTCCAAATCGGTAAGCGGCACCGGCTTGCTTCCCGGGCCGACAAACCCGGTCACACCGCGCGTATTTCTGACAACATACCATGTGTCATCATTCATCACCATATTAATGAGCACGTATCCCGGAAACATCTTCTTCGATACGGTCTTTTTGGCGCCATTTTTCATCTCGACAACATCCTGCATCGGCACCCGCACTTCCAGGATCTGATCTTCCAGATGCCGGTTTTCGATGGTCTTGTCAATGTTCGCTTTTACCTTATTCTCATAACCGGAGTAGGTATGAACTACGTACCAGTGTGCTTCTGCCATAAAAATACGCCTCCATTAAAAACTTAAACCAACAAGGAAATCTATGCCGTACTGGATCACATAATCCATCAATGCGATCACAAGTCCAAGCACGACCGAAACCGCCATCACTGCAGCCGACTGTCTTACAAGCGATTTTTTTTCCGGCCAGATAATTTTGTGAAATTCAGCCGAAAGTCCGCTAAACCAGCTTGTCTTCGGAGTATTGTTTTCAGTTCCACTCATATTGAACAACCTTCCTTTCTGACAGACTGCCTGCCTTTATTTTGTTTCCTTGTGCAACGTATGACGTTTACAGAATTTACAGTATTTCTTTGTTTCCATTCTGTCCGGATGAGTTTTCTTATCCTTTGTCATGTTGTAATTACGATTTTTGCATTCCGTACATGCCAATGTGATTTTTGTGCGCACAACTTCCACCTCCATTAAATTTCTTCGTGTTTTTTATGCAGTTTTTTAACGGAAAGAGATATTAAAAAAAGGCATAAAAAAAAGACCTACTTCCATCGCGCATTAACTATAACACAACTGCCCCCAAAGCGTCAACAGTTTTTCTTCCGGCTGATAAAAAAATTGTAAAAACAGGCATTTTATTCAGAAAATACACTAAATTTTCACCAAATTTTGCCGACATAATATATAAGGGAATGCTGTATTTTAATGAATCAGAAATCAGCAGCAAATACTTAAACGGATTTAAGTATCCCCACATGTAATGAAACAAGATTTTGACTGTGACCGGTTGATTTCACGGCTAAAACAGTCATACCGCCGCCCGGGCTGCAGGCGGCGTATGATTTCCGTTTACTGTTTCATATGATTTCAGGGAAGAAAGGATGGGATTAGTATGGCAACCATTGATACTGCATACCAGTATTATCTGTCAACCTACGGTAATTCAACCACTTCGCGCTATGATGCGCACAAAAAAAGTCAGCTTCGTGATATCTACAACAAAATTGTAAAAACAAACAAGGAGTCCCCTCTATACAAAATCAAAAATACGAACGAAGCGCAGAAATTTGCAATTGATATCAAAGAACGGGCGCATTCCATACAAAATGTTGTAGCCTCTCTTTCTGATGAGGAAGGCGGCATAGAAAATGCGTTTTCCCGCAGAATAGCAGAGTCTTCCGACGAGGAATCCGTCGGTGCAGAATATATCGGACTGGACAAATTCGCCGATCGCTCGTTTCAATTTGACATTGAGGTAAAGCAGCTGGCCTCAACACAGGTAAATATCGGCAATTATCTGAATCCGGACAGATCTGAGATCCACGCGGGTTCTTACAGTTTTAACCTTTCTACTACATTAAGTTCGTATGAATTTCAGTTTAATGTAGGCAGCAGGGATACAAACCAGACTGTACAGGAAAAAATCATGCGTCTGATCAATAATTCCAATGTCGGACTTCATGCCGACATTATAAAAGACAAAAACGGTTACGGCGCGCTCAGAATCGAATCCAAAGAAGCCGGTCTTGCAGAAAACGAAGACTATCTGTTTGAGGTGCTTCCATCGCCGGAATCACACTCCATGAGAGCAATGCAGACACTCGGCATTGATAAGGTATCACAACCCGCGCAAAATTCCATGTTCCTCTTAAACGGAGATGAACATACGGCGTTTTCCAACACGGTGACAATTAACGACGCGTTTGAGCTTACATTTAAACAGCCGAGTAAAACAGCCGCAAAAATCGGCTTTAAGGCGGACGCTGACGCGATCGCCGACAATGTGGAATCGCTTGTCAACGTTTATAATAATATCATTACACTCAGCAAAAACCGTACTGACCTTCAGCAGTCCAACCTGTTGTTAAACGATATGTCAGGTATTGCCAGAAGATACCATGAAGATCTGTCCTCCATGGGTATTCATATGGAAGAAGACGGTTCGTTAAATATTGACCAGAATGAGTTATCGGATTCTCTGCGTTCCTCCAAATCCGGCAATTACATGACTACGTTAAACCGGTTTCGCGATTCTCTCGGTCAGAAAGCAAGCAATGCCTCCATTGATCCGATGAATTACATCAATAAGATTGTAGTGGCATATAAAAATCCGGGCGGACACAATTATCCGACACCTTATATTACATCCATCTACTCCGGCATGATGCTTGATCATATCTGCTGATATGCAGGCAGCAGCATTTTTTCTGAAATTTCGGTGCATTTTATAAGCCCTCTGGGCAGGATGCGCACCTCGCGGAGGTGAAATCAGCCGTGAACGACATCGCTCGGGCACAAAGAATGCGCTCCGCGCATTCTTTTTTATCTTATAGGAAAGACCCTGTTGCATTAACGTTCGAAAGTACGGACTTTCCTGTAAGATAAAAACCCTCCGGGCAGGATGCGCACCTCGCGGAGATGAAATCAGCCGTGAACGACACCGCTCGGGCGCGAAGAATGCGCGGAGCGCATTCTTTTTTATCAGCTGCCGCCAAACCAATATACATCGTAATGCACTGCGCTGATTTTATTCCATGATAAGGTCAAGCATTTGCTGCAGCCTGACTTTATAGCTGTGGGAACGCTTTACTTTTTGATATCCGTTTGCAGCAATACGCCTGCGCTCCTCCTCATGTTCCAGATAGTACTGCGCCTTTTCGCACATATCCTCAGTGCCGTCAAAACAGACAAGATCCTCCCCTTCCCGAAAAAAAGATCCCATCTCCGCCTGAAAATTAGTCAGCAGAAAACCACCCGAACCCAAAACATCCCAGACGCGCAGCGGTATCCCGCTTTTTATATCCGGTATGGTAATATTTAAGTTAACTTTAGAGGCATGAAATACTTTGGGCATCTGACTCCAATAATCTACAGAACCGCGATACTGCACGCGGATCAGATCGCTCACATTACTGTTGCTGTACACAACAACCTGGTGGCGTTTGGAAAGCTCAATCAGCGCACGCCTGCGCTGCCGCTCCGCTATCTTAAATCCAAGAACGGTGGTCTGAAAGATCAGTCCCAGATCCGAAAAGGAATCTTTTGATTTTTCCAGGTGAAAATACTGTTCCAGTTGTTCCATTATTTCTGTTGTCAACAGCGGTTCTACAATATTCGCCCCGCTGATATTCATCTGCGCTTCCATCACGGCGTCAAAATATCCCAGCAGATAATCCGACAGCCTGGCTTTTAATTTGTCATAGGAATTGCGCTCATACAGGCTGCCGACAAATGAGATATCACCGCCATATTGCTCCAGGTCATCCGCTCCCGACAGAATATCGTCAATGCGGTCGGTGTCGACCGCCAACGGCAGATACCAGATCTTTGACAGCCCCATCCCCTTAAACTCCAGATAATTTGTCTGATCAAAAGTAAAGATATAATTGCACGGGTTAAATACCGAATTATGATACATGCTGATCAAAGGGTTGTCACATGTCCATGCCGCATATTTCACACCGCATTTCATGCATACACTGGAAACAAGTGAAAAATAGTTTACCGTAAAAACGAGATCGTATTTTTTCAGACGCAGCCTGCCTGTCAGCTCCTGCTCAAACACAGGATCCTCGTCATAATTCTCCAGTTTATACTCAAAAATATCGACACCGTGGCCCATGGCTGCAAGAGTCTGTTCGATATCTCTGTAATTATAAGCTTTCCACCGGTATATTAAGATTTGCATATCAGTTCTCCATAAATATATTCCGCGCGCTGCATCCAGGTATGATTTTTCTGCGCATATTCATATCCGCGGTCAGCCATTGCCTGCGTTTCCTTTAAATTACCGAATAATTCAAAAAATCGCTCCGGCAAATCTGTGATCTGCTCCAGGGAAAACAATACCAGCTCGTCTCTGTCATGGCATACCCTGTTCAAATAATCCGACCCATCGGAGACAACGGCCGCCTTTGCGAGCATTCCGTTAAAAATTCGATCATGCGCCCCTGCCTTAAACCATGTATTTGTGTTTAACACAATTTTTGCATCATTCATCAGCGACAAAACCTGCGGCGCCGGCACCTTTCCGCCACAGGTCAGATACGGATTGAAACTCCACTCACACTGATCCCAGCCAATCCCGTATGCCGTGACTGATATTCCGTTTTCAACGAGAATACGAACAGCCTGCTCGCGAAAAAAAGAAGTTGCATAGGAGTCAAGAAAACGCATTTTTACAATGATCTGTGCAAGCCGCTCGTCTGAGATATCCTGACACTGATCCCTCAGATAATCTTCCACAACTTCCTCCGTCGTTTTCCATGGATGATGCACCAGTTCATCCAAAACAGCTTTTGCCATTTCGTTTCCGTCTGTTTCCGGAATGGAAGCAAGGTCGGGTATCATACGCCCAACGGTATAAACCGGCAGAGCGCCGGCATAGAGCACATCAATTTTACGCTCTGCAAGCGGCTTGTGACGATGGCCAAGTTCTACCCCCGCATGGGGCAGAAATCCCGTCTTCTTTATATTCTTATAAAACCTGCGGATATAACGGACATGATTCTGATCGGTACAGAGAACAACGGATGTTGTCGGAGCGCCGGCAAGCGGGCGTTTATAGTGAAACGGATGATCCATCAATATATTGATATAACAGACATTGTAATATTCCCAGATATTTACCGGGCGTTCCCCACTGCCCGGAATAATTTCCAGATTATAGCCTAAATTGTTAAATGTAACACAGACAGCGCTGTCCGCGCTTGTTTCCAGCAGTTCCTGTAATGCCTCTTTCCCCTCGTCTCCTGCACCGGCACAGTATGTGAAAGTATGACAGCCCAGCTGATAAAACGACTGTTTCAGCTGTTCCGTAAATAAATCCAGCGTATCATAGATCCCAGTAATAAATATAACCGTTCTTTTCATGTGTCACTCCATATCCTGTTCACAGACCTGCAAGCTGTCTGACTGCAGGCTTGTAATCTCCGCATTTTTTATAAAATGCAGCTGCTTTTTCTTTTTTCCCCAGGCATTCAAAAATCACCCCGATATTATAGAACGCCGAATAGGAATTTACACCTTTTGTCCGGCAGGATGCAAATTCGGTTGCTTTTAAAAATTCACTGACAGCCTGATCGAAACATTCGTTATTCATATAGATTAAACCCATCAGGAACTTAAAATCAGCCGTTTTGCCAAACTCGTCATAAATATTTTCAAAAAACAGCGCCTCTTCTGCCCGGCCGCCGTTCAGCAGCGCATAACCATATGTCTCAACCATATCAATCACATATTCCAGTTTCGGATTCAGATCAAAGGAAAGTCCTTCGGAAAAATATGCAGCCGCCGCGCCGTAATCTTTTGCCATATAACAGCTTTTTCCAAGCTGATAAATAATATAGGGAAGCTGCCGATCCCGCTCTTTTTCATCCGACAGGCCGCAAAGCCGCTCATACTCCTGCTGCAAAAGCAGGCGATTTCTCTCTGCTTTCCTCTGCCTCTCATCCGGCGTCAGATCATATCCGGTATGGCAGATTACAACAGGCGTCTGATAGGTTTCATAATCTCCGCCCGCAGCCGCTTCCACCTGTTCATGTATCCTGCCCCGATAACAGTAGAGATCTCTGGAAAAGATGCGGTTCAGCCACTCCGTATACTCCTGCTCCAGTTCGTTTTGCGTAAAGAGATTCACCCTCTGAATACGTCCAACCTGCTTCGGATGATGCGCAATCAGATCTTTCAGACGGCCCATGTCGCATGATCGGATCGATTCGTCACAGTCAAGCACCAGAACAAACGGATTGGAAGCTTTCTGCAGTGCAAAGTTTTTCGCAGCTGCAAAATCATCACACCATTCAAACTCAAATACATGCGGCGTATACTGCCGCGCAATTGTTTTTGTTGCATCCGCAGAGCCGGTATCCACAACTATAATTTCCGAATTAAGCGGCGTCAGACTTTTCAGACAGCGCTCTATATTTTTTTCCTCATTTTTTGCGATGATACAGACCGATAATTCCATATTCTTCTTATCCCCTATGTATTCAGCATTCCATAAAGCTTCTGGCACAGAGCCACAGCTTCGTCCAAATTCTGTTTCAGCCCGCTGTTCTCCTTTAACAGTGTCATCATAGACTGGTAAGACTCGTCATTTAAGCCCTGTAAAAAGACTGGCTCCATCAAATCAAAATAAAACGGCGTCATTTTGGCGTAATCCCACCAGAGCCTCTCCGTACTGTAGTGCACTCCGTTATAATTCCACGGTTTTCTTCCTGCATAATGTATAATTGTGCATTCTTCTCTGATCCGGGCATAATCCATTCCGTCCATCTCGGCAAGCTGCGAAAAAACATTGTAACGTCTGTTATCAAAATAACAGACCTCGTCCGCATGCAGATAGTTTAAAAGATCCTGATCGGGATTGGTCAGCTGAAAGGAAAATTTTGCCGCAGCTCTCATATAGTCCGCAAATTTATACTGTTTTCTCAATTTCTCAAGATCAAACAAAATCACTCCGGAGTTAAAGTACCGCACTGTTTGCGGAAATTCCGAAAAGATCCGCTGCTGCGCCAGACTGAAATTCCCCTGAATCATCGGATCATCCGCCACGCCCAGCAGCTTTCCGCCCAAATCAGTCTGATAAAACGCAAACAACGGCCCGTTTACGATCACATCCACATCCAGATACAGGATCCGGGATACCTCCTGCGGCAAAAGCTCCCCGTACAAAAGACGATAATACATTTCTTTCGACCAGTTCTCCGTTGTCGGCAGTTTTTTAATCTCATCGGAGAGATCAACCTGCAAAAAAACAATCGTCTGCCGATACCTGTCTGCCAGCTGCCCAAACGAAGACCTGTCTTCGTCTGTCAGATCGGACGAGAGCAGATAAACAGTAAGACAGTCCGGCGCATCCTTATGATGATAAAAAAGAGAGGTCAGTAAAACGTATGCGTATTTTGTGTAGTTGTGGTTAAGCGCTATGCTGATGTTCATATTACCCCGATTCTGTGACATTGTATGGATAACACTGCAAACAATATTCCTGTCAATCATAAAGTTTCTATCTTTACTATAACATATCGCAATCTCCAGGACAATCGCAAAATTTTACTCGTTCTCTTTTCGTCCCTGTCATACATAGACAATCATAAAAAGAAATAAGCATCCCGCTGCCTGAAGTTGAGGATGCTTACTTCTTTTCCGCTTTTTTCACTGAGGGCAAATCGAAACATCGCGTATCCGCATGTTTTTCCTGCCGTACAGGCGCAACTGCTATTTCTGCCGATTTACTCTTCTCCCAGCGCTTTTAAGATCGTTTCCACTGCTTCCTCCATGTCGCAGATGCTGGTGTCTATTGTCAGTTCCGGATTCTCCGGCGTTTCGTAGACACTTGTAATCCCGGTAAAATTAGGAATTTCTCCGTTTCGCGCTTTTTTATATAAACCTTTTACATCACGCCTCTCACATTCTTCCAGCGGCGTGCTGACATAAATTTCAAAAAAATCTTCTCCGATAATGTCCCGCGCCTTTTTTCTGTCCTTTCCGTAAGGGGAAATAAATGCGGTTAAAACGATCAGGCCTGCATCGTTCATTAATTTCGCCACTTCCGCAATCCTGCGGATATTTTCCACTCTGTCCGACTCTTTAAAGCCAAGATTGCGGTTTAATCCCATACGAATGTTGTCGCCGTCAAGCAGCATCGTATGCCTTCCCAATGCAACAAGCTTCTTTTCCAGCTCATTTGCAAGCGATGATTTTCCGGAACCGGACAGTCCGGTAAACCAGATTGTACGCGGCTTCTGATTTTTCTGCTCTGCGCGTATTGCTTTCGTAATATCGGTTTCCTGCCATACAAGATTATTGGAACGGCGAAGCGTATGCAATACCACGCCGCATCCGCAGGTCATATGTGATATCCGGTCGATCAGAATAAAACCGCCCAGCGCCCTGCTCTTTTCAAATTCACACACTGCGCATTTTTCGGAGAGAATCAGGTCGCATACCACCAGTTCATTTTTGGCCGCAGTCTCCGCCGGAATATGTTCCCCTGTGTTCACATCTATTTTATATTTTATTTTCAGAACCGATGCGGGCAGCATCTTTGTTCCGATTTTAATCCAGTAATTTCTGCCGGAAATCAGCGTTTTGTCATCCATCCAGAGCACCTCGGCCGTAAACAGGTTTGTCACCTCAACCGGGGCATCCCTGCAGATAACACAGCCCCTCGAAATATCAACTTCACGGTCAAGCGAAACCGTAATCGGGGCGCCAGCACATGCGCAGGAGACCTGCCTGTTTGTTTCGTAAATTTCTGTTACGCCTGCCGTCTCGCGGCTTGGCAGAATCTGTACGACATCGCCCACGTGAAGCTCACCGGATTCAATCTGCCCCTGGAAACCGCGAAATGCGTAATTCGGCCGGCTGACACGCTGAACCGGCATCAGAAAATCCTGTCCGTCCGAATAATCGGCTATCTCTGTCTCTTCCAGATATTTTAACAGCGTCTCGCCGCCATACCAGTCCATAAAATCGGATTTTTTTGTAATATTGTCGCCCTCTGTCGCCGATACCGGTATCACTTTTAAACTCCCGACATGAAATTCCGACAGAAAATGCCTGATATCTTTCTCAATGGCATCAAAGACATTTTTCTCATATTTCACCAGATCCATTTTGTTTACTGCAAATACAAAATGACGTATTCCCATCAGGGAACAGATTCTGACATGACGCTTTGTCTGAACAAGCATCCCCTGCGTCGCATCGACGAGTATCACCGCAAGATCAGCGAATGACGCGCCTACCGCCATATTTCTGGTATACTCCTCATGTCCCGGCGTATCAGCCACAATAAAACTTCTCTGTTCGGTTGTAAAATAGCGATATGCAACGTCAATTGTGATTCCCTGTTCACGTTCCGCCATAAGGCCGTCAAGCAAAAGCGAATAATCAATCTCGCCGCCCCTGCTTCCGATTTTGCTGTCAAGTTCAAGCGCCTTCTGCTGATCGGCAAAAATCAACTTTGCATCATAGAGCATATGGCCGATCAGAGTTGATTTTCCGTCATCTACACTGCCGCAGGTAATAAATTTCAACAAACTTTTCATTCTTAAAAATACCCCTCTCTTTTACGTCTTTCCATACTTCCTGCCGCTTCATGATCGATCACGCGGCTTGTCCGCTCTGAGGTAACAGCCGACAGCGTCTCGTCAATAATGGCCTCCAGCGTATCTGCGTCCGATTCGCACGCCCCTGTCAATGGATAACATCCGAGTGTACGAAACCGGACTTTCTTCGTAACGATTTCCTCCCCGGGTTTTAATTTCATTCTGTCGTCATCCACCATAATAAGATTGCCGTCGCGATGTACAACAGGCCGCTCCTTTGCAAAATAGAGAGGGACTATTTCTATTTTTTCCTGTAAAATATATTGCCAGATATCTTTTTCTGTCCAGTTGGATAACGGGAAAATACGAATCGATTCCCCTTTGTTTATTTTTGTATTATATAACTTCCACATCTCCGGTCTCTGATTTTTCGGGTCCCATGCGTGCTGTGCATTGCGGAACGAAAAAATCCGCTCCTTTGCCCTTGACTTTTCCTCGTCCCGTCTGCCTCCCCCGAACGCCGCGTCAAATCCGTACTTGTCAAGCGCCTGCTTTAAGGCCTGTGTCTTCATAATATCGGTATAAGAGGAACCGTGGTCAAACGGATTGATTCCCTGCTCCACACCGTCCCAATTTGTGTAAGTCAGCATCTCAATACCAAGTTTTTCCGCCGTCCTGTCGCGAAATGCAATCATCTCTTTAAATTTCCAGGTCGTATCGATATGCAAAAAAGGGAAAGGCGGTTTTTCCGGATAGAATGCTTTCAGCGCCAGATGCAGCATAACGGAACTGTCTTTTCCGATGGAATAAAGCATTACCGGCTTCTCGCACTCTGCCGCCACTTCACGCATAATGTAAATCGCCTCTGCTTCCAACTGCTCTAAATGTGTCAACTCTCTCATATATGCCTCCAATAATATAAATCCAGATTCCAAAACTGCCGATCGTCCAATATATTTCTATTTATTCTATCCCGTAAACAGAGAATAACACGGCAGTGAAGATTGGATAAATCTGACAGTTAAATATATATTTTTTTATTATAATGCCGACAGATTAAAACAAAATGAGAATAAAACATGCAGCAGTCCATCTGCTAATTTATACTTTTTTCATAAATTATTTTTTTCCATCCATTTTACTTGAAACAGCCTGCGGCATTTTGTATAATAACAGAAACGGAAAATACTGCATCGGCAGTCCGCCATAAAATGAATCAGACAAACAGAGGCATATATGCATATTTTATATTACAATTGGTCCGAAAATTCCTCCGACGATATGAAAGATTGTTTTGCACAGATGGGATTTTTCTGTACGTCTCTCTCCTGCCCGTTCCACGACTACGATTCAGACGCCGGTTTTGAACAAATTCTGCAAAAAACAATAGAAGAGCATAACTTTGACCTGATCTTTACATTCAATTACTTTCCCATTCTGTCAAAAATAGCAGATCATTACTGTCTTCCCTATGTGTGCTGGGTCTATGACTGTCCGCATTTCACACTCTATTCCAGACGGGTGTCGAGCCCCAGTACGTTCTTTTTCCTGTTTGACCGGGAAATGTGCCAAACGCTTTCCTCCCTTGGCGCGCTGCATGTCACGCATATGCCGCTCGCAGTCAATACGGCCCGTTTGTCGAAATATGCCGCTTCCACATGCAATAAGATGTATCCCGTATCCTTTGTCGGAAGCCTTTACGAAACAAACATGTATCGCAGGGTCTCCTATCTGCCGGATGACCTGAGAGGATATCTGGACGGCATCATCAATGCGCAGCAGCAAATAAAAACCGGAACTGTTCTTGGAGAACTGCTGACAGAAAGCCTGGTCGAAAAACTGCTGCAATGGATTCAACTGGACGAACAGAGTCTGTATCTTTATTCTGCCCACGATATTTATCTCTCAATGCTGGAAGCCGAAGTAACCTGCCGGGAGCGCATAAAACTGCTCACATTAGCCGCGGGATTCTGTGAAACGCATTTATTTACCGCTTCCGACTCATCGTTTGCTTCGGGCTGTATCCCGCATGGATTTATTTCTTACAAAGAGGAGATGCCGATCGTCTTTCATAACTCGGCCATTAACCTTAATATTTCTCTGCGCTCCATACACTCAGGTGTTCCGCTCCGATGCATGGATATTATGGGAGCAGGAGGATTTCTGCTGTCCAATTGCCAACCGGAACTGACGGAGTATTTTCAACCCGGAGAAGACTTCGTAACCTTTTTTTCGGAAGAAGATTTTCTGGAAAAAATTGCATACTATTCCGAACATGAAAAAGAACGGGCCGAGATTGCACAGAATGGATACCAGAAAGTGAAAGATAACTTTAATTACCCTGCTCTGTTTCAAAAAATCCTTGCTGCCATTACGTCCAATGTTTCATAAAAGAAACGAAAATCACCGCCCGTTTAACATGCCAAGCAGCCGCTCATTCAATGCAAGGCTGTCGTTTAAATTAGCGCGCAGCGTATTCATCTGCCCGTAAATTTCCTTTACATAATCTTCCATAAATGTCTCATTGATCATTCGAAAGGTAAACTCGCGGCATAATTTTGCATAATAAGGCGTTTTTTTCGCATAATCCCACCAGAGCTGTTCAATATCGTAATGAACGCTGTCGGCGCCCCACGGCTTCGTCCCGGCAAAATGCACAATAGCAGCATTCCCCTTTACCCATGCATAGTCTTTGCCCTCATTATGCGCGATACGCGCAAACTGATTGTAGACGGATGGATCTGCATACTGTACTTCATTCCAGTGACAATAATTTAAGATATCCTGATCCGGCGATACAAAGGTGTAATTTAACTGCTGCGCAGTCTTCATATAATAGTCAAAGTTATATTTCTTTCTGATCTCCTTTAAATTCCATAACATAACACCCGAATTAAAATAGACAAAGCCTTTCTGAAAAAGTGCAGAAAACATCTGCTTTCGCAATTCAAATGTATGTTCCAAATCATTCGCCGGTCCGTCCTCACAGACGCAAAACAGTTTATCCTGCCACTGCATATCGTAAAGCCCCCGGATATTTCCATTGACAATCACATCAACGTCCAGATACAAAACACGCTCCGCTTCCTCTGGCACAAGATCCGGCATAGCCAGACGAAAATATGCCTCCATACTCCATTCTGCTGTTGTCGGAAGCCGGTCGGAAAACAGATTTCTGTCTACAAAAACGGAGCAGACCTGTCCGTTGTATTGTTCCGCCAGCCTCTGATACTCTGTGAGCTGTTCCTCTGTCAGCTCGCTGTGCAGCACATAAACCGTAATCGAAGAATCCTTGTTGTTTTCGAACAGAGAGGTCAGCATCACATATGCATAGTAAAAATAATTCTGATTTAACGAAACTGCCACATTCATCCGGCTTTTTTGTGTATTCTGCATTCTTTCCTCCACTATTTCGCATGAATCATTCCGATCAAACGCTCGCTTAACGCAATACTGTCTTCCAGATCTTTCTGCAGCACTGCAATATTGTCATAAATTTGCTGTATATACTGTTCCATAAACGGATCGTTAATTGTCTTTTCCGTAAACTCTTCACAGAGGAATTCATAGTATGGCGTTTTCTGCGCATAGTCCCACCAGAGCTGTTCGATATCAAAATGAAGATTATTTGCATTCCAGGGTTTGGCGCTTGCAAAATGAACAATGCGCGTCTGTTCCCTGATCTTCTGATAAGTTTTTCCCTCATAATGCGCATCGCGGGAAAATTGGTTATAAACAGCGGATTCCACATATTTCCCCTTATTCCAGTAACAATAATTGAGAATATCCTGATCCGGCGTGACCAGCACATCCGCGTATTCCTCCGCAACTTTCATATAATCCGCAAAGGTGTAATGACCTCTGATCGCTTTTAAATTCCAGAGCATTACTCCTGCATTAAAATAGTAAAAACCCTGCTTTAACAATTTTTCAAACATTCTGCTGTTTAACTGCGGCTGATTCTCCATATTTTTTTCGGTTTCCATGCAAACGCCAAGCAGTTTGTCCTCAAAATCCAGATCATAAAAATCCCGAATATTTCCATTTACAATAATATCGCCATCCAGATAAAGAATACGCTCCACTTCCTGCGGCAGGGCATCTGCCATCAGCAGACGATAATATGTCTCAATACTCCATTCCGCCGTAATCATCAGCCCCTCCGAAAAGAGGCTGCGATCAACAAATACCGACTGCACCTGGCCGCCATGCTGCCGTGCCAGTTGCTCAAACGCGTCAATCTGTCCGTCGGTCAGCTCGCTGTGCAGTATATATACTGTAATGGCAGAATCGCTGTTATTTTCGTAGAGAGAGGTCAGCATCACATAGGTACAGTAGAAAAAATTACGGTTTAAGGATACGGCAATATTCATTTGTTTTTTTTCCATAGTCGTTCCCCTTTCTCAGCCCAGTTCCCTGGAGGTTGGATTGACTCCTACCGGTTTTTCTGTATTTAACAGAGCCGCAAGATAACAGAACGCGCTGTTCGACAAAACCATCCCCTTACAACGGCTCATCAGCTGCATATCAATATAGTTTTTCCCATGCACATTCCCCCGTACAAACACGGTATCCTGATACTCCGAAAACCCCAGTTCCTCCCGGTGCGCCTCACACCAGTCAATCTCATCGGAAAATACAAACACAGTCCAGTCCCCGCCAAAGTTCTGTGCAAACTGCCGTATATTCTTTGCAATACTCTCCATGCTTCCCGCAAGATTAAGCGTAATATAATCCCCTCTGCGGATATGAACGCAGACAGACTTTTCCTGCACAATACGGCAAAGCAGCTGTTGATTGCGTTCATCCGGTATCGGCGGAAAAGTAAATTCTTTCTGAAAGATATCGCGATATTTTGCAAAATAGCTGTAATTGATCCAATAACCGTGATAGTAGACATGTTCCGTCTCGTTAAAATCCAAAATTTCCGGATAATACTGATTGACCGGTATTTTCCAGACCTTTCCATGAAACGGATTAAAATCGCTGTAAATCGACGCTGCTTCCGTAATCATGCAGACATCCATCCCGTTTTCCAGCAGTGTCTGCGGAATGCTTTTCCCCGCACGCTTCTGCGCCAGCATATAGTCCCAGACATCCTGATCAAAACACTCGCTTAACATATGCGGTTTAATCCCAAATACTTTCTCCAGTTCATAACCATTGTGCACTGTGTTCAATGCAAAGTACGAATCATCCAGATACATAATGTCGCCACCGTGCGACAACTCGTAATACTTTGCAAATATATACTGAAACGCCTGATTTGCAAGACCGCCGTTCAAAAACTGAATTTTCATTTTTTAACCTCCAATCAGGCTCTCCAGGATACTTTTCAGCTGATTCCGGTAATGCTCTGCGGAATGATATTCTGACGCATAACGGAACACAGCCGCCTGACGCTCTGACAACTGCGCCTCCTCTGTCTGCGAGAGCGCACGTATCTTTGCTGTAAGCCCGTCTACACTGATGTCGTTCAGCCAGACTCCGCCGCAGGCATCCAGATCAAGCCCTGTCTCCGGCGTACAGACCGGAACCATTCCGGCAAGCATTGCCGTAATGACTGAAGTCGACTGTCCTTCGCTGCAGCTGGGTGAAATGCAATAACCACATTGGCTGCAGACCGCAAAAAACTCTTCCGCTTCTTTTGCCAGAAAACCATAATACAGAATATTTTCCGCATTCTCAATATCCTCGCGGTAAAATTGGTAAAATTCCGTCGTCACTTCCCCGACAATATGCAGCTTTAGCCCGGGCAGCTGACGAAACGCCTCAATGCACAGATCCAGACCTTTGTGTACGGGACCGGCGCCTCCATACCACAGAAAATGTTTTCCACTGCCTTTTCTCTTTGCGCACACTTCCGGCAGAAAACGTCCGCAAAAACCGGTTGCGTTAAGCGGAAAAATCCGGTCAAACATCCCCTCATAGGTAGACACTGTTCTTTGATTCCCGATACAAATTGCAGCGTCTGCTTTGGAGAGAGCCGTTAAATCCAGAAAATTTGACGACTGACGCTCAAACGGAAGCCGCGCATGATTGCGCCGTTCAAAATCTCTGAAACGCTTTAATTCCGCCAGGTTCGCAAAATACGGACTTGATTCTGTCAGATAACAGATACAAAGCGTGTCCGCCGCTTCCATACAGATCTGTTCAAAACATCTTCCCGCCCCCAGTACCAGCCGGTATTTTTTACTGTCGATCGCTCCCGCGTACCGTGTATTTGCGATATCTACATTATAACCGAGATCCCGCAGCTGTTCTGCAATCATCTTTACCTCGACCTGATTTGTATGACCTGCCGGCGCGTCCGGGAAAAGAAACGGATAGACGAGATACAAAAGCAGCGCCGAGCGCTCAAATTCTGTCCGGTAATAATTCGTCAGAAGCACATTCTGATAGCTGCCCTCATCGTGCATACAGGCAAGATACATCTTTTTTACCGTCTCTGACAAATGCTCCAGTATATGCCCGATATTCTGCAGTATCGTCGGATCGGTCTGCCCGGAAATAACCGGGACAAGGCTCTCTTTGACGTTTCCCAGATCAACGCCCGCCTCCCTGGCCGCACTGTGCAGTGAAAAAAGGATTTGCAGACACTTTTCCCTGCCCTGCTGCCATCCGCTTTGCCGCCATGCCTGGTAACTTTCCGACATTTGCTGCATTTTTCCGTACAAATTGTCCATAGCGTTTAATTTCTGATCCAGTTCTATCCCCATTTCATCCTCTATTCCGCATTAAAATCGAATCCGATTTCCTCGGCTGCTTTCAGCAGCTTTCTCGGATTGTCGTCATTCATCTGCATAATGCTGCGGTCTGACAATTCGATGACACTTGTGACTATCTTATCCGTATAGGGAAGACGAACCGTCTTTTTCTTTAACTGCCTGAACTTTTCCAGAATCTCTATAATCGGATACCCCTCTTCTTTCAGATAACTTTCTACACAGGAATTAACTGCCGAGGAATACCATTGTATATTTTCATAATCCAGCGCTTTACGTATCTGTTTGAAATTTTTCAGCGTATGCGTTCTTTCATAAATCGCTTCCATCGCGGTATACAGACTTGTCCAGTATGCTTTTCTGTCCATATTTTTAGACAGGGAATCCTCCGTATTTTTATAGCGGTAAATAATTTCTTTCAGATTCCCGATGGAATCCGCCGTAGCAAATAAAACGTCCAGAAAATCAGCATCTTCCAGCATCGGTACATGCTCCCGAAACCGCAGGTGCTGCTCTTCGATCAGGGAACGGCGCACAATTTTGCTCCAGAGATAACCGCCTATACGGATCAGACGACTTCTCTTTGCATTATTTAATTCTCCGGTTTCCGTATCCGTTGTATACAAAGTAAGCGATTCTTTCTTGTCAAATACAAATCCGCCGTCTACCATATCGTAGTCGCCCTCTTTTGCTTTCGCATACAGTTTTTCATACATCTGCACATCCGGCAGATCGTCTGCATCGACAAATCCGATATATTCCCCTGTGGCCAGATCAAGTCCGAGATTTCTGGCGCCTCCGGCTCTTCTGTTCTCCGGAGAAGCAATGACGCGGACTTTCTGCGGATACTGTCTCTGGCATTCCAGCAGAATACTAAGGCTGTTGTCTGTGGAACAATCGTCCACAAAAATAATCTCGATATCCTCCAAAGTCTGATGCACCAGATTCCCGATGCATCCGGAAAACTGCTCCGACGCATTATAGACCGGCACAATCACAGATACCTTTTTCGGCGGCATTCCTTCGTTTAAATAGTCGTAGTAAGACAATGTACCTGCCAGCTGCTTCTCAACAATCGAAAGCGCAACATCGGACACCGGAAATTCCAAAAAATAATCTTTTCCCGCCTCTCTTGCATTTTTTCCGTGTTCCCTCACCAGTTTACAGATATTTTTATAGTGTTCCGTCAGAACCGGCATCTGGTTGGTAAAGTCAAGCAGTCCCGAAACGCCGGCCTTTCTCTCCTCGTGCATGATAAACAGAAGCTGTTCGAGCACAGGAATTTCACCACGGATATCTGAGATCTGTTCCCTGATATCCGGACGCAGTTTCAGATATCCGTAAAACAATTCTTTCGCCTGGTCAATATCGCCGCTTTGCATCAACGCTGTAATTGCCTGTTTAAATTCAACCGTTTCGGCTTTCTCCGCCGTGATGCCGATCCTGCATGCATACGCGTTTAATTTCCTTGCCCTGACCCAGACATAGAGCAGTACTTCCGATAAAAATCCAAACAACCGCTTATGGTACATATCATAGGAAGAGACATCTATCTTATCTCCGATTTCTAAAAAAACAGGAAAAAGCCATGCGCAATACTCGTCAAACAGTTCTTTTTTACAGACCATCAGATTCCCATAGCAGCATTTGTCATCTTCCATCACCTCTTCAAAAGCTGCATAATCATCCGGATAAAGCATCTGAATTGCATCCGCCACTGCATTTAACTCGGCGATGCTGTGCGCTCTCGCATAATTTTCCCTGTTTGTACCGCCGGAAGACGGCAAATCCGAAATCATCAGGTCATACTCCTCTAAAATGCGCTGATAGTCGGATGCAGACATGATCATTCCGTCTTCATTTAAAAAGTAACGCCTGTAATGGCAGATTCCGATTATATCCGCCTCTGTTTCATTCTTCCAGATCCAATAAATACCGGTCAGTTCCCCATAAAATTCGTTTAAATCCGAAATATTATCCCCGGTATCATCTCCCAAAAATCCAAGATCTTCTGAAACGGCCCTGCCAACCTGCATCGGAACATACACCGAGTCCTGCGGCGGTGTAAAAGCTCTGTGCGTCATCGTGTATATTTTGATATCCATCGGTTTTTCTCCATTCTCACCTTTGCTCTATAATTTCCAGCAGCTGTGCTGTGCGCACGTCCCACGTATGTTCCTTAAGCGCTCTCTTTTGCCCACAGGCTGCAATCTTTGCCATTTTCTCCGGATGCCCCAACAGATACCTGATCTGCTCCGCTAACTGCTTTGGTCTTTGCAAATCGAACAGAATCAGTTCTTTCTGATCTTTCAGGTTCTCGTTTAGATACCAGCTCCGGTCCGATGCGGCAACGGCCCCGCAAAGCATAATATTTGCAATGCGTTCCGTAAAACCGCCCTTGTGCCAGGACATAATATTGAGTGATATTTTGGAATTTTTCCAGACCTTCAGACTTTCCTCCACACTCACTGCATCATGTAAGATCAAATTGGGATTGGCAGCCAGAGGGCACTTTCTCCAGCTCTCTCCATAGACATGAACCGGTATCCCCTCTCTCAACAAAATACGTATGACTTTTTCCCTGTAATATGTCATAATTGCAAAGCAAACCTGTTTCATATCAAACAAAACACTCTTAAATGCCTCCCTGTCCAACGAAATCCGGTAATAGGCAAGAGCCTGCTCAAATGCCTCCTCCGCGCGCAGATTCGGCTGTTTTTTCATAATCAAAAGAAATCGGTTTGCCAGATACCGCTCGTCTGTCTTTGTATTTCTGATAAACAGGAGCCTTTCTCTGTAATCATGCCAGGTTCCGATAAAAGTCACATCAAGGCTTCGCGCGGCCATATCCGGGACTTTTTCAATGGTATCTCCACTCACAATACCTGCCGGCGGCAGAACATAACACTTTTTTACCTCTCTCTCAAAGTATGTCTGAATAAATTCCTGATAATCTCTGCCATGCGTCAATACATAGTAATCCTGCGGGCCATTTTCCAGATGCTCTTTCATCCATAACGGATGGTCAAAGATAAAATGATATTTCGGCCCATAGATGGAATCATGCAGATTTTTTCCGTTCTGAAATTTGACGCCAAACAGATAGGTCTGAAAACCGATGACTGCCTTAAAGGTACGTCCGCAAAGACTTAAGAGCCCCTGCACGCCGCGGCTCGCCTCATCATAAACCTCCACCTGTTCTCCCGCCGCACGCAGCGAAGCGATCAGCCGCCCTGCAAAATCGTTTAATACATTATAACAGATCGTATCGCCTTTATATACAAGGATCGGACTTATTTTCTCCAGATGCCTGTGATATTCCTCTCCGCGTGAGAGCATCTGTTCCAGACAGGCTGTCCCGTCGTCAAACCGCCCCAGCTGCCTGGCTTCTTCTAACAGCGTTTCTGTCTTTGTCAGAAAACTCCCGTCTTTCTGCAGCCGCTCACTTTCATAGGCAAGCAAAAAACATTTTTTTTGAAATGCTGCCCATGACTGCCGCGCCTCCTGCTCTTTTTGCTTCCGTCTTTTTTCAAAAATCGGATTCCACTGCTGTATGCGGCCTTTCTGAAGCAGGGCGGAATACTGCTCCATACAGCGCACTCGTTCCTCCCCGGTAAGCGTCTCTCCAAACATATCTGTTAAAAGCCCGACATCCGCTTTCCACAGATATGGATTATCAAAAGAATTACCTGCATATACTGCAAGATCCTCTTTCATCTGCAGATAAACCGATTCGGGGATCATCTTCCACTCCAGGAACATGCCAAGCAGATTCATTACCGCATGGCTTTTTAAAAACTTTGCCAAAAGCTCCGCCGGCATCTGTTCCGTCAGTCCGCGCGCCTGATATTCTTCCATCAGAATGGTCTGCATTTTCATACTCTGCATAAAATTCTGCTCATCCGGATGTTTTGTACTGGATTCGGCACGCTCCACATAGTGATAGAAACTTTCTTTACAGATATAATAACTTTTGATCTCTGTATTCATCAGAGACTGCCAGAAATTATCCTCATACAGCGTGCCTTCCGGAAAAAAGATGCCGCGTTCTCTCACAAAATCAGTGCGGTAGATTCTCGCCGCAAATGTCACGGCAGTCCCTGACAAAATCAGCTGCTTTCTTTTTTCCGGGGTATCTACCTCCTCATAAGTCCGCTGCGGCAGACAGTCGCTGACACTTCTTACACTGCCATCTGCAGAATCAACAAAATAGCCGCCTCCAACCATCGTACAGCCGAATTTTCTGGCTGCATCATACAGTTTTTTATACATATCGGGTTCCACAAAGTCGTCCGCATCAAGAAATCCAAGATATTCTCCTGTCGCATAAGACATACCGGCATTGCGCGCCGCACCCTGCCCGCTGTTTTTATCGAGGTTAACAATAAGCACACTGTCCGGACATATCGCCTCCACCGCAAGCAGCGCTTCATAGGTGCGGTCGGTGGAACCGTCGTTTACAAAAATAAATTCCAGTTCTTCCCTGCCGATCGTCTGGGCTATCAGCGATTTGGCACAACGCGCAATGGTATCCTGTGCATTGTAACATGGGATTACAATACTGACTTTTTTCATAGCTGACCCCCGTTCTTTCCTGATGTTTCTTATTATAGCTATTTATATTATATCGGCATAAACAGCCGTTTTCTTTATTTTTTGGCAAAATTATCAAATACAATCTCTATGATCTGCGGAACGATCACTTCATAGCTGTAATCCGTCCGGACAGCTCTCTGTCCGTTTTCCGCTATTTCAATCCTCTCCTTCTCATGAGAGAGGTAATACTCTGTCTTCGCGAGCAGATCCTCTCTGCTCTCAAAATAGACATAATGCTCATTCGCATTGAAATGACGAAAGAAATCCGCCTGATAATTGGTAAGCAGAAAACCTCCGCAGTTTAAAATATCCATACACCGCAGCGGAATCCCGGAAGATATACTGCGCAGTGTAATATTCAGATTAATCTTGCTGTTTGCAAACACGTAAGGCATTTCGGTATAATAATCAGCCGTACCCATATTTGCAGCCTTTGCGACAGGCGCATTGCGGTCAATGGTATATAATTTTAATGAAAATCGTTCTGCCACCGCATTTAATAATTCGATTCTCTCCAACTGCGTAATTTTTCTGTCTATAAAATAGTTCGCAAACACATATTCCAGCGTCTGGACCCCATAGCGGTCCAGCTGATATCCCGACGCTTTCTGCATATCAGAAATAACAGCCGGCGTCAGCACATCCTCAATAAAATGATAACCATATACTTTGCGCTGTGCATCCATAATTCCTTCCAGATATCCGCGCGTATAATCGCTGACCCCGTCCAGTCTTCCATAAAAATCATGGTCCTCATGATAAAGCGTACCGACAAATGACACGTCAGCCTTGTAACGCAGCAAATCCTTCGGCCGTTTCTGCAGAACATTTCGTATCCGATTGGGATTTACCGGCAGCGGCAGATAATAAACCGTAGTAATTCCCTCTTTCTGCAATCTTGCCGCAAGCTCGCTGTCAAAAATAAAAACAAAATTGCAGGGATTAATAATCGTATATGAAAAAACCGCTACCTGCGGACTGTCATATATAATGGAGAGATACGGAATATTATGACGTTTACACCCCTCCGACATCAGCGGATAGTAATTAAACGAAAAGGCAAAATCCGCATCCTTAACTGCCAGATCAAAAGCTTCGTCAAACGACGCATCCTTTCTCTCTGTATAATGATCATGAAAAAAAGAGAGCACTTCCATTCCCAGCATGGAAAATGTCTCTAATATATCCGCTTTTCCAAAGCAGGGCCAATCCAGATATAAAACTTTTTTTGCCATAATGTCCCTTTCTCATAGTCCAAATGCCTGTTCCATCATCCGACTCACACGAATCGGATACGTATGGCATTTCCTTACTTTTTCATAACCCTGATCTGCAATTTCTTTTCGTCGTTTCTCATGTTCCAGATAATAGGCGCATTTTTCGATAAGTTCTTCCTGGCTGGAATATGTTTCAATTTCCTCGCCAACCGTAAAATACTCCGGAATTTCGGACTGAAAATTTGTCAGACAAAACCCTCCGCAGCCAAGGATATCCCAGATTCGAAGCGGAAGTGCACTGCGAATGGATTTAGCCGTCATATTTAAATTGATGCGGCTGTGATGAAATATAAGCGGCATCTCTGTCAGTGTCTTTGCAAAACCTCTCGGGTGAATATCCGGAAGCATTGAAGTATCGCTACCGGTATACAACTGCACATGAAAAATTTTTGAAACTGCAGAAAGCATACGCTGCCGCTCAAGCGCTGTAATCCCTGATGCAAGATAATATTGCGATACCAGCATACGGTCTGTCTGTGCATCCGCATATGGCAGCGAGAGGAAATCTTTTGTATTTTGCTTAAATTCCGAAATGATCTTTTCCGTCAGTACAGTATCTATAAAATAATAACCATATACCTTTAATTGCGCCTCCATTAACCCCTGCAAATATCCCGCAAGATATCCGCTGTGCGTAAATTGATCAAACGGACATTTCTCGGTATAGAGCGATCCAACAAATGTGATATCCGATTGAAAACGTATTTTTTCTTTTTCTGACACAGCTGCAATGACAGCCTGTTTCTGTTCCGTATTGACAGCCAGCGGAAGATAAAAAATATTTTGAGGGTTCATCGGAGCAATCTCATCATATAAGACACGGTCAAATAAAAAAACACGGTTCCAGGGAAGACGTATGGAAGCGGCATATAATTCCGTCACCGGAGAATCCACAATCCAACAGAGATAACGAATTTTTAAGATATTACAGACTTCAGCCAGAAATGGATAAAAGTTTATGCTGAACACAAAATCATGCGGCTGATCCATCAGGATACGGCTTACCAGATTCACACCCTGTTCCGGTGTAAAATTTTTGTTTTTTATTTCTTCCGTGATTTCCGTCACCTGAAATCCAAATTCCATAAACGTGGAAAGCATATCCGGCTCACAGATGCTTCCATATCGGTAAAACAGTACATTCATAATCTTTGTTATGCCTTTCCCTGTCGTCTTAAAGGTTATTTTTTCTCTTATTTTTCTATTATATCATGTTTCCCATTTTGAGTAAACCATTTTCCCGTTCCGCTTTTTCAATCGAGCAGGAAATCCGTTACTGTTTACTCAGTTTCAGTGGCAGATAAAAATCCATGCAAAATTTTTTTATCTTGCAGGAAAGACACTTTCACGCTTTAGCATAACGAGGTCTTTCCTGTCAAATAAAAAAAGAACCGGCGAACCGGTTCTTTTTTTATTATGTTTGTGTCTGTCAGACAAATTAACCAAGGATGGATAATACGCCCTGTGTAGACTGATTTGCCTGTGCAAGCATTGACTGACCAGCCTGTGCGAGGATGTTGTTCTTCGTGTACTCAACCATCTCGTCTGCCATGTCTGTATCACGAATCTGGGATTCAGCTGCCTGTGTATTCTCAGCGGTTGTATCCAAGTTAGCGATTGTGTGCTCCAGACGGTTCTGAACAGCACCAAGAGTAGATCTCATAGCAGATACTTTCTCGATCGCTGCCTGTACGAATGTCATAGCGTTACCAGCGTTAGAGAATGTGGAAACGTTAATCTCATTGTAAAGAGCAGTTGTTGTTGTAACAGATGCAGATACTTTCGAGAATGAAGTATTGCCTGCTGAGTTAACTTTACCTGATGATGTAGAGTTAACCTTTGTAGAGCCGACTTTCATTGTTGTGATGGAGTTAGCATTTGTTGTACCTGTTGCAAATAATTTACCGCAGGACATAGCTGTGATAGATACGGAAATCTTCTGCTGAGCCAAAGCACCAACCTGTAAGTTCTTTCCTGTGAAAGAGCCGTCTAACAGGTTCTGTGTGTTGAACTGTGTTGTAGAAGAAATACGGTTGATCTCAGATGCTAACTGGTTCATCTCAGCCTGGATTGCGTTACGATCAGATGTCGTATTTGTGTCGTTTGCTGCCTGTGTAGCGAGCTCATTCATACGCTGTAAGATAGAATGTGTCTCGTTTAATGCACCCTCAGCTGTCTGAATTAAGGAAACGCCGTCCTGTGCATTAGAAGAAGCTTTGTTCAGACCACGGATCTGATTTCTCATCTTCTCGGAAATTGTTAAGCCTGCTGCATCATCTGCTGCACGGTTTACTTTGTAACCAGAAGATAATTTCTCTGTGGATTTCGCCTGCTGACCAGTTGTGATACCTAACTGTCTGTTAGAGTTCATTGCCTGCAAATTGTGCTGTACTACCATAATATATTCCTCCTTGAATATGTCGCAGCTTCCATGCTGCCTTATTTATTGATGGGTAACAAAGATGCCACTCATCAAATATGCTATCATCACAGCCGTACGCTCTGTAAATCTTTCACTTTGAAGTAACTCTTTGTTTACTTACTTTATATATCGGATGAACGCTCCGATACTTTAGTAAAAATTTTAATTTTTTTCAAAAAATAATTAATGCTTGTCATCCACATATTTTGATGTTCCTCCGCCGGCACGCACCATATTATTGTAATACTGCTGTACTACTTTCTGGCTGTTGCGGACGGACTTTACCTGCTTTCGGACAGAGGCAAATTTCTGTTCTACAAGCGGCTTGTTCCTCGCCTCCTGCGCCTGAACGGAAACGCCGAGCGCGGAAAGCTCCCGGATCAGATCCTGCATTTTACGAATCTGCGCGGCATACTGCTCCCTGTTTGTATTCAGGACCTCTTTTACTCTCTCATAAAGCTGCTCAAACCCATCGTCCAGTAAACCGATCTCCTCTATCAGCGTACCCTTTCGTTTCATATTCTGCTCAAAATCATCGACTTCCAGATTCGGATCCTGCAGCAGCATCTTCTGTTCAATATTCAGTTCTGAGATCTGGTTTAACAGTTTCTTTTTCTTTTCCAGACTCTGTATCATCATTTCGATATAATTGATCTCCACGCCGTCCCCCTCTTAAGATATCTGTACATGTGCGCCTTCCGGCGTATGCGCGGATAAACGCATCACTTCTTTCCATGTGTCGCGAAGTGTGCGCAGATGTTTTAAAATTTCGTCAAGTATTTCCGTATCTTTTTTCAGATTTGCCTCCAAAAGACGCTGCTGGATATATACATAGACGTTGTTAAAATCCTTTGCGACGGGATACTTGTGGTTTAGCGTTGCCTGAAATTCCGTGATGACACGCTCTACTTTCTGAATATTTACATTTGCCTGTTCATAATCTTTTTTCTCAATTGCAACAATTGCAAGGTTACAGAATTTGATCGCACCTTCATATAACATCAATGTGAGTTCCGCAGGGGATGCCGTCATTACTTTATTTTTTGCATAAGCCGCATATCCGTTATTGTTTAACATTTTGTCTCCATTCTGCGCATATCGCACCAGATTTGTTTATCGACAGGGACTCGTAATGCCCGAAGTCACTGTACGGGCAGATTACACCCGCACAATGCTCCAGGCACTGTAAAAATCTCTGTGTTCAATTCCAATCATTCTGTTACATGCCAAGCAGACCGGACAGCTGTGACTGCTGTGACTGTAATTTTGCAAGTGCAGTTTCCATTGCGGAAAACTTCTTATAATAGTAATCTTCCTGTGCTTTCAGTTTCTCTTCCCATTTGGAAATCGTATCCGTATAGTCGCTGTACTCTTTTGCCATCTCTTTGTCATTGTAGACAGAGAACTTGCTGCTCATCTGATTGCTGCCCATCTTCTTGTCGATCGCTTTGTACAGGCCGTCGGTCATCTGTTTCATAAATTCAATCACAGAATCCGGATCCGATTTTAATGCAGCCATCAGTTTATCGTCTTTGGATGCTGTCGAAGCATCATCCTCGTCGCCGTAAATATGGTATGCATTCTGCTGGTTTTCCGCAGAATCAAAGATTCCCAGTGTTGCAATTCCAAATGTTGCGAAGCTGACTTTCTTTCCGTTTACCTCGTATGCCTTTGCCATGGAATTGGTCATCAGGTTCATAATACTGCCCAGCTGATCGTCACGGCGAAGCAGGGAGGATTTGATCTTCTCTTCCCACTTCTCGATCTCCGTGTCTGACATGGCATCACGCTCTTCGTCAGTCAGCGGCTCGTATCCTTTTGACGAACCTGCATTATACAGAGACGTCATCTCGTTGATCAGCGAATTGTAGCTGGACAGGAAATCTTTGATTTTGTCGTATAATCCCTGTACGTCGTTATCTGTCGTAATGGAGATTTCTCCGTCTGTTTTCGCCAGCGTATTAATCGACAAACCGTTGATTTCAAAATTGTTGGTAGCGGAAGTAAACTCCGCGCCGTTTAACAGAATACGTGCATCCGTACCGTCTATACGCACTGCGCCGTCAGAATACGTCGGGTGATCCAACGCGTTGACTGCAGCGTTTACTTTATCCTGCAGCATGGCGTCTGTCATGGTATCGGTGGCAAGAACAATGTTTTCCTCAATAAATGCCTTATTATCGTTTACGGTATTCTGCCACCCCTGGGTCAGCGTTTTTAATGTTCCGCCCGCATATGCATTTTTTACATCATCGACAATATCAGCCGCGTCCGTGCCCGGTGTTGCTGCAGTCTCATAATCGCTGACTGTCTGCAGATTATTTTTTAAATTTGAAATCGCAGCCCCGTCCATGTTGTATTCGTTGTTAGCGGCATCATAAGTACCAAGGCCGGCTTTTACTTCCAGTTCTGCAGCACGAATCGCGCCGTTTGTCACTGTAACAGGAGGGTTTGCGCCAATCGTTAATTCATAGCGTTCCCCGCTGCCTAACTTATTTACGGTAACACCGGTCACTTCATTGCCGCTGTCGTCTTTTACGGTATAATTGCCGCTTCCGTCATCTGTAATGGTGTACGCAGTACCGTCTTCTGCCACAAAAATATTCTCTGCATCGTCACGTTTGATTAACTTGTTTAACAGATCCCATTCCTGCGTTGTTCCGCCGTTCTGTGTAAATTTATCCTTTGTATCCTCCACCCCTTTGTATGCATTTGCATAGGAAAGAGCTGAATTTAATTTTGTATTTTCATCTGCTTTATCCTGCAATTGTGTACGAATTGCATTAATATTTGCCTCTGTTTTAGTGGCATCATAGCTGGAAGCGCCTGACTGCACATCTGCGTTTACCAGATAATTGCCGCTTGCATCTTTCAGCAGATTCCCTGCGGCATCTTTCTGATAGTATGAATTGCCGTTGCTGTCTAACGCATACTTTGCAAAACTCTCATAGCTCTCGATATTTGCCTGAGATTTCGCATTTAATCCCAGTTTTTGCAGAGCGTTTGCACCATCCGCATTCGCCGCCGTAAGCGAGAAATCATTTTCTTTTCCGGAATCGCTTGCGGAAAGGAAAAACCGATGATTTGCGGAATCAAAACTCGCCTTGATTCCTGCGTCTTTAAATGCGTTTGTAAGGTCATCAACAGTCATGTTGTCGCTCAGCTTCATGTCTGTCGTCCTGCCTTTGACAGTCACACTGATGGTAGATCCGTCCGCAATACCAAGTTCTGACAGCTTTGTGCTGCCTCTTACACTGCTGCCAAGATTTGCGCCTGTTAAGTATCCGGCTTTCGCCGTTTCTTTTACTTCCAGCGACTGTGTACCGTTTACGGCGCCTTCGCTTGCGGTCACATTTACCTTGGTTGCATCCGATACATTTACTTTCTTTGTCTTATAGGCAGAAGTAAAACGTAGTGCGTCAAGGCTTTTATAGAATGAGTTGACTTTTTTATTTAAGTCGCTCCATGCTGTCTGTTTCCAGCTGAGCTTTGTCTGCGCTTTTGTATATTTTTCTGTTTTTGTCCGGTATGCGGACACCAGTGCCGATACAAGTGATTCCGTATCGAGACCGGAATTTAATCCTGTCAGTCTGATTGGCATAGGGATGTTCCTCCTTTATCTTTTCTCATCTAACATCAGTCCGGCTGCTTCCCAGACTTTTGCAATCATATCAAGAGTCTCCTCCGCCGGATACTCTTTCATTACTTTCTTTGATTCTTTGTCGACAATCTTGATCGTCACACGGTTCGTCTTTTCATGAATGCCGAACACCGCTTCCGAATTGCCCATTTTCTTGTTCAGGTCGCTCACGGCATTTTTAAGATGCTCATTGTCCCCGTAAGCGTTTCCGCTTTGTGTTTTACCTGTCTTTTCTTCTTTTACGCTATTGTTTATTTTGTCGGATATGCCGCTCTCCCGTGCAACGGCCTGCGGCTGTACCTCCACCGCTTTTTCCGCTGCCTGCGCGCCTGTACTTCCCTGATACATTGACGCATCTTTTCTCGAAACTGCCTCAATTCCCACGTTAACCACCTCCATGTGATATCTGTAAATCTTCCGTTAAAAATAGTTTTCTATTCTATATATCGGAAAATTGTATGCGAACTTAACCTTTTCACATGAAATTCTTCAGGGATTCAAAGGCGTCCGCGGAAATGGCATTTTCATTTTCTTCCTGAATCTGAACATAGATTTCTTTCCGGTACACAGGCACGTCCCTTGGCGCGGTGATTCCCAGTTTTATCTGATCGCCGCGTATCTCCAACACCGTAATTTCAACATTGTTGTTTATGACAAGTGATTCTCCTTTTTTTCTCGTCAACGCCAGCATCTCAATCACCCGCCTTTTCTTTTTTCTCTTTGAGCAGCTGATAAATCCGGAATTTAACTGCATAGTCATCTTCCACAATCAGCTGACATCCCTTTCGGGTTGCCGTATTGATTACAACCGGCGCCTTTAAGTTCACCGCCATATCTTCTATCTGTTTCGGCACGGTAATTGTATTTAATACATAGCAGCTTCCTTCCGTAAATTCTCCAAGCGCCGTGAGCACCGCATCCTCCACAGTCGGATTGTAATCCGGCAGAATACGGCTCGGATCAATGACCGGAAACGCAATATCCGGATCGTCCATGCACTGCATCCAGCGTATAAAACTGTCTTCTTTCTCTTCGTCATAAATCAGTGTAAATTTTTTTAAATCCGGGAAACCGATCATACCGTTTTCCATGGTAATAATCTTTTCTTCTTCGATATCAATTTCTCCAAACAGTCTGGTAGTCGCTTTCATCTCCTTCTCCTTCTGCACAGAATCCAAACAGCAACAAACTTCTATATATAATTTAACAATGTACTTTGATTGGCTTTGGCTGCAGCCTGAAGCGAAGCCGAATACGCGTTGTAGGCTGCCGTATAGTCGATGATGATATCCGACAATTCGCGATCCTCATTGGACGACTTCAGTTCCTCAATTGTCGTCTGCTGCTGTGACATACGCTTCTTTACAAGTTCCAGCGTCTTGCCTTTGCTTCCTACTACAGTCTGTGCCAAATCTATTTTCTCAAGATACTGATCACATTTTCCGATACAGGAATTGTAGAGCTTTTGCATATTATCATCGGCATAATCGCATTCCTTGCCCACAGCAGTAATCCACTTATCCAGCCGCTCCTGGGCTTCCGGATCCGCATATTCATCCATTTTTTTCATTGCTTTCAAATCGGTTAATTTCTGATGTGCGTCAATGGATCGCTGCACGGCCGTAATCATTTCATCCATATCTCTGCCGAGCGCAGCGTCAAACACATCGGATGCGTTCGTATTGACAGTCAGCGTCTGATTGCTTGCAACCGTAAACTTCATATCCTGATAAATCTCATTGCCCTCTTCATCAAACTTGGTGTACTCAATCGGATGGTTGGTGTCCGTCACATCGGTACAGTTATAATAATATTCCGGACGCAGCTCACCCTCGTTGAAGCCTGTTTTCTGATAGCTGATCGAAACATCTGCCTTTCCGCCTTTTAAGTCGGATGCAAGTTCATCGGATAAAATCAGCTCGCCTGAATCTTTGATAAACACTGCGCCACCCGCCGGAATATCGTAGCCGTTTGCACTTGCAGCCTCCCACTCTTTGTAATTGTCATAGACGGTTGGCGCAATCTGCGTCGGTGTCGTCATATTCTGCGTCGTATAAGTAATTACCGGATTTGTAGTATCACCCGGATCCTGCGCGTTGCCGGATACTTTTCCGTAGCTTAAGCGAATACGCTGATAAACGCTCTCTTTCGGCTCGCTGATCGGATCGTTGACTGCCTGCTGCGCATTGTTCGGTATTGTCACATCCCCGCTGTAGTAGCGATGCTCCTCAATATCTTTGTACGTAAATCCCTGTGTGATATTGTAGGTCGTATCTTTCTCATTTGTCATAAACGTCAGTTTTTTATTCGTATGGAAACCGGTAAATACCGTTCTTCCCGCATAGTCGGTATTGCCCTCGGCATAGACCTGCTCTCTTAATTTCTGCATCTGCTCTAAGATGGCCTGCCTGTCGCTTTCTTTTAAATCGTCGCCTGCACCGTAAACTGCCTCGCTTCGAATATCCCTGACCAGTGTCTCCATATTGTATATGGCGGTATCGGTTACGCTAAGCCATGACTCCGCATCCGGGATATTTCTCTGGTAATACTGATTTACCTGGCTTAAGGCGCTGCGCAGACGAAGCGCACGCACCGCAATAACCGGGTCTTCCGACGGCCTCTGAATCTTTTTCTGGGACGACATCTGATTGTTTAATTTATCTACGTTTACTTTATTGCCATTGATATTATTCGACGTGTTATGCATAATCATATTATTTGTAATACGCATGACATTCCCTCCTGCTCTGTCTCATTATACTCCGGTCTGCTGGATCAGTTTATCGTAAATTTCTGCCATTACAGAAATCATCTTGGATGCAAGGTTATACGAATACTGAAATTTCAGCATATCAAGCCCTTCCTCGTCCTCATCAACGCCGGAAATTGACATTCTCTGAGATTCGATCGTACTGCCCACATTATAATATTTCTCGTAAAAGATCTCAGATTCCTGTTTGTCTACCGAGATGTCGGCAATCATACATTTCAGGAAATCCGCTGCATTCCCCCCGCGGTAAAGTGTGGTATCTTCATGCAATTTTAACAGTTCCGCACAAAGATCATAGGAATCGACACCGCCGCTCTCAATTTCATGCTTGTTGCCGTCAATGCTCTCCGGATGCGCCGTAAGGCCTATTTTATCGGGATGCGTAGCGCATATGGAGGAAATTTTCAGATTGGCGGCCGTCATCTGATAGTAACAGTCATCCGTACTTCCTGTCGGTTCATCACCGAATGCATACTCATTTCCTTCTTTGTCCGCGGCGGTAAAAAATGCAAAATAATTTGTCGGATCTCCGTTTAAGTCCTCGCCCTTTTTCATAATATCATTAAATTTCTGTGTAAACGAGCGCAAAAACTGATTCATCTGCGCCATATAATAGGGAATACCCATAACATCGACTGCAGATCCGATGGATGCCGTCTTTCCGTCCGCTTTTTCAATATCCTGACTGGAAAGAGGCGCATCCAGATTAAATGTATAGGATGTAACTTCTCCTTTATCATTTGTCTCAAATGTAAATCCGTCGTATTTGTAATCGCGTCCGTTGATCGTCAAAACACCCTGCTGCGGCATTGTCATTGTCTCAACAGAAGTTACGGACGGCGATACCACGGTGATCTGCCTTGCATTGTCAATTTTGGCAATTCCGGTAAAATTATCGGCATTATTGCCGTCGCGTATATCAAACAGGGCTCTCAGCGTGCCGGACATACTGGTTCCGCCCGCAAAAAATGTATTGCCCGTATCTTTCCATTTTATACTGTAAAGTCCGTCCACATCCGACTGATTGATCTTTCTGTCGCGTGAAACGCACTCCAGCTGATTGTAATCGTAATCGTTGACCAGAAGCTGTCCGTTGATTCTCACGGTATAATGCGTACCGCCGGTATACATATCCGGATATTTTGAATTTTCCACCGGGGCCTCTGTCGCTTCCACCGGTACAATCTTTGACAATTCGTCTACCAGCAGCGCTCTCTGGTCGCGAAGTTCGTTTGCATATCCCCCCTGCACTTCGATCACGTTGATCTGTTTGTTGAGCAGCGATATTTTCTGTGCAATTGCATTGATATTATCAACGGTGCTCTTGATTTCCTCATTTACATTGCCCTGGATATCGCTAAGCCCCTGTGCAACGCTGTTAAAATACACCGCAAAATCATGGGCGCTTGAAGTGAACTGCTGCCTCGTATTGACATCGCCGGCATTTGTTTTCAGGGAATCCAGATTTGCGAACATTTTATCCATAATGGTAGAAAATCCTTCTTCCCCGGTATCTATAAAATAATTCTCAATCTGATGAAAATAATTCAGTCTGGACTCATATAAGCCAAGGGAAGTCTGATTTTCCCAGTATCTGTGATCATAATAAAGATTTCTAAGCTGTGTAACGGATTCCGTTTTAACGCCTGTTCCAACTGCGCCATACGAAGTATAGGTACGCAGTGCAGAAGATGCCACTCTGTTCGCCTGCTGTTTGCAATAGCCTTCCGTCCTGACATTTGAAATATTGTTTGCTGTTGTATTTAATGCGACATGAAAGGAATTCAATCCCGACTGTGCAATTGTCAATCCAAAAAACGTCGATAACATAATCTCTCTCCTATCCAAGCTGTGTGATCAGATGCTCAATCATCTCATTGATGACATTGATAAACCGGCTCGCCGCGTTGTATGCATTCTGATATTTGATCATTGTGACAAGCTCTTCGTCCGCCGACACTCCAATCACCTGCTGCCTTGCGTTGTCTGTGGACAAGCTTCCATCCGAGAGGCTGTCTGCCGTAGCTTCATAGACATTTCCAAATGTCGCCAAATCATTTGACATACTGATATAATAAGATTTGAAATCAATCGGCCGAAGATCATTCGGATTCAGATAAAAATCTTTCTGTTCCCAGATGTCGGATAATTTCTGGATCGCATCGACTGCCACCATATCGCCGTTCTGATTCTGCATTAAATGAGGCATCAATGTTTCATCGACCAGCAATTCCTGATTGACCGAGAGACTTCGTATGGTATACATATCCTTGCTGTCTGTCAGATCTTCTTCATTATATATATAATATACATTGCCGTTATCATCTGTCGCTTCCGTATAGCGTTCACACCCGATTCGCGTAAACAGTTCCCTTGGCGGCAGCTTTTTGTCTGAACCGACCGGACAGTTGTCTGCGTCCAGTATCAGCGTATTTTTATTAATCACAATGTCTTTTCCGTCCGAACCCTTAAGCGTTGCATTTCCATTTGCATCCCAATTCTGGATATAATTGGAAGCCTCTGTATTCGGCGCAAAAATGTCGTTGACGCTGGTCACAATCTTATGTATCAGCTGGTCGATCATCGCTTCCGCCTTGAGCATCACGGACATTCCTGCATTATCATTGTATTCTTTCTGCGTCAGACCCTCAATATCGCGATAGTCTGCAACATGATCTCCTCTGGCCAGAATCAGCGCTTTCAGCGACCCCTTGTCATTTTGATTTTCCGGCGATATGTCACGCCGAAAATCCATCACATCGATATACTGATTTTTCTTTGGATCGGAGAGAAATTCCCAGTAGGGATCTACAAATCCGGTCGAGGGATCCTTTCGCATTCCGATACGATTGCAGCCGTTTTCATTTACAAATTCAACACTGTCTATCGAAATTTTTAAAATGCCGTCCGCCGTCTCATAGTAATCAAGTTCAACAAGGCCTGCCAGCTCATCCAGCGCTTTATCGCGCTCATCCCGCAGCGTCATTGCCGTCTCAATGCCTGCCGTCTCGATTTTCCTGATCGCCATGTTACACTCTTCTATAAACTTGCCAAGTTCATTCATTCGGTCAATATTATCTTCAATCTGCGTATTGATATTGTACTGGTATGTCTGCAGACCGGAATAAACGGCAGACGCTCTGCTTATGAAAAGCTGCGATTTCTGGATTACAAGCTCCTGATATACACTGTCCTCCGGATATTTGGAAAGTTCCTCGAATGAAATCCAAAGATCCTCAAGCCCTTCCTGAAACGCCTTTCCCTCCAGTTCCTGAAAATAAGTCTCGACTTCGCGTGAAGCCTCAGCTGTCTTATCATAGAACTGGTACCTTCCATAAGTAGAGCGGTATGATTTGTCTAAAAACACGTCTCTTGTATGACGCACGTCACCGATTTTTACGCCCAGACCAGACTGCTGTTTGCTGACGGCAGCCGTCTGATTAAAAGTAAGATAATCTCTGTCCGAGTAAAAGACTCTCTGGCGTACATATCCTTTTGTATCTATGTTGGATAAATTGTTTGCCGTCGTATTCAGACCGTTCTGGCTGCTCTGCAACCCGGATACGCCGATAAATAAACTGCCAAAACCATTTGCCATGGCGGTTCCCTCCCTGCCTTTTTTTAATTCTGTTATTGCTTTGCATCAAATCCGCTTGTTCCCAGCAGGTCGCCTGTATTATTCGCACTCCTGTCATAATTTGCTGTTTCAGGCACCTGCTTCATGCTCCGCAGCAAGGTAAGGTCAAACTCTACCATTTCCAATGCCCTCTGTAAAAGCTCCTCGTTCTGCTGGTTTAATGACTGCATCTTCCCGCCAGTCTTTAAAAGTCTGTCGCGCTGTTCCTTAAGCCGCTCCTGCTCCACGGGCTGTTTGTCCAGATATCCGATCAGCTTTGTGAGCGTCAGCTCCCCGGGATCTTTCCCGAGCACTGTTGCGATATCTTTTAAAACGGACGTCCGTCTGTGCGAGATATTCAAAAGCTCGCTTGAAACATCCTGCTCCTTTACCGTCACTGCGTCAAGAGCCCTGATATCGGCTTTTACAATCGCCTGTTTTTTTTCTTCTCCAAGCTCCGCCAGTGTCCGGTATCTTGCTTCCTCTTCGCCAAGGACTTCCAAAAGTTCTTCCATTAAACTAGCCACGATATACCCTCACTTTGTTAATTGTATAGTGCATTGTATTTTTCTAATAATTTATTTGCGAAATCGTTCGTATTCACATGATAATTACCAGAGTCGACTCTTCCCTTTAACTTTGCAACTTTATCTTCCCTGATATCTGAAGCATCTGCCACTGCCTGTTTTGCAATCTGGTAATCGTATCCCAATGAAGAAATGGAAACTTCATCGCGGGCTGTGCTGCCTGTTTCCGCCATTTTTGTAATTTTTGACGTTTTTCCCGTTTTGTATACCGGATCTATCTTGTTGTAAGCTTCTATACGCATAATGGCAACTCCCTTCTTCCATGAATTTATGTTCTGTTGATTATATCGGATGAATTATTTTTTTCCTTAGAGAAAAACAAAAAAAAGTCCGCTGTGCGAACTTTCTTTTGTTTGGAAAATCGTCAGTTTTCCTGTATTTAATTGCTCTTTGTTATAACTTTGCGCACCAGATCTACCGGTATCATCGTAAGTGCGAGCAGCAGCACGATCAGCCAGCCTGCAGGGCCAAACGGCACGCAGCTGAACATTTTTCCGATAAAGTGAAACGCCTCAAACGGC
This sequence comes from uncultured Roseburia sp., assembly GCA_947088675.1. Lineage (GTDB taxonomy): Bacteria > Bacillota > Clostridia > Lachnospirales > Lachnospiraceae > Roseburia. The sequence continues at coordinate 48,832 of CAMUHN010000011.1, forward strand.
ACAAGCGCCGCATTGACAATGATCGCCTGTATAATAATAACCGTAAAAAATACTTTCAAAAATCCGGTGTTCTCATTCAGACCTTTAAAAATGCCAAACCCGTCGTCGCGGACATTAAAACCGTTAAATAACGCGCTCACAATAAAGAGAACAAAATAACCGGTCAGATGCTGTTCCTCATTTGCAAACAGGTTCCGGAAAAACGGCAGTTTTAAATACAGGAAGCTGACCAGCGTCAGCCATGCTCCCATAACGCCGATCTGTATCGCCATATTTTTGCTGATAATTCCTTCATCCCTGCGGCGCGGCTTCTCGTCCATATATTTGGCAAGCGCCGGCTCGTTTCCAAGCATAATTGCGCCAAGTCCGTCCATAACAAGGTTAACAAACAAAAGGTGCGTTACTTTTAAAGGCTCTTCCACGCCGAAAAACGGAGCGATTGCGCTGACAACCACGGCTGTTACATTGATGACAAGCTGGAATTTACAAAACTTTAAAATATTATGATAAATTGTTCTGCCGTACCAGATCGCGTCTTTGATCGATTTGAAATTGTCATCCAAAATTACGATTTTTCCGGCTTCTTTGGCCGCCTCCGTGCCGCTTCCCATTGCAAAGCCCACATCCGCTCTCTTTAATGCCGGAGAATCGTTGACTCCGTCGCCTGTCATACCGACGACGAGATTCATCTCCTGGCAGAGACGTACCATACGAGATTTATCGGTCGGGAGCGCTCTTGCAATCACACGGATATTCGGAATAATCCTCTTTACCTCGTCATCCGACATTGCGTTTAATTCTGCAGATGAGATAGCCCGGTCGGAATTTGTCTTTAAAAGGCCCGCATCCTTTGCTATCGCAACTGCCGTTTCGAGACGGTCGCCTGTAATCATAACGACCTGGATACCGGCTTTCTGCACTTCTGCTATTGCGTCTTTGGCCTCTGCCCGGACATCGTCGCGGATGCCTACAAGACCGATAATAACAACGTCATCGTTGATCTTGTTTTCCGTCATCGCCTGCTCCGAATAGCCAAAAGCAAGCACACGCATTGCTTTTTCGGCAAGCGCGTCAATCTTTTTGTCAAGCGCCGCTTTGTCGATCGTCTTAATATTCCCGTCTCCATCGAGATATTTTGTGGATGCGCCAAGCAGACGCTCCGGCGCGCCTTTATAAAATGTCTTGCCCTCGCTGTCTATTCTTGCCTGGCTGAATTTGTTGGTGGAATTAAATCCCTGGCTCTTTGTGATCACGCAGTTTTTATCTTCCGCAAGCGCATGGAACGTGTTCTCGCCAAGAAATTTCATCATTGCCTGATCGGTAGCGTTTCCGCCGATGACACGATGGTCCGCGTCATACATGGACTGCGTATTTTTACCGATTGCAAGATTGACAAGACGTTTGACTTTCGTGTGCTTCTCCAGGTCTGCAAGCGGGATGGAATTGCCGTCAGCCGTAAAGAAATCGACAACCTCAAGCATGCCTTTTGTAATCGTTCCGGTTTTATCGCTGAACAGAATATTTAACGAGCCCGCCGTCTCAATTCCTTCTGCTTTACGCACAAGTACGTTATGATCTAACATCTTGCTTGTATTCTGCATCAGAACGAGGGAGATCATGAGCGGAAGCCCCTCCGGCACAGCGCAGACAATAATAACAACGGCAAGCGATACGGCCTCGACAATTTTTTGTATCACATCTTTCATACCCAGTGCAAAGAAATCGCCAACGCCGCCGGCAACAATCACAAAATGCACCAGATACAGAACGGCAATTACGATCGCGCCGATATAGCCGAACGTAGAAATCTGTTTCGCCAGAATACTCAGCTTAACTTTCAGCGGAGAATCCGGCTCTTCTTCCTGCATTTCCTCGGCCATCTTGCCCATCATTGTCTTTAAACCGACCTTGCGCACGTCCAGTACGCCCTCGCCGTCAAAAACGACAGCGCCGCGAAACAGCGAATAACTGTCCACAAACGTATCTCCGGTAATATCGTCGGCAAGCTGTGTATCGGACGAAGCAGCCGTTTTTTTGCATTCTTCCGCCTCACCGTTTAACGCGGAATTGTCTACTCTTAAATCCCCATACACTAAAATGCCATCCGCCGGTATCTTATCGCCCGACTGCAGCAGCACCTTATCTCCGACAACAACATCATCAACGTCAATCACGGTAATTTCACCGTTGCGGTATACCTTACACTGGTCTTTTTTTGTACTGTCTTTGAGCTCCCGGTACTTGGTATCGCTTGCAACTCCCGTTTTTGCCGAAACAAAAGCCACAATCAGAACAGCGACGATCGTGCCGAGCGGCTCATAGATATCCGCATAGCCGAAAAAGAACATTACAATCATAAGCGCCGCGATGACAAGGAGTATCCTGATCATCGGATCGCCAAACGTTTCTTTAAATTCCTGCCAGAATGTGGTAGGTTCCGAATCCGGTATTGTATTGGCTCCGTGTTTTTGTCTGGACGAAGCGACTTCCTGGTCGCTTAAGCCTTTAAACTCCATTTTGTCCTCCCATCTAGCCGATATAACGGTTCGCAAGCTGCCCAAGGCCCGGATCATTTGTTCCCTGCCCGATCGCATTAAATTTCCATTCGCCGTTATGCCTGTAAACTTCACCGAAAATCACTGCTGTCATTCCGGCATAATCTTCACTCAGATTATACTTTAACAGTTCCGTATTGTTCCTGCCGTCGACAATCCGGATGAAAGCATTTTCGATCAATCCGAAATGCTGTTTTCTCTTGACGCAGTCGTAGATGTTGACAACAATTACAATCCTGTCATACTCCTGCGGCACACGGGAGAGTTCAACAATAATCTGCTCGTCATCGCCTTCCCCTGCGCCGGTCAGATTGTCGCCCATATGCTGGACTGTTCCGGACATATGCGACAGATTTCCGAAATAGACAATATCCTCTTTCTGCATCAGTTTTCCGCCCTGCAGCAGCAATGCCGAGGCATCACAGTCAATGGGCGCCGGCTTTGGAGCAAAAAACCCTTTTTTCTGCTTTACCTCGTCCCAGCCGAGGCCGATGATAACTTTCGAAAGTCCTGCATTGTCTTTCGTCAAGCTGACTTTCTGTCCTTTTTGTAAACTTACTGACATCTTTAAGTCCTCCAAATATTAGTATGTGAAATATTCACATTTTTATGCGACTTCAATCCCATAGTGGCCGCAAAGCGCCGCAAGGCCGCCCTGGAAACCGCTGCCGATCGCATTAAATTTCCACTCGCCGTTATGCCTGTAAAGCTCGCCGACAACTACGGCAGTCTCTATGGAAAAATCTTCGCCAAGATCATAGCGGATCAGCTCCCTGCCGCTCGTCTCGTCAATAATATGGATGTAGGCATTCGATACCTGCCCGAAATTCTGACGCCTTGTGTCCGCCTCATAAATCGTTACAGTAAACGCAATCTTCTGGATGCTGTCCGGAATTTTGGAAAGGTCTATTTTGATCTGCTCATCGTCGCCTTCTCCTTCCCCTGTCAAGTTGTCGCCCATATGCTTTACGCCGCCGCTCGGATGCTCCAAATTGCTGTAGAACACGAACTCTTTCTCTGTCGGGCATAACCCGTTCTGTCCCAGCATAAACGCTGCAGCGTCAAGGTCGAAGTCCGCTCCCGAATCGAACTGGTTTACATCCCACCCAAGACCGACTAAAATACTTTTCAGTCCCGGATTCCCTTTTGTCAGGTCTACTTTCTGTCCTTTTGATAAATTAATTGGCATTTTTTGTTCCTCCCTTTTCTTTTATATCAATTGAAGTTCCGCACACTGCGGGTTCAACTGTTAACTTTGTCCGGCATATGATACATTTTGTTGAATTCAGCCTTGATATTTTCAAGTCTTGCCTGATCCTCGATACGCTGTTTCTTTGCATTTTCCTGAATGCGTTTTGTCTCGTCAATTCCATTGACGATCGTCCGCCAGGTTGTTTCCAATGTCTCAATCCGGATCGAACTGCCGGATGCCATCCTTGCAGTCATTTTGGACTGTTCAACTGTATTCTGCGCATTTTTGATCAGAAGCTCGTTTGTCTTTTCGTCAAGCGCGCTCATTGCTTCCGCCTGGATGCGCTGTCGCTTTAACATGATTGCCTGAGCAAGCGCCTGTTTAAATACAGGAAGCGTGATAATAAATGCGGAATTGATCTTCCTGACCAGATTCATATTGGAAAATTCCATTGTCTTGATCATCGGAATCGACTGCATCGCGACGCTCTCCGCCGTTCTTAAATCCTGGGTCCGCTGCTCTAACATCATCAGCGCCTGCTGCAGGGAGTTGATTTCAAACTGAATTGAGTTATCGCCCGTTGTCTGCAGATCAGACTGCCGCTGCGCAATATAGTCCTCCAGTTCTTTGCAGCCTTGTTCACCCGCCAGAATGTATTTTACAAGCTCATGATAATAGCCCACATTGGCGTCAAACATCTGATCCAGCTTTCTGTTTGACTGTTTGATTTCTGTCTCATACTGCTTTAACTGGACATAAATTTTGTCCACTTCCTCACCCATGGTATGATATTTGCTTAAAATTTTGTCCAGCTGCTTGCGAAGATTTCCAAACAGCTTTCCAAAAAGAGACGGGTTCTCTTTCAGTTCGTCAATATCAAACTTCTCCATCACTTTTGCAAGTGTGTTTAACATTTCACTGGACTCGTCAATCTGCGACATACTCATGCCGTTTAACACGACGTCCGATGCTTTGGAAATTTCCTCGGCCGCTTTCGCGCCGAATGTAACGATACTCTCTAAATTGTCAATTTCTATGGTGCTTACTAACGCATCCACCTCCTCGGAACCGACAAGCTGTGTATTCATCTGTTCGCGGTCGGATACGATATCGTACTTTTCAACCACCATTACCTCATTCTGTGCCGATGCCGCCGGGCTCTCCGCCACTGTCGGCGAGGCCGTCCTGCTGAAATCCAATCCCATTTGTTTTATCCTCCATTTCGTTTAAATATTTTATCCCACAGCGAGGCATGCTCCTGCCCGCCTCTTTGCCTGCTTCCGGAAACCAGCCTGAAATCGGGGACATGCAGGTCATAGACATAGTCGCCGATCTGATGTTCCTCCATAATCTCCCGGTCGTAATATTTTTCAACAGTCTGATAACCGGTCGGAACAAAAAAGACGACGTCGAACCCAATCAGATTTAAAAATGCTGCTATAATACTGTCTTCCAGGGAAATCACCTGTTCTGTCGTATTGATATAGATTAATTTCGGATTTTTTCTGGTAAAATCAAACTGTTGAATCAGGCGCACAATCTCTTTGGGCAGATTTAAGACCGTCGCCACAATGGTATATTCCATACCGTTTTGAAACGTACCGCGAATGCTTTTCTGGTCTATCAACAGCTGCAGTTTGTTTAATATGTGATCCTGTACTTCATCACGCAGCACGCCGTAGGGATACTGTGGATGACCTTTGATCCTGGCGCGCTGTATTTTCCCGTTTTTAAAAAATTCGGCTGCATGGGAGCGCATCGGGTTTGGCGCTTCGGAACTGATATACGGAACATTTTTTATCATATATGTGTCCGGCGTCAGAAGCGCTTTGATCTGCGACCAGTACTGCGGCATATTTCTGTCTTTTACGCCCGATATTTTGGAAAAAATAACCGGGATATTCACAATATCCTCCACCGTGCTGAAGTTCGGACGGTATTTTGGCTCCTGATCCCAGAGGATTGCAATTTCCTCATACATCGTCCGTAATGTTACGGAAATCGCTTTTTCATACTGCCTGTTGCGGTAGATCCCGGAATCCTGGTACATCATATTGTCAAGTTCCCGCTCCGCGTGATATGCGGTGGTGCCCATATGAAGCCTGGTGTTTTCGCTCGGAAAATGCGTAACCGACATGGAATCCTGGTAATGTATCTCATAGAGTCTGCTGTCTTTTAAGACGCACTTATCATTTAAATTCGGTACAAATATCATAACGTCTACCGGAAGCCGTGAAAGCCATTTTAAAAACAGCGCTTCCTTATTGCCCCCGCATGCCCCGAAATACAGAAAACACGCGACGGCAGGCATCTGCCAGCCCGCAAACAGCCCGGACTGGTAGCGCTTCATCCAGCAGAGCAGATAGACGGCCCGGTTGGTCAGCTTATTCAGATTCATATCCGGAAGTTTTGCCTCCTCCAGCATCACATCCAAAAATGTCTGATGCATCAGGCGCTGCAGCTCATTGTTGGAAGCGAATCTTATATTCTGAGAGATATCCGCAAGCATCTGATCGCGTGTCTGGTAGCTTCGGCGCTTTATGGCGCCGATCTCTTCCGTAGTCGGTTCGGCCATTCTTGCCTCTACAATAAGTATTTTTCTTTTTTGATTCTTTAATTCCAGCTGCAGCTGATAAAGTTCATTCAGATAAGTCAGTTTATCCTCTGCCCCATAAATACAGATAAAACAATTATAATAAAATCTGGTGTCTTTTCCTCTCTCAGGAACACTCTTTTTACAGTCTTCCAGTCCTTTTCCATCAATCCAGACATTTGTACAGGGCGCGATCGCAGCGCGCGGCCCATAGAGACGCTCGTTGTCCTTTTCTTCCCGAATCTCCTGCATAATCTTTTCCAGTGAAAAATCGGGCGGAAACGCTTCTAAATGATCAAGGTTCAGATTATCCGAATAGTAATCTTTATCGTCCAGTTTTTTATAATTCTCATCCCCGTGATACTGCAGCAGCACAATATCACAGCCGCACCCGGCCAGCACGGAAAACATCAGAAGCTCATAATTCCCGATCTCGCCCTCATAAAGTATTTTGGGAACTTCCTCCATTCCCAGGCGATTTACAATCGGTTCAAATTTGTAGTAAAGCCAGCACATAAATTTGATGTAGGCATTTTTTAGCATATTGTCGTTTTTGCCCATCTGTTTTAAAACCGTAAGACAATCATAGATCGAGTCGGCCATTTTCACTCTCTGGCTTCTGCTCATACGCGGCAGCCACTTTGCAAGCTTTTCCTGAAAAAAAGCGGATTGAGACACAAAATCCTGTCCCATCATCTCATTGTAATAGGAAAGCTGTTTCTCATTTGGATTGGGCAGTTTTCCTGTTATGGCAACGCCGCTTGTGCGCGCTTTCTCGAAATAGGCGCGTACAAATGCATGAATCTGCTCATTATACCCATTGATCCGGTAAAAATAGATCCCTTTGTCATGCCTGGCGCTGTAGTTTAGAAAAAAGTCGTTTAATTGCTGAATTTTTTTGTGTTCGTACATTCTAATACCTGTTCATTTTATTTTTATTCATAACATACCCCAGGCCTGATCCTACAAACCCGCCCAGAATATGCGTCAGATTTGAGATATTGTCTGTTACAAACAGCCCGTTGTAGATCTGTCCGCCAATATAGATCACCGTAATCAGAATAAATGTAAGCGGTATGGATCCCTCTCTGATACTGGTAAATGAGGAGAGCAAAATCAGCGCAAACACAATGCCGCTGGCGCCAAGCAGCTGTACATGCGGAAACAGCAGAATATGCGCAAGCCCTGTGACAATAGCCGTGGCCAGTATCACAAACAGCATATTGGAAGAGCCGTACTTTTCTTCCAGAAGCGGGCCAATCACAAGAATCATCATGATATTGCCCAGAAAATGATCCCAGTTGGCATGGCCAAATACATGGCCGATCAGGCGCACATAGAAAAACGGATTTACCGGATTGGAACGATATACGCTGAAAACCAGATTATTTGTCATTCCTTTTGTTATAGCGTTTAACAGATAAGCTGCAAAACAGATTACGGTAAAGCCGAGAATAATCGGCGAGTTAAATGATATTTTTAATTTTTTCTGCATCCTGTAAATCCTCCGACAAACATATTGATACATTCGTATCCCATCGCCAGATTGATATTCTGCGCGCTTTCAATCCCTGCAGTACTGATTCCTATGACTTCGCCGTACATATTCAGCAGCGCTCCTCCCGAACTGCCCGGCGATGTGGGCGCGGTAAACTGTATCATATCCACCGTGTCGATTGTGCGGAAGCCGGATATAATTCCATCGGAAACCGAATTAAAAAATCCGAGCGGACTGCCGATGGCGACTACTTTCTGCCCGCGCACCAACGGTTCTTTTCCGCGGTAGATGGGAAGCGGATGAAGCCGCCGCGGAATGCGGATCACCGCAAGATCCAAAACGGAATTATATTTAATCAGTTCATCCGTATCGTAAATATTCTCGTCGTCCTCAATCCGGACGGAATAGGAGTACCCCCCGCCGGTAACATGGTTGTTTGTCAGTATGTAACCCTCTTCTCCGACCATGATCCCGGAACCGGTGCCCATAACCTCGCCTTTTTTATCGCGTATTGCAATCATAACGACAGAGGAGGCAAGCTGCGCGAGTTCCTCAAATGAAAGTTCTCTTCTTCCTGACAGCGATCCGGCCGGTGCTCCCGACACACCGGAAGATCTCATACTTCCGGAAGAAGACGGCCTGCGGCTGCCCGCCCCCGATACCCCGGAAGAAGACGGCCTGCGGTTGCCCGCCCCCGATACCCCGGAAGAAGACGGCCACTGGCTCCCCGAAGTCATGACGGAACTGCGGCCCGACGACGCCTGGCTGCGCCCGGAAGAGGAACGCGTCTCTGAGGAATGCAATCCCGCTTCCTGTACTGCCTTTTGTCTTGCTTTCTGTTCCCGTTTCGGATGTCGGACGTCTACGCGTATCGGCCTGCGCTCAGAGTTTTCGATCTGCCATCCCGCCGGCAGCACACACGCTCCAAATTCTCCCAGCACAAACTCTTTTGACAGTCCAAGCCTCTTTAAATCAGCATCCAGATCAGCCTGCGTCTGTAGCAGCAGCACATCGAATCCGAGCAGCGTCAGAAAATAAAAGAACAGATATTCCTGCTTTCCTGTAATGTTTTCGGCCGCAATCTTTACGGAAAGGCGTTCATTCCACTGCGCGAGCAACCCGTCTGTAATCCAGTCAAACCAGAAAAGTATTTTAATGATAAAATTTTTTTCTGCCGTTTCATTTGCCGCGGCGCCGCTCATCCACTGCACCAGCACATCGGCGCACGCTTTCCCCAAAACAGCGCAAAAATCCGGCTGTCCCTCTGTTCTTTTCGTAACGGCGCTGGTTTTGCCGCTCTTGTGCCATTCGCTGTAACTGTTCTGATAATATTCCGTGTCCCCGGCCGATTTCATTTCCGGCAGCGCTGAAATACGTCTGTAGCAGCATCTGCCGGTCTGCATAGATGTTCCGAGCGCCTGATCCATCTGTGCAACCTGATTTTCAATGGTATCGTTTCTGCCCAGCGCACGCACAAAATATACATCCTTGCAGTCTTTGTTAATCCCGCCCCTGATATTCTCAAATGCGGAAATTGAAAATATTCCCATTACATTATGACGAAATTTTAATATCCGAGTTTGCATTTTCTCATGTATTCCCTTTCAAAATCTTTTTTTATTATAACATAAGCGTTTGGGGTTGTGGAATATAAAAAACCGATTTTTGTTAATATTTTCGTAACTGAAAACAACGGATTTCCGGCAAAAAACATTGTTTCTGTATATTTTATGTAAATTTGCAAATAATTTTTATTATTATGTACTGCAATTTTATTAAAATAATCATCTCAAAATCTATTGTTCAAGTTAGCATGAGTTGCCTTTTTATAATTCCTCAACTTCCAATTTGCTAATATCATTGCCCTTGCGCTCTAACAGATCCATATAGTTCCATGCATCTTCTTCTGTCAAAAAAACCGCTTCCTGCACGGTATGTGTAAACATTCCATGCTCTCCTGTTTCTAAATCCCATCCTACCATAAAATCATTGTTAATTCCATGCTTTAATCTATACATTTTCATTCTCCTTGTATAATGTATTTAGGTTGTTCGAGGGATACCTATAAACCCTTAGA